>CAKZXY010000089.1 GCA_937883945.1 uncultured Clavibacter sp. | reverse complement strand
TCGGTCCTGGGGTTCATATCAATTGTATGGGCGCTGACTCTGTTGGAAAACAAGAGATAGATGAAGAGTTGTTCTCAACTGCCAGGGTATTTACCGACGATCTAAGTCAGTCAATTTCTCTTGGAGAATGTCAGACTGCCGTAAGGAAAGGTATCTTGAACTCAAACCAAATCATTGAGTTAGGCGATGTTATCAATGGTGTCTATCTTGGCCGAGAGAGCGAGAACCAAGTAACAATTTTTGATGGTACTGGTATTTCATTGCAAGATATTTCAGTTGGAAAGTTAGCTTTGGATGTTGCCATCGACAAGAACCTTGGACAGGTCGTTAATCTTTAGGCTTTGATAAGAAGAGTCGCCCTATAAGCCGGATAGAACTTTCTTGGCCTTCGTAGATACAGCCTTTCTCGCATCTTTCTGAAGAACCTTCGCAACTTTGATTAACTCTGGTTGAACCTTAGGATCAATCTTGGCCAATTTTTCAAGGAGTTTTAGTCCTTGGGCAAGAATCATCCAATCTTCTGTCTCATTTATCCACTTCAAGGTTAAGGCCTTGATGCTTTTTAACTCGGTGGCTGAGAACTCTTTTACGAAATCAAAGTACAGAGTTATCAATCCAAGTCTGACGACATTGTGCTTACTTTTAGAGTAACTCTTTACCAGCGCTTCCTTGTGTGGGTCAAAGAAATCCTTATCTGCTCGCATCAGCCGCTTTGTGGCATTCATGGCTCTCATGGCAACGATGGAATCTTCATGGAGGAGCAACTTCAAGAGTTGGGGAAACAGCTTTGAATTGGACTCAACTACCTTTACAACTTTCAGCGTGTTACCCAGAGAATTAGGTTTTCCAATCGCTAACTCCGCGGCAAAATCCAGATTCTTAACATCAGCTGCCATATAGAAATTCTACAATATGGAAAACTTGGCAGAAGAGTCGCCCTATAAGCCGGAGAGACTTAAAGGTTCTTATCAGCCCAAATACACATAGCGTCGTAGTGATATTTACCTAGACCTTGGGCAACCTCTTCATAACTGTCCCTGTAAGGCGATGGCAAGATATATGTCATCGCTAGGGATTTGTAGGCTTCCTTATTCGGAGTCCAAAACTGAAGGATAAAGTCGTAATGTTTTTTCACGAGTTCTTGAACAGACTCATCTGAGGCATAAATTCCTTCAGCCATTTTGGCTGCAAACTCTAAAGTCAAGTCACCAAATACCTGAGTGAATTTTTGCTCTTCTTCTTTTGAGTAATTGTTCTGGTATTGCTCAGAGTGGATTCCAAACTTCATGCCTTAAGTATAAAGAAGAGTCGCCCTATAAGCCGGAGTCGACATTGTTATACGTGAGGTCGAGGTAAGATACGAATATGTCTAATAAAAGCACCGAGAGCAAAAATCCGTCGAGAAAATTCGGACCCTTAAGTCGCGCGTCACAGTTTTTCTACACAAAGTCAAACCTGATCACCGCGTTGCTGGCCACCTCCGTCTTTGCCGGTTACCTTCTCTTTTTCCTCACGGGAAAGGGCAAGGCTTTTGAAGTTGCCAACAGCAGTATTAAGTCACTCGGAACTTCGTTGGGCTTTGGTCAAGTAGAGATTCTTGCCTTCCTTGCAGAACGTTCTGATCAGATGATTAATGCCTACATTAACTTCAATCAGGTTTGGGACTCTCTCTTTGCTTTGATCTACGGAGTTATGTATGTGGCCTGGGTGTCGATCTTGTTTAAGCCATATTCGAAAAAGGTTGGGGTTTTAAATCTGCTCCCATTTGCTCAAGTTCTCTTTGATTGGTTTGAGAACTTTTCCTTAGCCGCTCTCTCAAAGCAGTACCTTGCAGACGGCACGATTTCTTCGTCGACCGCTCTAATTGCCTCAACATCCTCAAGTATCAAGTGGGTATTTTCTCTTCTGGTCTATGGAGTGATTTTGGTTGGCATTGTTATGCGGGTAGTAGGAGCACTGAAGAGGCGAAGCCAGCGCTAGTAACGAATTGGTACAGAGCAAATATAAAGAAGAGTCGCCCTATAAGCCGGAGCAAAATACCCTTCCTGTATCCTTGTTGAAAGAAGAAGAGGAGAGCTCATTAGCAACACAATTGCATGCCAGTTTGTGTTTGAACCTGGCGAATATGACGATGAGTTCCATCTTCTAGATGGCCAAATAGATGAGTTTGCTTCGAGTCTTTCAGGCTTTATTTCCGTACATCGTTGGATGTCACCAGATGGTCGATTGAAGAATTCCATTTACTTTTTCAAAGATATGGAATCGGTTAAGGCTCTTGCGAAGTACCCTCAGCATTTAGTTGCAAAGCAGGAAGTAAAGCGTTGGTACAAGGGTTACCAAATTCTCATCACTGAAGTAACTGCTTCATATGGCGATGGCAATCTGCAATATCCATAAAAAGAAGAGTCGCCCTATAAGCCGGACACATTCCATTTACGCTTGAAACTAAGCACTTGCCCTCACTTTTGCCCTCAAACAACTGCAAACTAAAACAAATCCAATTTGTTATTGGTTAGAGCTTAAGAAGTTTAAGAGAATAAATCCAGCAATGTTTAAGGCAATTACAGTTCTACTTAGCGCTCAATACAGGCTTTGAACTTAGCGCCATTAATAAAGCTAATACTGCTGGCACCATCATTGCCCATCGCAAACCAATCACATCTCCTAAAAAGCCCAGAGTTGGTGGTCCTACTAAAAACCCGAAGTAAGCAATACCTGAAACCATCGCCACTGCTTCAGAAGGTGCAATTTGGCCAGCAAACCTATTCTTTGCGATTTCACCTGCTTGCGTGAACAACATTGGAATTACCGTTGAAAGGCCAATACCAGCAGCTAGCCAACCAAAAATTACGCCGCCGATTCCGCCAACAATCAACCCACTACTTAAACCAATACTTGCAATTAATCCGCCTGCCATAATCAATTTAATTGGTCCATATTTACTTGCAAGCCAATCCCCACATAAACGGCCAATCACCATTGCTGCTGAGAAACATATATAAGGCAAGGTTGAAATAAATGGTGTCGCATTGAAGGTATCACGGGCAAGAATTGCCCCCCAATCCCCTGAAGCACCCTCTCCAATTGCTGCACATGAACCAAGTAGACCAACAATCAAAAATACCTTTGGTTTCTTAATCCGCTTTTTTCCTTCTATTACATGTTTATCCAAATCAGCTGATAGGAACATATTTCGAACAATAAAATTGGCTAAACAAATTAGTATTGCTAAAAACACACATTGCCACATAATTCCTACATTTTGCTGAGCCAATACACCACCGATTACACCACCAGATAAAGCGCCGACAGAAAACATCGCATGAAAGGTGCTCATATAACGTTTATTTGCCTCATGCTCTAACACAATTGCATGGGCATTCATTGCAACATCTTGGGTTGAGAGACACATACCAAAAACAATAAATGTCGCGCAAAGAAGTGGGAAGTTAACAACCGGACCTACCAACAAAAGTGAAAGTCCCAATGCATAGGTTGAATAACGGGTGACTGGTGCGCTGCCGCTTTTTGCAGATTGTCGACCTGCAAAACCAAGCCCAATCAACACACCTAACGCAATACACAACAGGGCAAAACCTATTGCGCTGTTTGATACTCCCAACTCTTTTTTAAAATCTGGAATCCGAGCATAAAAGGCACCAACTGTAGATCCATTAATAACGAAGGAAGTTGTAATTGCGATTCGAGCGCGAGAGTATTGGCGTAATTGATTCATTGTGAAAGTATATAAAGAGAATACTAAGAAGAGTCGCCCTATAAGCCGGATCCTGTAGTTCTTGCGAACCGATCACCATCCATCTAGATCTGTAATTACTTACAGATTCAAGCAACCTACCCGATAGCTCAGCGCGAGCAGCGCACTATCTTCTTGGTCTTGCTTCAGGTGGGGTTTACATAGCTACATGTATTACTACATGCACTGGTGGTCTCTTACACCACCGTTTCACCCTTACCAATATTGCTATTGGCGGTTTACTCTCTGTTGCACTAATCCCGCGGATTGCTCCGGGTGGGAGTTACCCACAACTTTGCCCATTGGAGTCCGGACTTTCCTCGGTGCTTAAAAGTTAATTAGGCTCTTAAGTAACGCAGTGATCCGGGCGACTCTTCAAGGGTGATTCTACATCTCCTGCCAATATCCTCATAAATCACTGCGCTTCTTGCCTAAATCGCAATAGCCAATAGGGTTTGGCAATGGCCAATACCGTTGATGCAGACTTTCTAGCACTTCCTCTAAGCGCTCTCTCAGATGCAGCTATTGATGCAGCAAAAGCTGCTGGGGCATCTCATGTTGATGTCAGAATCGAGAGAACTAGAACTGGATATCTCTCGCTAAGAGATGCAAAGCCTGAGACTCAAAGCGATGAATCAAATCTTGGAATTGGCGTCCGAGTAATCGTTGATGGCGCTTGGGGTTTTGCCTCCTCCCCTGATCTCTCAACTGATACTGCTAAGAAATTAGCTTTAAGCGCAGTTGCTATGGCTAAGACTTCAAAGCCGCTATCAACAGATGAAATTAAATTAGTTAGTGAACCCATCTATCCCAATAAAACCTGGGTCTCTTCATACAAGATCGATCCATTTCTTATCTCTGATAGTGAGAAGAAAGATCTCCTAGCATCACTTAGCTCAAAGCTTCTTGCATCCTCAAGTGTTAATCACACCAGCGCTCACACTATGTTTGTTAAAGAGCAGAAGCATTACGCAGACTCTGCAGGCACCAGCACAACGCAGCAGAGAGTTAGAGTGCAGACTCAGATTGAAGCAATCTCAATTGGTAGCCATGGCTTTGAAGCGATGCGAACTCTTGCCCAACCTGCCGGATATGGCTGGGAGTGGATGGATAACTCAATCTGGGATTGGGATAGTGAGATAGCAGAGCTGCCATCCCTTCTTGCAGAGAAAGTTGCCTCACCATCTGTTGAACCTGGCAGATATGACTTACTTATTCATCCTTCAAATCTCTGGCTAACAATTCATGAATCAATTGGCCATGCCACAGAACTTGATAGAGCCATTGGATATGAAGCAAATTACGCAGGAACTTCTTTTGCCACTCCAGACAAGCTTGGCAACTTAAAGTATGGCTCGCCTCTTATGAATGTCACTGGAGATCGAATCACTGAGCATGGTTTAAGCACGGTGGGCTTTGATGATGAAGGAGTTGCTGCTCAGAGCTGGGATATCGTTAAAGATGGAATCTTGGTTGGCTATCAACTAGATCGAAGAATTGCTGCTGCTGTCAATAAAGAGCGAAGTAATGGCTGCGCCTATGCAGATTCACCATCACATGTGCCAATTCAGAGAATGCCTAATGTCTCGCTAAAAGCCGATCCAGATGGCCCTGATCTAAAAGGCTTAATTGAATCAATTGATGATGGCATTTTCATTCTTGGTGATAAATCCTGGTCGATTGATATGCAGCGCTATAACTTCCAATTTACTGGCCAGCGCTTTCATCGAGTTAAAGGTGGAAAAATTGTGGGTCAATTAAAAGATGTGGCATATCAAGCAACTACCACTGATTTCTGGGGGGCGATGAAGAGAGTTGGCGGCCCATCAACTTATGTTCTAGGCGGGGCGTTTAATTGCGGAAAGGCGCAACCAGGACAGGTTGCCGCCGTTAGCCATGGCTGCCCAGCAGCTATCTTTGAGAAGATAAACATTCTAAATACCGTAGCTGAGGTGGGCAAATGATCTCTGCTCAAGATTTAGTCGAAAAGATTCTTGCTAAAGCAACAAGTGATGATTGCATTGTTTTAGTTAGAGATAAGACGCAGGCCAATCTTCGCTGGGCTAGTAGCACTCTAACTACCAATGGAGTAATTGCTACCAGATCGGTAACTGTCATTGCTTTTATTGCAACAGGATCTGCAATGGCATCAGGCGGGGTTACTAGAACTAGTGTTGAAGAGGGAGATATTGACTCAATACTTGCTGAAGCTCTCGCTGCTGCTAAGGCATCAGGTGAGGCAGATGATTACGCTCCACTTGCTAAAGATGTTAGCTATGGCAATTGGAGTGATAAACACGCTCCAACTGGGCCAGATGTATTTTCTAAATTTGCCCCAGATCTAGGTGCAATGATGCAGGCATCTAAATCAGATGGCATTGAATTATTTGGATACGCCGAACATACCCATGAGAGCCTCTGGGTTGGCTCAAAAGGCGGGATGAGACTTCGTTATGACTCACCGGTTGGAAGAGTTGAGATGACTGGAAAGTCTCATGGACGCTCAAGATCTACCTGGTCTGGCGTTGAAACTCATGATTTCAAAGATGTCTCTGTGGAGAGAATTGATAAAGAGATTCGCCAGAGACTTAACTGGCAAGAGCGCAAAGTTGATCTTCCCGCTGGGCGCTACACCAGCATCGTTCCATCAGGTGCGGTAGCTGATCTCTTCACCTACATGATGTGGGTTTCAAGTGGCCGCGATGCATTTGAAGGGCAGAGCGTATTTTCTAAAAAAGGTGGCGGAACTAGAGTTGGTGAGAAGCTATCTAATAAGAGCTTCCAGCTTTATAGCGATCCAAAGGATCAACAGCTACCAGGATCTCCCTTTATCTCTGCTGCAGTTAGTTCACCATTTACCTCTGTCTTTGATAATGGGCAGGAGGCAAAGAGAGTTGATTGGCTTAAGGATGGAGTTCTTACTTCTCTATTACAAACGAGAGCAAGTGCGAAGTTAACTTCTCTGCCCTACACCCCACTTGGCGATAACTTGATTATGAAAGTTGATGGAGCAAGTGGAAATCTAGAGGATCTAATTAAGAAAGTTGATAATGGACTTCTTCTCACCACGCTCTGGTATATCAGAATGGTTGATCCCAATACGCTCTTGCTAACTGGACTTACCAGAGATGGGGTTTATCACGTCAAGGGCGGCGAAGTTGTGGGAGCTACAAACAATTTCAGATGGAATGACTCTCCAGTGAGCGCACTTTCTCGAATTGCTCAAGCCTCTGAGAGCGCTTGGACTCAACCAAGAGAGTGGGCTGGAGATATCACAAGCATGAAAGCTCCGGCGCTTGTGATTAATGACTTTAATATGTCAACTGTTAGCCCTGGAAGCTAGAGTTTAATTACCATCTAGAGCAAGGTTTACTAAGCGATCTGCCGCATGATTTTCTTCCCTTGGAATCCAGGTGAAGGTAATCAACTGCGGTGAGTGAATCTTCTTTGCCTCCATTGCAAGCTTTGCTAGTGGAATATTTTTAATCTTCCATCGCCCGCTCATCTGCTCCACTACCAACTTACTATCTAGGCGAGCCTCAATATGAGCTGCGGGATCGATCTTATTAGCTGCTCTTAGCCCAGCAATTAGCCCTTGATATTCAGCAACGTTATTGGTGGCAATACCAATTTTCTCAGCAATCTCAATTAAGACTTTATCGCCTTCACATACCAGAGCTCCATAGGCAGCTTGCCCTGGATTTCCCCTTGAGCCACCATCTGCATAAATTATTAACTTTCTTGCCATTTAAGTAATCCTTATAAGAATTCTGCGACACTCTTCACAGCGTACTAACTCATCAATTGCTAGTGCATTAATCCTTGTTAGCTCTGCTGCGCTCATAGTTAAGTGGCAGCCCTGGCACTTTCCATCAGAGAGTCGAACTGCTGCAAGGCCATCACTTGTTAATCTAATTTTCTCATAGAGCGATAAGAGCTCTGCCTCAATATCTTTTACTAAGGTATCCCGATCTGATTTTGTAGCACTTACTGCTTGGCTGATCTGCTCAAGTGCTTGGTCGCGATCTTTTGTTATTGCATCAACTTCAATTGCTAACTCATCGCGTCTCTTTGATAGCTCAGCAATTCTGCTATCAAGACCTTCCAGGCGCACCATCACTTCAAGTTCAATATCTTCAAGCTCTGCTCGTCTTTTATATAGTGATTCCAATTCATGTTGAGTCTGCTCTAGCTCTTTTGGAGTTCCCACACCTGATGAGAGGCGCTTCTCATCTTTTTCAATGCGAGATAAAACTTGCTCCACATCAAGCTCTGATTTTGATAGTTCATGCTTAATATCACTTCGCTCAGTACTAGCAGCAACTGCTAGATCTCTAGCGCTAGCAAATTCCAAGCGCTTTTCTTCAAGGAGCTTTGATAGCGGCAGATTATTTGCTTTGTGTTCGAGTTGCATGAGAGATGAATCAAGGTCTTGAAGCGCAAGGAGGCGCTCTTGGGATAATTTCTCAGCTTTCATCACCTCCCCACTTTAGGCTAAGAGTGGAAAGGATCTATAACTAGCGCACTCCTCTCTGCTGATTTAGGCTTACGCTCCTGATGAGAAGAAAACTTGCCGCTCTTATCTCACTTTCTCTGATCCTCTGGATTCTTCCTGCCACCACCGCCGTAGCTGCAAATCCAAAGGCTGGAGCAAAGTGCAGTAAAGCCAAGCAAGTAAAAATTTATAAGGGCATGAGTTATACCTGCATTAAGTCAGGAAAGAAGTTGATTTGGAGCAAGGGTAAAAAAGTAATTTCTGCAGAAACTTCATCAACACCGACTGCGACTCCTACTCCCTCACCTTCTCCAACTCCAACTCCGACACCAACGCCAACACCTTCTCCAACTCCGACACCAACGCTAACACCTTCTCCAACTCCGA
>CAKZXY010000088.1 GCA_937883945.1 uncultured Clavibacter sp. | reverse complement strand
TTAACTTTGAAATCAATTCAACATCATCACTTCTAACAGTTATTGATCTTGAGGCGCGATAGTTAAGGATTCGTCCGGTGCTATTTCCATTTGAGTACTCCTCTTGCGGGTATGCAGAGACAGAACCTAACTCAATTGCGCTACTTACAACTCCCCCATTAGTTAAATACTCTGTGACAGCAAGAGTGGTAGCTTCAACTTTTCTCACCGATTCAGAGATCGTTGGAGCAACTTGCTCAGCATTTAAAGTCCAGACCGCTCGATCTGCCTTAGCATCAACGCGCGCAGATCCAGTAACAGTAATTCCCTCACTACTTCTTGAGGCAAAACCTGAGCCGACTTGATTTAACCCAAGTCCTATAGCAACTGCTAAAACTGCAGAGGCTGCAATTAAGGTTATCGATTTCTCTCTCTGGCTCTCGCTCATACCGAGAGCCTATCAGCAAGAGTTGATGCTGCCTCAATTTCTACTCTACGAAATGGCTCAAGAAAAGTATCCCAAGGCCTTCCCATCAACTTCTCAAGAGCAAGTGTTAAATCACTTTGGATTAGATTTTGAGTGATAGCGCTCTTTAACATATCTTCACTTACGACAATTTGTCCCTGGCTATTTATTGATCCTCGATAGAGACCCAGTTCTTTGGTATAGAAATAGATTGATCCTTCAGAGGAATTAAACTCAGAGAGTTCAAAGATTAGATAACTCCAAGATTTAAGGGCGTTAACAATTCTTGCCCCACTTCCAATTGCGTTGCTATAACTCATCTGCCCTCGATAAGAACCTGGCTTTAATACTTGGCTCTGCCAATTAATATTTATACTCTCTTTAAGCTCTCGCTCTAGCCCGGCCTCCAGATGCTTTATTAGAGCCTTCGGGCATGAGTAGATATTTAACCGGCCATGGCAATAGCCGATCTCACTCGGGGTATAGGTAATCAAGAGCTGCTCCTTATATATAAGGGCGTATCTATCTCTTAGATGCGACCTTCCCCAGCCCATCTAGCTATAGCGCTCTTGCAATAGGTGAATTCTTGCCATAGATCCACGCTTATTTCAATAGGTAAGGCAGTTAACCCCTTTTTTGATATTCGCACCTTCAGGGTAGGCTTGGCGCTAGTCCAACGCTTATCAGTACCCGCTTGATAGCTTTCGCTTGAATCGGTATCGCTGTAGAACGGAACGACTGGCGAACGTGGAATTCACGTTTGTCCCCAAAATACCGAAGGAAAGTTATAAATGGCAACAGGTACAGTTAAGTGGTTCAACTCTGAAAAGGGTTTTGGTTTCATCGCTGTTGATGGTGGCGGACAGGACGTATTCGTTCATTACTCTGCTATCCAAGGAAACGGCTACAAGTCCCTTGAAGAGGGTCAGTCAGTAACATTTGAAGTTGTCCAGGGACCAAAGGGTCCTCAGGCAGATGCAGTTACTGCTAACTAATTACACTAACTAGTTATAAAAGGGCCCCAGAGAAATCTGGGGCTTTTTTATTTCCCAGCCTTTGCCTTTGCTTTAGCAACAGCCTTTGCTGGAGATAGATCTTTGCCAACTTTCCAAGCATCTAAATATTTCCAAGGAGCAACAACTCCTCGTCTAATTTCCCAATCTCCCGGCTCAGTTTCATAAGAGATTCCAAAATGTAGATGGGGGCGAGGAATTCCTCGAGCACTTCCGCTAGTGCCAATCTCACCAAGCTTCTGACCAACTTCAACTCGAAGCCCTGGAACAATTTCTTTCATAACTTTAGATAGATGTGATCCGTAATAGCGCACACCATCATCGCCGATAAGAGAAATTGAGCGACCGCCACGATGCTGACCTAAATTAGTTTTACCGCTCCAGAGATCTTTTCTACTTACATCTTGAATAACTCCCCCAATCGGAGCAACAAATGCGCAACCTAGCTCTGCCTTGATATCAGTTGCAGGATAATCATGATGATACTTTCCATAGATTGTTTCGCAGCCAACAACAGGATAGGCATAGATGGGAGCGGCAGAACTTGGAGATAAATTAGTTAGAAGTAGAGCTAGAACTAGGAGCATTTTCTTCATTTAAAGGCCGCCTTATCTAATCTTGCTGTAACAATCATATGAGGAACTGTCAGCGCCCAAACCACAACTAGTGAGAGCCAGAGCAGCTCATCGCTAAGTCTTTCAGGGCTGAGCGCAGCAAGAGCGAGCGACACTATGAAAGTGCCCACAAGGGCAGGCAGGCCTGGAAGAATTGCTTGAAGAAATGCTTTAGCTGAATTGCCTTCTCGAACAAAGTTCTGCGAACTCTTTAGATTTAACGTCAGCCTTGCTGTGTGGCGCATCGCATGCCAGAGACCAAAGTAGGCAGCGAAGGCAACAAGTGGTGGGGTAAGAGTTGCTAGAAGAAAAAGAATAGAAAGATCTAGCCCATCTCGATAGCGCTTGGAAAAGATCTGGATAAAGAGCGCGAGAAGAAAGAAAATAGTTACTAAATTATTTAGCTCTTCGGCATATCCCCCATGCCAATTTAAAAGAGCTGGATTTACTGCATTAAGAGCTGAGGTGCTCATCTGATTTGTTAGCGGAATTATTACCGGCATCAACCCAGCGCTCGCTGCATAAGAGAATTGAGCTATGCGAGGTGAGGCGCTTTGAATTGCAGATCTATCCATCTCTGAAATGAATGCAGCATCACCAATTCCAAAGTGAAGTGCGCTCATAGCCACCACAGCGATAAAGCCTGCAATATTCCAATTCAGAATTGCCCAGACTGCAATAATTGCAATCGCTACATAAATCGCAATAAATAAGGTCATCCTTATGACTGATGAGCGAGGAAGAGTAACGAGATGATCGAGCGCGCCATGAGGAATTCCAATAGCTAAAGCGATCAAGGCAATTACTACTTGCCAGGTAATTGTTGATTCATCTATCAATTGTGAAAATAGAAGTGAGATCAGCAGGACACAAGTGGTGGCTAGGCTTGAAAAGCTCCTGGTATTTGAAAAGATCCTCTTTTGCGCAAGCGACATATAGGCAGATTAGCAAAACAGCATTGGCCAATATGAGAAACTACTGAAATGTCGCAGAGTTTAGAGCTTGCTAACTGGTCATATGTGGCAATGTTGCTCTTTACTCTCATCGGATCTTGGTGGCTGGAGTTTGCTTTTAAAATCAAAGTGCTACGTCGTCCAAGAAAGTTACTCCTATCGATTCTTCCCGTAAGCGCTTTCTTTCTTATCTGGGATGCTTTTGCTATCTATCAAAAGCATTGGACCTTTGATTCTGATCAAATCTTGGGATTTTATGGACCTTTAGGTATTCCATTAGAGGAGTTTGCCTTCTTTATAATTATTCCAATTGCTGCAATTCTTACTTTAGAGGGCGTTAAGGTCATACTCCAAAGGCTTAAGCGATGAGGTTTGAACTCTCCTACACTCAGATAACGGTCTATGCCTTAATTCTCACCATCTTCTTTGACATGTTCATTACTAAAAACTCACTTCTTTCTACCTTGAGATTTTGGTTTAGCTACTTCATTATTTTGCCATTCCAACTTCTTACCAACTACTGGCTGACTTCTCGAGAAATTGTCATCTATAACAGTGAGGCGATAATTGGATTGCGTCTTGCTGGAGCGCCAATTGAAGATTTAATCTTTGGTTTTGCAATGATTCTGGCAGTGATGAGTCTTTGGGAGTCAAAAACTAAGAGGGGCTAATCTGCCTTAAGGATCATTGCCGGCGCCTTGCTCCCCTAATCCAGTCGGCTAGACTGCGCACCTTGGGGGCAGTAGCTCAGTTGGTTAGAGCCCCGGACTCATAATCCGGTCGTCGTAGGTTCGAGCCCTACCTGCCCCACTCAGTAAGTTATGATGAGATCGTGCCCGTAGGAGAGATTGCTAAATACTCATTTGATCCCTCAAGAGCTTGGCTTCTTCCCTCTCAATCTAGCGAGGAAGTTAGTGAGAGCAGAAAATGAGCCCTCTTTCCTACCTTAGATACCTTGCCTACGCGCTCTTTGCTCTAGGGCTAATTAATCTGCGCTACCAAACTGGCGCTACAGATCTTGTTCTCAAGACAGTATTAATCTCAGGAACGGGAGTAATTATCTTTGCCCTGACCTACCTAAGCTTTGGCAAAGCTTTTCTAGCAAAGTCTTTCGGCAGAACTATTACCTGGGTTATTGGTATTGCTGCGATCATCTTTGCAATCATTAATTAGCATAAAAGTGGAGTTAGCAGAGATAAAATCTCGTTGGAATGATGTCTTAGATCTTCTCGAGCGAGAAAATCGCGTGGCATGGCTTGCATTCTTTGATGCCAGATTGGTTAGCTTAAGTAACAATGAACTTAGACTTTCCTTCATTGATGCTGAGAAGTTAAGTGGAGCACATAACTATGCTCAGGTGAGAAAGGATTCGCATCGCCACGCCTTAGAAGCTGCAATAAGAGAGATTTTTGGAGTAAGTATCGTCATAATTACCGAGTGATTTCTCCCCGCCGCATATCGCTGCTCCTACTTATTTGGGCTCTCCTGGCCAATATAAGTTCTCCTATTTCGCAGGCGGCAACAACTTCATCTTTTAATTTAACTCAGACCCCAGCCTTTCCCGATTACAAGGTAACTTTTCATGGCGTCATTAAGCCGAAGGTAAAAAACGCAGTAGTAAGAATCGATGTAAAACTTGGCAATACTTGGAGCGATACCCGTCTTAGAACTAAGTCAACTCCAAGTGGAGCCTGGAAGATTCAAGCGCGAGCCACTGCCCTTGCTGCCAATGCAACTTATCGCGCCAAGGTAACAATCGGAGGAAAAACCCTCACCACAAAGACAAAGCGAATTATTATCGAGCAGAACCCAGCAATTGCAACCCCAGATGAATTGATCTCACTTAGCGGTCCTGGTGGTCGAATTCATGGCACCGATATAAGCCGCTGGCAACATCCTCAGGATAAACCGATTGACTTTGTAAAGATGTATAACGCAGGAATTAGATTTGTAATGATTAAAGCCTCTGACACAAGGGATGATGCCGACGCACTTGCTCTGAAATATCTTCTGATGGATCGTGATGCCGCTCAAGCAGCCGGTATCTATACCGGTTATTACCATTACACAATATTGCCTAACACCACCGATAGAGCTGCAGTAATACTAGATGCTAAGGCTCAAGTGCAGAAAGCTATTTGGCGCTTATCAAGTCTTGGCGGCTATAGCGATAGAGATCTGCCTTATGCCCTTGATTTGGAATACAACTGCGTGCAAGTTACCAATGGAAGCTGCAGTAAGTATGCCCCGAAGTCTGTAGTCACTCTCTGGGCTGAGACTTGGCTTGAAACTATGTATGAAAAAACTGGTCGTAAGCCATTTCTCTATTCTTATCCAACATTTCTCGAACAGGCGATGGTAAGAAGTGAGAAGTTGCGCCAATATCCGCTATGGAAGGCGCAATATGGAATTAATCCTGCAGATCCCATTGCTGAGCCAGGACGAAAAGAATTTGGCTGCTTTGTTCACTCTTGGTCAACAGCTAACTGCTCCTCTCTCTGGCAGATCTGGCAATACTCATCTTGCGGTATTGGTGAAAAGTATGGTGTGCCCTCACCAAGAGTTGATCTAAATGTATTTAGAGGAGATAGCGCTTCATTTCTTCAATTAACTAGAGGCGTCTGGACCCCCGCGGTTGGTGATTATCTACCGGTAAAGGAGCCAACAACAATGCTTATTACAAGTGTTAGTGCCACCAGCACCGATAAGCCGGTGAAGATTAAGGTGGAAGTTAAGCGCCCAAGTGGTGAACCTGTAGTTACTGGAACTGTAGCTTTTAGAAGAAGCCCGGTTGAGGGAGGCGGTACGGTAATTAAAGTTGAACAGAACCCCGTTCGAGATAGAGCTGGAATCTGGACCCTAACCCTTAGGAATCTTCCAGCAGGTCTTACTCAGGGCTATATCGCCTTTGTTGATCAAACTGGAACTCACTTAGAGATTCGCCAAGATTTATCAATTAATCTAATTCAAGGACCTGAAGTTATTGTTACTCCAACGCCAAAACCAAGTAAGCCGGTAGTTCCTTTTGATTCTTGCAAGAATCAAATCAAGAATTAACTTACTTTACTCGCTATCTGAGTTGCTCTCTCTAAATTCTTCTTTTGGCGAAGGATTATCTGCTCATATTCATTAATTGATTTGGTGATCTCCTTCTTTCCAAGCCCTGCAAACTTGCCAAGTAGTTCGCCTAAGTAAGTAGTAATGCTCAGCCCAGAATCACTTGCTTCAAATGCAATACGAGTCCTTCTTGAAAGTAGATCATCAATACTTAGAGCCAATTCATGGGTTATGGCATAGCGCGCTTCTGCTTTGATATAGGGCAGACCTTCGATTAAAGGCTCAAGTAGAGATGGATCATCTTTTGCTGGAGCTAAGAGTTCATCAAAGAGAGAGCCGTAGCGATCAAGAAGATGTCTTATCGTCTCCTCAGCTAGGCCATACTCTTTAGCAAGTTTTGGAATCTTATTTATTAATACTGAATAACCTTCAGCGCCAATGATTGCAAGGTTTTCAGTTGTTGAATCCGGAACAATTCGCCTTAAGTGATTTACTGCTTCATCAACAGCATCTTCTGACATAACTCGATATGTGGTGTATTTACCGCCAGCGATTGAAACAAAGCCAGGTGCAGGGCTATCAACTACATGCTCTCTTGATAACTTAGTTGTTGGCGAGTCAGGATCAGTTGAAACAAGTGGGCGAAGGCCTGCAAAAACGCCTATTACTTGATCGCGTCTTAGCTTGGGCTCAAGTACTCGATTTGCTTGATTAATTATGTATGAAACATCATCGCTACTTGCTAGCGGCTCTTCTCTACTCTCTTGGTAATCAGTATCAGTTGTTCCCACTATCCATTGTTCGCCCCAAGGGATAATGAACAGTACAGAGAGATCAGTTTTGATAATGACGCCACTTTCAGAGTTAATCGCGCTCTTTGGCACCACAATATGCGACCCCTTAGACATACGCACGCTATAACCAGCTTTAAGTCCAAACTTCTCATGGAGCTGATCGCTCCAAACCCCTGAGGCCATAATCGTAGCTTTTGCGCGGACGTCAATTAGCTCATCACTAATTAAATCTCTAATCTTTGCGCCAACTACTCGCTTACCATTTTTTATAACTTCTTCACATCTAGTTCTAGTTGTAATAACTGCTCCATATTTAGCAGCTGTTCTAGCAATGCTCATGGTGTGGCGGGCATCATCTACTTGAGCATCAAAGTATTGGAATCCCCCAGTTATGACATCAAGGCGCAGTGATGGCGCAATCTCACTTACCTTCTTTTGAGTTAAATGCTTATGCCAAGGAAGAGCTCTCTTAAAGCCTCGTAGCGCGTCATAGAGAGCCATCCCAGCTCCTACATAAGTTCTCTCTATTAGTTTTTCATGAAGTGGGTAGAGAAATGAAACTGGCTTAACTAAGTGAGGAGAGAGAGTGGTTACCATTAACTCTCGTTCATATAGCGCCTCTCTTACAAGACGAAAGTCATATTGTTCAAGGTAGCGAAGGCCGCCATGAATTAACTTTGAAGATTTCGAAGAAGTTCCCGATGCAAAGTCGCCGCTTTCAACTAAAGCAACACTTAGCCCTCGTGATGCAGCATCGAGGGCAATTCCTACGCCATTAATTCCGCCGCCAATTACCAAAATATCAAATTCACTCTCGCCCAAGGCAGTAATCGCAGAGCCTCGCGCGGCAATATTTAAGCTGGAATTAGATATGGACACGCCCCTTAGGATACGGGCTATGGGCTACATCGGCGCGCTCGACCAAGGGACCTCAAGTACTCGCTTCATAATCTTTAATCAAAGCGGTCAGATAGTTGGGCAAGAGCAATTAGAACACTCTCAAATTCTCCCCAAAGCTGGATGGGTTGAACATGATGGAGCTGAAATCTGGCGAGCATGCATCAGTGTTATTACTGGCGCGTTAAAAAAGGCCGGGATTAAGGGCTCAGATTTAAACTCAATTGGAATAACTAATCAGAGAGAGACCACTCTCATCTGGGATAAGAGCACTGGGCAACCTCTTCATAACGCCATAGTCTGGCAAGACACTAGGACTGCAGAGTTTCTAAATGCTTTAAGTGATCAGGTTAAAGAAAAGATCGTCTATAAGACTGGCCTTGCCATCGCCCCCTACTTCTCAGCCAGCAAGATCAATTGGCTTATCAAAAACGTTCCAGCAATTGCCCTGGCTATTAAAGATGGAAGGGCGCTGGCAGGAACTATTGATTCCTGGCTCCTATGGAATCTAACTGGCGGAGTTAATGGCGGGGTCCACTACACCGATGTGACCAATGCCAGCAGGACTCTACTTATGGACCTTGAGAGCCTTGATTGGGATAGTGAACTTTTGGAGATCTTTGAAATTCCTCGTCAGATACTTGCTGAAATCAAATCTTCTTCGCAAATTTATGGCCAAAGCCAGAGTAGTGGGCCACTTGCAAGCGAAGTTCCAATCTCTGGAATTCTTGGTGATCAACAAGCAGCGATGGTGGGACAGACTTGTTTTGAATTAGGGGAATCAAAGACAACTTATGGCACTGGAAACTTTGCCTTACTAAATACTGGCACTTCAATTGTTAGATCTAAGCATGGGCTATTAACGACGCTCTGCTATAAATTTGGTGAAGATAAAGCGCGATATGCCCTTGAGGGCTCGGTTGCTGTTACTGGATCTGCGATTCAATGGCTTAGAGATCAATTAGGCATTATTACCTCAGCTCCACAAGTTGAAGAGCTAGCAAAGAGCGTTAGCGATAATGGCGGGGTTTACTTCGTTCCAGCATTCTCTGGCCTCTTTGCCCCTTACTGGCGAAGTGATGCAAGAGGGGTAATTGTTGGATTAAGTAGAGCTGCTACTAAAGCACACCTTGCCAGAGCAGCCCTTGAAGCAATCTGTTATCAAACTCGAGATGTATTAGATGCGATGAGCGCTGATAGCAAAGTTGCTCTTACTGAAATTAGAGTAGATGGCGGCATTACCGCAAATGAATTATGTATGCAGATGCAGGCAGATATTTTGGGGGTAGAGGTAATTAGACCAGTAATTATTGAAACTACAGCCCTTGGCGCTGCCTATGCAGCGGGACTTGCAACAGGTTTCTATAAAGATACTAGCGAGCTCAAAGCTAAGTGGCGAGAAGATAAGCGCTTTATGCCAGATAAGAGCAGCGCTCTTGCAACTACAGGATTTAAGAATTGGAAGAAAGCGATTGAAAAAACCCTAAACTGGCTTGATTAAAGGGCAGTTATCTCAATTAAAAGCGCTGATGCTGGGCGCAAGATGGGGGCGCTTAGACCAATATTTTCAAGCTCTGAGCCAGTTAATTCAAGAGCGGTAGTTAGCCATTTTGGTGCTTCTATTGCCATGAAATTTGAATTTTGTATACCACTTATCGCCTCAACTCTATATCTGCGATCAGAATCAAGTCCTCTTATCCGAATGCGTGGTGAATGAGACTCTGGGATTGTCTCAAGAGATGAGAATGAAATAAGCGCTGACTTTTTATCACTAGCAATAACGCCATGGAGATAGTGAGAATCCTTTGGATAATCGATGCGGATAACATCGCCGCTATGAAGAAGTTTGCGTTTTGATTTATAGAGAGTAATCCAACTCTTTAGCTCAGCTAATTCACTACTAGATAGCTTGGTGATATCTCGCTCCACACCTGCATGGCCAAAGAGAGCAGTCAGAGCCCTAAAGGAAAAAGAGAGAGATCTTCCAGTTTGATGACCAGGATCTGCTCCAATGTGAGTTCCTAGTAGCTCTGGCGGAATAAATTGTGCGCTCCACCTCTGGATTCTTACTCGCTCAAGGGCGTCATTATTATCGCTAGTCCAGAAGCGGTCTACTAAATCAATAATTCCCAAATCAATTCTTGCTCCCCCTGAGGCGCAAGATTCAATCTCTAGATTTTTGTGGCGCTTCTTTAGTTCAGCAAATAGTCGATAAATTCCTTGGGTTTGTTTTCGTACCGCAGCTCGATTATTTGATCCGGCATCGATTAGAACTCGATTATGATCCCATTTGATATAAGTAATCTGATATTGGGTAAGAATTTTGTCGACCGAATCTAAGACATAGTTATATGCATCTTGGATATCAAGATTAAGTACTAATTGATGGCGCCAAGTTGGACCAACGCGATTATTGACCTTTAATATCCAATCAGGGTGCGCTCGATAGAGCTCTGAATCAGGATTAACCATCTCGCCTTCAAACCAGAGACCAAACTCCATTCCTTTATCTCTTATGTAATTAGCAATTGATCCAAGGCCATCTGGCCATACCTCTTTGCTTACCTGCCAATCACCAAGGCCACTTAAATCACTTCTTCTTGAGCCAAACCAGCCATCATCTAGAACAACTCGCTCAAATCCGGCTTCAGCTGCCGCATCAACTATCTTCTTTATCTTCTCTTCGTTGTGGTCAAAGTAGATTGCCTCCCACAAATTTAACGTCATGGGACGGTTTGTTTTTGGATGCACGCTTCTTGCTCTTAAATACTTATGCATATTTGCGGCAAGACCATCAAGCCCAGAATTTGAATAGAGCGCATAAAGATCAGGCGCCTTATAACTCTCACCTTTTGCAAGAATTACTTCGCCTGGAAGGAGAACTTCTCCCGCTGCCATGCTGGCACTTCCCTCATAACTCTTCTCGATGCAATATTGGCTATCACCGCTCCAGGCAAGGCTTAGCGCCCAAGATTGCCCTGAAGCAAAATTAGTTTCTTTCTCTAAAGCAATCATTCCTATCGTGTAGTTATGTCCAGGTCTTCCCTCATGGCTATCGCGAACATATCTGCCAATGGCAATATCTCGCCGCTGAGGATTTCGCTCATTAGACCAACGCCCCACAAAATCTAAGCTCTGCGTTGCGCAATCACTTAGTGGCATCCAGTAATTTAGCTCATCTAAAAAATAAGTATCTCCAAGGTTAGTTAGCTCCTGTGAGACTTTTAATACTCCAAATTGATCAAGATTTGCGCTGATATCAAGAGTTAACTTCGCATCACTATCTTCTAATTGAATTCTAAAACTATTCTTATCGCTTTGAAGTTCTTTAACGCTAAATTTTGTCGACCAATCAAGACCTGCCCTATGACCTTTGATTGTCGGATACCCCAAATGTCCTCTGGAGTGCTCTCGCATGATTCCTGGACTTACAACTTCATCAAAATCACTATTTGCAATAGAGCGATCAAAGAGGTGTTGGCTTAGCTCTCCCTTAAAACTAGCTGCCCAATATCTAATAACTGGAGCGCCATCTATAACCTCAAGGAGGAAATCAACGCCACCATTGCTTAGATGCGCCCTTTGCCCTGGCTTAGATGAAGGTATTGGAGAAGACATACGGGTAGAGTAATAGCCATTATGTCGAGTAAGAAACTCCCCGCAGGCATTATTCGAAGTGATGCCACGCTCATGGATGGGCGCACCATCCGCTACTACGACACAAAGGGCCAATCACGCACCGCGCTAGATCAAAGAAGCGCTGAAGAGCAACCAAGTATCGGTGAGATGCGCCTTGATCCACTCAACAATGAGTGGGTAGTAATTGCAGCCCATCGCCAAGGACGTGTATTCCTGCCACCTAAGGAATTAAACCCGCTTGCGCCAAGTAAGCCGGGCTCACTTACTGAAGTACCAGAGAGTGATTATGAAGTAGTCGTCTTTGATAATCGCTCGCCTTCTCTTGCCGCTCCAACATCAAGTTTTAAGGCAATCGATAATCCAGATTTCTCTAGCCCCTCAATTGCCTCAGCTGGAAAGTGTGAAGTTATCTGTTTTACCTCAGATTATGAATCATCTTTTAAAGATCTCTCGCACCGTCAGATAAGAACAGTCCTTGAAGCTTGGCGTGATCGCACCGCAGAGCTCTCTGAGCTTTCATATATTGAATATATAGCTGCCTTTGAAAACCGAGGGGAGGAAGTTGGAGTAACTCTTAATCATCCTCATGGTCAGATTTATGCCTACTCTTATCTACCCCCAAAAACTCAGAGGATGCTGGACGTTGCAACAGCTCATAAGAAGAAGAGTGGAAATATTCTTCTTGAGGATATTTTGGCTAGAGAGCTTTCAGATAAAGTCCGTATCGTTGCTGAAAATGAGGAATGGGTTGCATATGTGCCATACGCCTCAAGATATCCATTTGAAATTCACCTTGCCCCAAGAAGAAGAGTTACTGATTTTCTAGCTCTTGATGAAGCGGCATCAGATGCATTTGCGCCAATTGCTAAAGAAGTACTAACAAGACTTGATGGCGTCTTTGGCGTGAAGATGCCCTACATCGCTTCATGGCATCAAGCGCCAGTAAGAACTGGTAGAGACCTGCTTAGTCTGCATTGGCAGATTGCCTCAGTTAGAAGAGCGCCAGGAAAGTTAAAGTATTTGGCAGGATCTGAGTCTGCATTTGGAGCATTTATGATGGATCTAAAGCCAGAGCAATCTGCGGCGCAGCTGCGCGATGTGGCGCTTTAAAATAAAGTGGATATAACAGAGTTATTTGCTAAAGGCTTTGGCTATCCCCCTGAGGTAGTAGCAAGCGCTCCTGGACGAGTTAATTTAATTGGAGAACATATTGATTACAGCGAAGGCTTTGTTCTTCCCTTCGCTATCGATGCAGTAACTAAATGCGCCATAGCAAAAAGAGATGATGGGAAGATAAGAATCATCTCGGCACAGAAAAAAAATGAAGTTATTGAAAGTAATTTAGAAGCAATTGCAGCCAAAGAGGGATCTGCCTGGTCTAAATATATCTATGGCGTCATCTGGGCTATGGAAATAGATTCTGGCCTTGATATCTATATTGATGGAAAGGTGCCACTTGGCGCTGGATTATCTTCCTCGGCTGCCCTTGAGTGCTCACTTGCTACTGCGCTAAACCATCTATTTCACTTAGAAAAAACTCTGCCTGAGTTAGCTCGCCTCACTCAAAGGGCAGAAAATGATTATGTCGGAGTGCCTTGCGGAATTATGGATCAATCAATTTCGCTAATGGCAAGAGCTGGTTATGGACTATTACTTGATTGCCAGGATCTCTCAACTAGACATATCAAAATTGATTTTGCTTCAAAGTCTTTAAGACTTCTAATAATTGATACCCAGGCCCACCACGCTCTCACCGATGGTGGATATGCCAAGAGGCGAGAGAGCTGCGAGGAGGTAGCTAAAATATTTTCTATTCCATCTCTTCGCCAATTAAGTATGGAGAGCCTTCTAGCCCACAAAGCAAAGTTAAGTGAATTGCAATTCAAGCGAGCACGTCATGGTGTAAGTGAAATGCTTCGAGTATTAGATGCGGTAAAGGCCCTTGAGGCAGAAGACTTTGAAGCACTTGGCCAATTGTTAAATCAATCCCACAACTCACTTCGCGATGATTATGAAGTCTCATGCCCTGAGTTAGATCTAGCCGTTGAAACCGCGCTTCGCTCTGGGGCCCTTGGGGCGAGAATGGTTGGCGGCGGTTTTGGAGGAAGCGCTATTGCGTTAATTAAAGAAAGTGATGCTGGAACAATTTCTTCTACAATTGAGAGAGCTTTTGCTAAGAATGGATTTAAAGCACCGAGATTTTTTGATTCACTGCCTAGTGATGGAGCGAAGGTTCTTTCTTAAACTACTGGTGTTACTGAGATGACCTCGACGCCACCAATTGCGCTTAATACATTTACTAAATCTTGTGGATCACTTCCGGGAAATGCCACTGTGATGTCATCAATTCCTCGCCCACCTTCAGATGAGAGAACAACTAGGCCACGAATATCTCCGCCAGCAAAACCAATTGCAGATGCCACAGCGCCTAAAGATCCTGGGCGATCAGGAAGAGCTACACGAATACGGACCATTGCCATAGGGATGAGTCTAAATGAAAAGCTCCCTGACTTGGACTCGAACCAAGAACCTGCCGGTTAACAGCCGGCTGCTCTGCCAATTGAGCTATCAGGGATCGTTCAGCGGCTAAATCTAGGTCAGAGACTCCCCAAGCGCCAATTCCCGCAGGGCCCGCCTCTTTGCCTCCATCTCAACTAACCTTGAAAACATCTGATTATATTCACTTTCACTCTCAAGTGGATTTAATCGCTGGAGGCTTGATTTAACTTCAGCGATAGATCTGGCAAGTGCTACCTCATTTAATCTGGCAGTAATACTTGAGACATAGCGATCAGAGATTTCACCATCGGTGCGTATTGGTTCAACCATTAACTCGGTAATAAATGATTTAAGTTCATCAGAATCTGTCGCCTCTAAATTAACTGCCATTAAATCCTCTTGGGTATCGATAAATTCTCTTAGCTTGATATAGGCAGGATGTGAGAAGGCATTCTTTTCTAACTCTGGCCAATTTCTAACTAGCGCTGGCATCTGCAGACGAACCTTTAAAACTTCTCGCTCAAGAATTAATCTTGGCTCACTTGGATCTGGCCGCCATTGTTCGCCAGCTAGCGCAGCATCAACGCTTGTCGACTTAGTTGAAGTGTTTTTCTTCACCGCAGCCATTACAACTTCAACTTCCATCCCAAGCCAGCCGGCAAGAGACCTTGCATACTCTGGTCTTAGTGAAGTATCACGGATTCTCCCAATGAGAGGCGCAGCAGCATTTAGCGCTTGAACTCTGCCGTCGGCATTACCTAAATCAAATTGTTTTATAGAGCTCTTGATTGCAAACTCAAAAAGTGGGACCCGCCTTGCAATAAGATCGCGAAGAGCAGCATCTCCCATCTCTTGCCTTAAATCAGATGGATCTAAACCGCTTGGCTCAACAGCAACAAAGGTTTGAGTAACAAATTTTTGGTCATCACCAAAAGCACGAAGCGCTGCTTTCTGTCCTGCAGCATCGCCATCAAAGGTAAAGATCACCTCGCCGCGGAATGCATCATCATCCATTAGTAGCCTTCGCAATATCCTTATATGGTCATCACCAAAGGCCGTTCCACAAGTTGCAACGGCGGTTGGAATTCCCGCTAAATGCGCTGCCATTACATCGGTATAGCCCTCAACTATTACTACCTGGCGCTTCTTTGCTATCTCCTTCTTCGCCTTATCAAGGCCATAGAGAACCTGACTCTTTTTATATATCGAAGTCTCCGGGGTATTTAGATACTTAGGACCAGTATCTTCTTCATCACTTGCTAATTTTCTTGCGCCAAAACCAACTAAATCACCTGAGATATCTCTAATCGGCCAGATCAAGCGATTTCTGAAGCGATCGATAGCTCCCTTGGTCCCCTCTTTTGTTAGCCCAGCTAGCAGAAGTTCCTCTGCGCTAAAACCTTTTCCAAGTAAGAATTTACTTAAGGCATCCCATTGATCTGGAGCGTAGCCAATTTCAAATGATTGGCTCGCTGTTTTATCAAAACCACGTTTGATTAGTAGCTCTCTGGCATGGCTTGCGGTAGGAAGTTGTAGCTGCTCTTGATAAAAGATTGAAGCTTGGTTATTAGCTTCAAGAAGTCTGGAGCGCTGAACTGTCGGAGCCTTTGGCCCGCCACTACTTTGTTCATAAGTTAATTGATAACCAATTCTCGAGGCTAATCTCTCGATAGTCTCCGTAAAACTCAAATGATCAATCTTCATTACAAAAGCAATTACATCTCCGCCCTCTTGACAGCCAAAGCAGTGAAAATATCCGCGAGCAGGAGTTACATGAAATGAGGGGCTCTTCTCATCGTGAAATGGACATAGCCCTTTCTTCTGTCCCCCACCAGCGCTCTTTAATTGGACATAATCACTTACAACTTCATCAATTGGTGAATGATCGCGAACATAGCTCACATCAGTATCGCGAATTCTTCCAGACATAGCTGTAATCCTAGGCCCCAATCAATTTCTCATGAAGAGCATATGCACCCATATCTGTTAATGAAGCAACCTGATCGATTACTACCCGCATCTTCGCCTCAGCACTCTCTGCAACTTGCCATTGCTGAAGGAAGAAACTCTCAAGGCTTGCTGGAGCAAGGCGGCTAACTGCCTCAACTAATTCAATAATTACCTCTTCCTGTCTTGCATAACGCTCCTTAGATATTTCAGCCCCGATAATGTAGTAACCGGCCATTGATTTAAGTATCGCTACCTCAATTCTTACCTCGCGAGGAACGATCAGATTTGCTTGATAGCGAGTTAAATTCCCCTCTCCATATCTCTCTCTTGTGGCTCGCTCTGCATAGAGAGCGAAGCGACCTATTAATTGACTGGTCAGATCCTTTAACTGAGCAAGGTGTCTATGGCTTCTATCAAACTCTTTTGGCCAACATGAGAGCTTATGCAAAGAGTTGAGAGCAGATGTGGCCTCTTGCTGGCTCAAATCAGGTAGATAGTCTCTAATCGCAGTCTGATAGAGATGCTCTAGATCGTCATTCAACTTTGAAATATCTATCTGTCCAGTAACTAGGCCATCTTCTAGATCATGGACGCTATAGGCCACATCATCTGACCAATCCATAATCTGGGCTTCCATGCAAGTCCTTGATTCAAGAGATTCTTGCCTGACCCAATTAAATATCTCTAAATCATCTTGATAAACGCCAAACTTATCCGGATTCTCTCTGCTACTCCAAGGATATTTAGTTGCAGCATCAAGGGTTGCTCGAGTCAGATTTAAGCCAACCGAGAGTCCATCTTGATCAACAGTCTTTGCCTCAATCCTCGTTAATAACCTAAAGCTCTGAGCATTTCCTTCAAAGCCGCCAATATCTTTAGCAATCTTTGCCAGGGCCTTTTCGCCATTATGCCCAAAAGGAGGATGTCCTAAATCATGAGCAAGACATGCGCTCTCTAATAAATCAGGATCTGCCCCGAGGGCTGCGCCAATTTCTCTTCCAACTTGTGCACACTCAAGTGAGTGAGAAAGTCTTGTCCTTGGAAAATCACTTGCCCAAGGAACTGCTACTTGAGTCTTTGCCGCAAGGCGCCTTAGAGCAAATGAATGGATAATCCTGGCGCGATCTCTAGCAAACTCAGTGCGCCCCTTTCGCTTTGCTGGTTCATCGAGAAATCTTTCGCGATCAAGGGCGCTATAACCTAGATGCTCATTTGCAGGATGAAGGGCCATGATGTGCTTAGGTTACGTGGTCGCTGATATGTATGCCACGGCGCCCAAGGGTTAGATAGGCAAGATAGGCCCCGCTCTCTCGCAATAAGTAGCGAAATCCAGCCTCTTCAAGGCTAGCAATACCAACCCTAGTTGGCGAGCAGGTCGCGTTAAATCCAAAGTCACTTGCCATCGTCATAGATCTTAAGCAGTGATAAGGATCGGTGACAATAATTATCTCTTTTATGCCTTTTATTCCATCAGCTCTAGATAGAGCCTGGATACTTCGAAAAGTATCGCGCCCCTTAGCAACTGCTGTAATGCTCTTGGCTCTTACTCCTTTAGAAATCAAATAACTCCTTGAAGCTGCTGCCTCTGTGAAGCGATCTCCTGGAGCTCCCGCTCCTAAGGTATAGATCTTTGTAGCAAATCCTTTCTCATAAATTCGAATACTCTCTTTCAGCCTTGCCTCTAAGACTTCACCAGGTCTACCATCTAGTTGCGCAGCTCCCATTACAACTATTGCATCTGCTTTTCTAATGGTTTCATTCTGCGCGGTATACCAAGTCTTTCCAATTGCCCAAAGTGGAATCACTAAGGCAACTAGAAGAAGAAAGCTAATAAATTTCCAAGCAAATTTAAATAAGAACATCAGCCGCCAGACCCAGAATCTTCTCCATCTACTGCTACTAACTCATCTGGATCATTGAGCCAGCCATCAGGCAGGCTAACAGCGCGTCCATGGCTGGTCCGCCCTCGCGGTGCATCACCAATTGCTACTGGATATGGTTGATCAACTAATTGATCTAATAGCTGCCTAAGTTCAAGAAGTGATGAAACCATGCCAAATTTTGCGCGAAGCTCTCTTTCAACTCTAAAGCCCTTCAAATACCAAGCCATATGTTTTCTTAAATCCCTACAAGCTCTATCCTCACTTGAGAAATACTGAGTAAGAAGCTCTGCATGGCGATAGATAATTTCTCTAACCTCAAATAGATTTGGAAGAGCTCTTATCTCTTGGCCATTAAAGGCTGCAACTAAATCTGCAAATAACCAAGGTCGCCCCAAACATCCCCTGCCCACAACAACGCCTGCACATCCAGTTGTTTTCACCATCTCTATCGCATCAGAGCCTGACCAGATATCGCCATTTCCAAGCACTGGGATGCCAGTTGGAGCAAGGTGTTCAACTAGATTTTTAATCTTGCTCCAATCAGATTTACCTTCATAGAGCTGCGCTGCAGTTCTGGCATGAAGCGCCACCCAAGCAACACCTAGATCCGCAGCAATTTTTCCAGCATCTAAATAAGTCTCATACTGACTATCAATTCCAACTCGCATCTTCACTGTTACTGGAATCTGATATTTATTTGCGCCCTTTACTGCAGCATCAACAAGGGATGCAAAGAGGCGCCTCTTATAGGGAAGAGCTGAGCCTCCCCCTTTTCTAGTTACTTTTGGAACTGGGCAACCAAAGTTTAGATCTATATGATCCGCTAAATCTCTACTTCCTAAAATATCAACGGCTCTTGATAAATCTTCTGCAGTTGTGGCATAGAGTTGAATAGAGCGAGGATGCTCGCCAACGCCGGGAGTAATCATTCTTAGAGTCTCATCGTTACCTTCAATCAAGGCTCTGGCGGTAACCATCTCTGAGACAAAGAGCGCAGCGCCTTGTTCCCGGCAGAGCAATCTAAAGGCAGCATTGGTAATTCCTGCCATTGGGGCAAGGACTACTGGCGCAGTTAAATCTAAACCGCCACCACGAATTGGAAGATGAAGCGGTTTTAGATCTAGCAGCCCAGTAGATGTGGCGCTAGCCATGCCTCAACCTGATCAATACTGATTCGCTCTTGCTTCATTGAATCGCGCTCTCTAATTGTTACCGCGTTGTCATTTAAAGTATCAAAGTCAACAGTGATTGCATAAGGAGTACCGATCTCATCTTGTCTGCGATATCTCCTTCCTATTGCTCCAGCATCATCAAAGTCAACGCTCCAGTTCTTACGAAGCGCGGCAGCTAAATCTCTTGCCTTAGGTGAGAGATCTGCATTTCTAGATAGCGGAAGTACTGCAACCTTCACCGGAGCTAGTCGATAATCAAGACGGAGAACTACTCTCTTCTCCATCTCCCCCTTGGAATTAGGCGCCTCATCCTCGCTATAGGCATCCATTAAGAAGGTTAGAGCGCAGCGATCAACGCCTGCTGCAGGCTCAATAACATAGGGAAACCAGCGTTCATTCTTCTCTTGGTCAAAGAATGAAAGATCTTTGCCTGACTTTTCAGAGTGGGCCTTTAGATCAAAGTCGGTTCGATTGGCAATTCCCTCAAGCTCTCCCCACTCAGTTCCAGCAAATTCAAAGTTATATTCAATATCAACAGTTCTCTTTGAGTAATGGGAGAGTTTCTCTTTAGGGTGTTCAAATAAGCGCAGACGCTGCGGATCAATTCCTAAATCAACAGGAGCGATCTCACCAGATCTTAACTGTCTACTAGGGTTAAAGTTAACTCCTTTTAGTCCATCAGTATTGACTGGGTATAAAGGAACATTAGGTGCAAGTACTCCACTACCTGGAGGTGTTCCAGGGATCTGGGTATTATTGGTCAGGCCTGTAAGAGGATTAACTCTACCTTGCTCACCTCCGTATGTACTTCCAGCAAATGTAGTTCCATCACCATCATCAATTGTTAATACAATCTCAGAATCAGTATGTTCACTAGCATTATTATCGTAATACATATAATCAGTACCAGCCGAATAATTTGGCGTTATCTTAACGGCTTTAGTATATTCCGTTCCAGATGTATCATAGAACGATGCCGTTAATGATAGGAAAGTTGGAGTATATGTATTTGTTGCTGGATTATAGTATCCAAACCAGTAATCAAATGTAGATTCAGTTCCCTTATCTACCGCCGTCTTTCTTTCTCCTGAGATATAAACTTTGCCCTCATATGAAAACACAAATGTACGGTCATAAGAGTTTGAAGGCTCTCCTGGCATCTTAGCAATAGCAGACCAGGTATTAGTTGATCCAGTCCACTTGTATGCAAGGTTTCCAAAATAGTGTGTTGTAGGAACAT
>CAKZXY010000087.1 GCA_937883945.1 uncultured Clavibacter sp. | reverse complement strand
CTCAGCGGCAATGGTTGAGAAGTATTGCGATGGCATTCTGCCAAATCCAGCAAAGAATGAAGAGCTAGCAAGCGCGCTATCAAAGACAGTTGAGAGCGCAGATAAAGCAATTGTGGCCCTAGATTTTCAAGGTGGAATAAATACCATTATGGATTTTTGCAAGCTCGTTAATGGTTATGTAACGATCCAACAGCCTTGGGTAGTTGCTAAAGATGAGAGCAAAAAGATTGAGCTTGATGCAATTTTATATAACACTGCAGAATCTTTAAGAGCTCTTGCAATTCTGCTTCATCCAGTGATGCCACTATCAACTAGCAAGTTATGGTCTTATTTAGGCGCTGAGAGCTCTCTTGGGCCAATTTCCTCACAGAAAATTGCAGATGTAGCAAAGTGGGGACAACTAAAGGGTGGAAGCAAAATAATTAAAGGGGATATTCTCTTTCCTCGTCTTCCAGATTTAGAGAGCTAAAAAACTTAGCTCATGGCCGATCGAAATAGTCACGAAGGTGAACGCAGAGCTGCCCCACTTCCAGAGCCACTGCCCACAACTTGCGTGGATTCTCATGCTCACCTTGAGATAGTTACTGGCGCTGCAGCCGATCATGATGATGTCAAGAAAGTCTTAGACGATGCAAGAAGCGTTGGCATTGATCGAGTTGTTCAAGTCGGTATCTCTGTTAAGGAATCTCAATGGTCAGTTGATTGTGCCAAGAAGTTCAATACTCAGGTTCTAGCAGCTGTTGCGCTTCATCCCAACGATGCTCCATTAATTGAAGATCTTGAATCTGATTTAGAGGAAATCAATAGGTTAGCCGGCGAAAAGAGAGTCTGCGCAATTGGCGAAACCGGGATGGACTTCTTTCGAACTGAGGAGAGCCTTAGAGATAAACAAAAGTACTCATTTAAAAAGCATATTGAAATTGCTAAAGCCCATAAGAAAGCTCTCATGATTCATGATCGTGACTCTCATCGAGCAGTATTAGATCTTCTCGATGAAGTAGGAGCGCCAACTCATACTGTTTTTCACTCATTCTCTGGAGATGCTGAGATGGCCAAGGAGTGCGTTGCTAAGGGCTATCTACTCTCTTTCTCAGGAACTGTTACCTTTAAAAATGCCCCACTTCTTCACGAGGCGCTAATGCACGTACCGATGGAGAACTTACTAGTTGAAACCGATGCTCCCTTTCTAACTCCAACACCAAATAGAGGAGCTCATAACACTCCAGCTCAAATCCCACATATCTTGCGCTTTATCTCAGAGCGAAGGGGGGAGGATCTAACAACTCTTACCAGAGCAATTAGTAATAATGCAGAGCGCGTATTTGGATCTTTTCTCAGATGAGTATCACATTACTTGGCGCAGGTGAGATCAGACAGATTGCTGAGTCATTAGATCTTCGCCCCACAAAATCCTTAGGTCAAAATTTCGTAATTGATAGTAATACCTGTCAGAAAATTGTTCGTTTAGCAGGAATTACATCTAGTGATCATGTAGTTGAAATAGGCCCAGGCCTTGGTTCTCTAACTCTAGCTCTGCTGCAAGCCAGCGATAAAGTAACAGCAATTGAGATAGATAAACGCCTTGCAGATCAACTAGAGATAACGGCTAAGTCTCATGGAGCAAGTTTGAAAGATCTAGTAATAATTAATGCTGATGCCATGGAGGTAGATGAAATCGCTGGCAGGCCAGATAAGTTAGTAGCAAATCTTCCTTACAACATCTCAGTGCCTGTCTTATTGACCTTTCTTGAAAAGTTTGAATCTATTACTTCAGGAATTGTTATGGTTCAAAGTGAGGTGGCAGAGAGACTGGCAGCAAAGCCTGGGAGTAAAATTTATGGAGTCCCTAGCGCTAAGGCTGCTTGGTGGGCAGATCTGCAATTAGCAGATTCAGTTTCACGTTCAATTTTTTGGCCAGTTCCCAAAGTTGACTCCTCCTTAGTTAAATTCACTAGGCATAAACCTTTAGGCGATGAAACTCTAAGAAAGCTCACCTTTGAACTAGTTGATCGCGCATTTGGGCAGAGACGAAAGATGCTTCGCTCAATTTATGCAGATTTTGCTGGGGGATCAGCCCAGGCTGAGCAGCTACTAACTGCTTCAGGAATTGAGCCAACTATTCGAGGTGAAGCGCTAACTATTGATGACTTTCTGGCAATTGCTCGCCAATTAGATAGGCGTTAATAGCGCTGTAGTAATACCCTCGCCACATGAGCGCCCATGTTCTGGTTCGAGTTCCAGGAAAGATTAATCTTCAGCTCTCAGTTGGGCCCTTGCAAAAAGATGGATTTCATCCAGTGGCAACAGTATTTCAAGCAGTCTCTATCTTTGATGATGTAAAAGTTGAACTAAATGATGATGGGCTAGTACATGTTCAATCGACAGCAAAAGTAAATAATCATCTGCCGCTAGATAAAGAGAATCTAGCAGTTAAAGCTGTTGAGTTAATGCGCAAGAAATTTAGTATCACAGATGGAATAACTATTACCTTAACAAAGGAAATTCCAATAGCTGGTGGCATGGCTGGAGGAAGTGCTAACGCAGGGGCAGCAATAGTTGGAATGGATGCTCTTTTTAATCTTGGCTTAAAACGAAACGATATGGAAAAAATCGGAGCAGAACTTGGAGCAGATGTTCCATTTACTATCTCTGGTGGAACGGCAATTGGAACAGGCAAGGGAGATCAGATAACTCCAGTACTTTCTAGAGGAACATATAGTTGGGTTCTTGCTCTCTCTAGCTCTGGATTATCAACACCTGCGGTCTATAGTGAATGCGATCGCCTCCGTGAAGGTTTGCAAGTTGCTCCACCACAAATTAGTGATGCGCTTTTGCAAGCCCTCAGCGCTGGAGATAGTAATAAACTTGGTAAAGCGCTTAGTAATGATTTGCAAGCAGCAGCATGTTCGCTAAAACCAGCGCTCCGTCTAATTCTTGATGTTGGTCTGGATTATGGCGCGCTCGGTGGAATTGTCTCTGGCTCAGGTCCTAGCGTGGCATTTTTGGCAGAGCATGAAGATCATGCGCTAGATCTTGTTGTCGCTCTGACCTCAAGCGGAGTAGTGGGTAATGTGGTTCGAGCATCTGGGCCGGTGCCTGGAGCTCGAGTGATTGAGAGCCTATAAAAATCAGCTGTTATGGAGCATTGAGCCTGAGGCAATAGAATTCAGGTTCCTCCATTGTGTAGTGGCTAGCACATGGGCCTTTGAAGCCCAGGGTCCAGGATCGATACCTGGTGGAGGAGCCAGAATTAAGCGGGAAAGAGATAGGTCAAAATTAAATAGAATAGGGCCAGGAGCGCAGAGAGGTGGGGAGTTGAACCAGCTGGATCTCGCAATACTTCTCGCTGCTGGCGAGGGCAAACGGATGAAATCCTCTCGCGCCAAAGTTCTCCATGAAATTGCAGGTAGATCTTTAATCGCACATGTCATCAGAGCAGTTGAGCCATTAGCAGCTAAAGAGCTAAGAGTTGTAGTTGGAGCAGATAAAGAGGATGTAATCCAACATCTAAGCGGTGTTTCACCAAGTGCTAAAACTATCTATCAAGAGATTCGCGGTGGGACTGGCCATGCTGTAAAACTCGCGCTAGCTGGCTACAACTCATCTGGAACAGTATTAATCTGCGCCGGTGATACACCATTACTAACTAGCGCAACACTTAGAGAATTACTTAAAGACCATAGCTCAGCTGGAGCCAGTGCCACTGTATTGACCACCCACATGCCTGATCCGAGTGGATACGGTCGAGTATTGCGAGAAGCAAACGGAGATCTGGCAGAGATCGTTGAAGAAAAGGATGCCACAGAGCTTCAAAAGCAGACCTCTGAGATTAATTCAGGGGTCTATATTTTTGCCGCTACAGATTTAATTGCTGCGCTAGGTAAAATAAGTGCAAGCAACGCGCAGCAAGAAGAGTATCTAACTGATGTGATTGGCATCTTAAAGTCTGAGGGAAAGAAAGTCTCAGCCTTTGAAACTCCAGATTTCACTGAGATTTTAGGGATAAATGATCGCTCTCAGCTCTCTCAGGCTGGTTTTATTATGAATGCTCGAATTTGTGATGCATTAATGCAAAGTGGCGTAACAATTACAGATCCGATGAGCACATGGATTGATATAACAAGTGAAATTGATATTGATGTGACTATTGAGCCAGGTAGCGCGATTAAGGGCAGCACAAAGATTGGAAGAGCAGCTGTTATTGGACCAAGGACTACCTTGATTAATTGTGAGGTAGGCGCTCAGGCGCGAGTATTTGAATCACATTGTGAGAGCTCGAAAATTGGAGAATCTGCCCAAGTTGGCCCATATACACATCTGCGTAGTGGAACAGTGCTCTCAGAGCAGGTACGCGTTGGTTCTTTTGTTGAGATAAAGAACTCAACAATCGGAGCGGGATCTAAGGTTCCACATCTTTCATATGTTGGTGATGCAAGTATTGGAACGCAGACAAATATCGGCGCTGCAACAGTGATTGTTAACTATGACGGCGTTGAAAAACACCAGACCGTAATTGGCGATCATGTGAGAATCGGCAGTGATTCAATGTTGGTAGCGCCGGTAAGTATTGGTGATGGCGCATACACAGCAGCTGGATCAGTAATTACCGAAGATGTTCCAGCCGGAGCGCTAGGGATAGGAAGAGCTCGACAATCTAATATCCTCGGCTGGGTCTTAAAGAAGAGAAAAGGCAGTAAGTCAGCAGAAGCGGCAGCCAAGAAAGAAGGGTCGAAATGAGTAACGAACTACGTCTCAGCTCCGAAAAACGTCTCCGCCTCTTTACCGGACGTGGATACCCCGAATTAGCTGATGAGGTGGCATCAGAACTTGGTATTCCAATTACCCCAACATCTGCATATGACTTTGCCAATGGTGAAATATTTATTAGATTTGAAGAGAGCGTTCGCGGCTGTGATGCCTTCGTAATTCAAAGCCATACCACTCCAGTAAATAAACAGATCATGGAACAACTAATCATGGTCGATGCGCTTAAGAGAGCTTCAGCTAAGCGAATTACTGTTATCGCCCCCTTCTATGGCTATGCCAGACAAGATAAGAAACATAGAGGTAGAGAGCCGATATCTGCTCGTTTAATGGCAGATTTATTTAAAACTGCAGGAGCTGATCGTTTAATGACTGTTGATCTGCACACCTCACAGATTCAAGGATTCTTTGATGGACCAGTAGATCACTTATTTGCGCTTCCACTTCTTGCAAATTACGTTGGTTCAAAAGTTGATCGCTCAAGGCTAACTATCGTCTCTCCAGACTCAGGACGAGTGCGAGTAGCAGAGAGATGGAGCGATTTATTGGGCGGAGCTCAGATTGCCTTCATTCATAAGACACGAGATCCAAGAATTCCAAATGAAGCAATTACAGGGCGCGTAGTTGGAGATGTCTCAGGACAGACCTGCGTAGTTATCGATGACATGATTGATACTGCTGGCACCATAACTAAAGCTATAGATGCTCTCTATGACGCAGGCGCTAAAGAGGTAATTGTTGCTGCAACTCATCCAGTATTTTCTGGCCCTGCAGCAGAGCGCCTAGCTAACTCCAGAGTAAAAGAAGTTGTGGTTGTAAACACCCTTCCGATACCTGAGGAGTCAAGATTTCCAACTCTTACAATTCTCTCCATAGCTCCGCTATTAGGTAGAGCAATTCGCGAAGTATTTGAAGATGGCTCTGTCACGAGCCTCTTTGATGGCCACTCCTAAAAGATCAAGGCTGCGCTGGCTCTCTCTCCTTCTCTGCGCACTCTTTACTCTTCCCCTAGCACCTGCCCAATCAAATGAGCCCTATCGCATAACTGTAATGTCAAGAAATATCTATCTTGGCGCAGATGTTGGGGTAGCACTTGATTTGATTCCTAACTTTCCAGCAGCTGCTCAATTTATGTGGGATCAGATGAAGCAGACAAACTTTAAAGCTAGAGCTCCAAAATTAGCTAAAGAAATCCTGCAGGATCGCCCTGAGATAATTGGGATTCAAGAGGCGACATCTTGGCGTTGTAAGAAGGATTTCTTTGGTCAAGAAGTTGAAATCTATAACTTTCTTGATGACTTGATAGCTGCTACAAAGAGTGCGGGCCTTTCTTATTCAATAGCTTCTGCTAATGGCGTTAAAGCCTTTAATCCAGGTTATTCAATTGCTGCTATTCCATATCTAACTAAAGTTGTTGATCCAGAGGTATTTAATCCAATATTTGGTCAAGATAGCGCGGCCTGCGGCTTTGTGATTGGCGATGCTCTCTTAGTTCGCGATGATGTGAAATCTCAGATTATCCAAGTTGGAAATAGCGAATATGAAGCAAGTTATTCAATAGTCCCAGTATTAATGAAGATCTATCGTGGATATAGCTGGGCTGATTTTAAGGTTCAAGACTCAGTTGTTCGGGTAATTACAACTCACCTCGAGTCAATCTGGGATGAGAATAAAATTCCAAATTCTGCTATTCAAGCCCAGCAATTAGTTGCTGATCTAAAAGATGCAAAGATGCCAATTATTGTTCTTGGAGATTTTAATGCCGATTATCGAGATCCAAGAGGAGTTGATGATCCAAATCCAGGCGAGCAACCCATCGTTAGTGATACCTGTCCAACCCCTGGTGGAGCTAAGTGCAACGCTTACTCAACAATGATTGAAGCAGGATTTGAAAATGCATCACCCGATGCGAAAAACGCCCGCTACTTTACCTGGGGAGCATCAGCGCTTCTTGCTGGCCCTGATAAGAGTCGAGCAAAGATTGCTAAGCAACTTGGTAATCAATATGGATTTACTGATCGTCTTGATTATATTTTCACCAAAAATGTTTATGCCACGGTGAGTTCAAAAATAATTGGCAATGTCTGGCCAGATGGCTCTGGCGTTTGGAATTGCGGTAGCAAGATTTGTTTTCCTTCAGATCATGCCGGAGTTGTTTCAACCATCGAATTGCCAAGAATGGCTGGAGCGATTGACCCAGATCTAGATAGCCATGCAAGATTAGCCTTTACCCCTTGGTATTTATTAGTGGGAGTCATTCCACTCTTTCTCATCTGGCGCATCACTCGTCGTTTTAGGCGGTAGTTCAGCCCGGTTTTGCGCTTCTAATTGCCTTTAGGTAGCCTTCGCATCACTTAAGGCGAGGGGGAATCCCCCGTTATCGACGAAAGGCAAGAAAATGGCTGAAGTTTCAATTAAAGGCGCGCTCCGCAGTGAATTCGGAAAAGGCGCATCGAGAAGAATCCGTCGCGATGGCAGCGTTCCAGCAGTTATCTATGGACATGGTGAGAAGCCAATACATATCTCCCTTCCAGCGCGCGAGGTTGGAGTAGCAATGAAGACCTCTAACGTTCTTCTAAATGTTGATTTAGGTGAGAAGCAAGAGCTAGTGCTTCCTAAGTCAATCGTTCGCAATCCTCTTAAAGGAACTTTGGAACATATAGATTTAATTATCGTTCGCCGTGGTGAGCGCGTTGTTGTTCACGTGCCAGTTCACACACATGGTAAGTACGATCCAGAAGGTATTTTGGAGCATGTACATAACACAATTGAAGTTGAAGTAGATGTAACAGCGATCCCAGCATCACTCGATCTTGATATTGAAGGCTTGATGGCAGGGGATTCAAAGAGCGCATCAGAGGTAACTCTTCCTGCAGGCGTAATCCTTAAGAGCGATCCAAAGATGACTGTTATCCATCTATCAGTCCGCGTGGCATTTGAAGAAGTTGTCGCTGTTGCTGCTACCCCAGCTGAAGGTGAAGCGGCCGCTGATGCTGCTGCACCTGCTGAAGGTGCACCTGCTGAGGAGAGTAAAGAAAAATAAAGGGCTAACCTTGCTCCATGTTTGGTAGATCAAACAAGGATAAAGGCGGAGCTTCTGCCAACCGATGGCTATTAATTGGCCTTGGTAATCCTGGCAAAGATTATGAAAAGACGCGCCATAATATTGGCGCAGCTTTGATATCAGAGTATGCCAAGAAAGCTGGAGTTAAGTTCTCCTCTCATAAATCTCGAGCAGATATTGCTGAAATTAGCATTGGAGTTGGCGCTCAACGAGTTTCCCTAGTTGCAGCAACGCTTCGCTGCTATATGAATGAATCTGGCGGGCCAACAAGTTCTCTAGCTAACTTCTTTAAGGTCAGTAGCGATCACATAATCGTCGCTCATGATGAGTTAGATATTCCTTTTCAAGCAATACGAATTAAATATGGCGGCGGAGATAATGGCCATAATGGCCTAAAGAGCGTGACCTCTGGACTTTCTAGCTCTGATTACTATCGCATCAGACTTGGTATTGGCCGGCCAATTGGCGAACAAGATCCAGCAGACTTTGTTTTAAAGGCCTTCTCAGCAGCTGAGCGAAAAGATCTAGATCTTTTCTTGCAAAGAGGTATTGATGCCATTGAGCTTCTTATTACTCAAGGAATTGAGAAGGCACAGAATTCCTTTAATAAGTAATCAACCAGTATTTCTAAGTCCTGCCGCCACGCCATTAATTGTTAAAAGTAATGCTCTGGTATTTAAGGGATCACTACTTCCTTCGCGCACTTTCTTTAGTAGCGAGATTTGTAGTAGATGCAGTGGAGCAAGATAAGCATCACGAACTTGAAGAGTCTGGGCCAGAATTTCTTGGTCGGCCAAAATATCTTTCTTGCCAGTTAATAGCAAAATCTCGCTAACTGTTAATTCAAACTCTGCCTTGATATCGTCTAAGAAGTGATGAAGCGAAGGATCAACTAGGGCAGATACATATTTACTAGCCATCGCTAAATCAGTCTTAGCAATAGTCATCTCCACATTGCTTATAAATGTTCTAAAGAAATGCCAATCTTTTAGCATTGATGCCATGCTCTCAGCATGACCAGCTAAACGAGCAGCCTTAAGGCCGCTTCCCACTCCATACCAACCAGGGACAATCTGCCGTGATTGAGTCCAACCAAATACCCATGGAATTGCTCGAAGTGATGACAGATCAGCGCTTGCATCAGGTCTTCTAGAGGGGCGAGAGCCTAGAAAGAGATTTCCCAACTGTTCAACTGGGGTTGATTGATAAAAATAGTTAGCTAGTTCAGGATTTTCAACTAGTGAGCGATATCTAGTAAATGCGGCTGAGCTAATTGATTCCATCGCCGAATTCCAGTTGGAGAGATCTTCTGAAGATTGGCGAGCAGAGCGATTAAGTATTGTTGCTTCCAGAGCAGCAGCTAGTGTTAACTCAACATTCTCTCTAGCAAGAGCTGGAAGGGCGTACTTATCAGAGATGACTTCACCTTGTTCAGTCATTTTTATCTGTCCATCAAGAGTTCCCCAGGGAAGAGCAATAATGGCATCATAAGTTGGTCCGCCGCCGCGGCCGACAGATCCGCCGCGACCGTGAAACAGTCTTAACTTAACTCCATATTTTCCAGCCACATCTCTAAGTTTTCGCTGGGCTTGATGGATCTCCCACTGGCTTGTGGCAATTCCAGCATCTTTATTTGAATCGGAATAGCCAAGCATTACCTCTTGAATATCGCCACGCAATTTCACATACTGGCGATAAAGTTGGTTACTTAATAATTTATCTAAAATATCTCCAGCTGCTCTAAGTTCAGCAACAGTTTCTAGTAGAGGTGCTATATCGATATCAGCTTTTTTATCTTCAATATCGACAAGTCCGGCCTCCTTAGCTAGATATAGCGCAGCTAAGACATCTTCATGGCCTTTTGTCATTGAGACTATATAGGTTTCAATTACTGATGGATCAAAACTTGCTTGTAGCTCTTTTATCGCAGTAAAGGTTCTAAGAGTCTTGCTATCTATCTCGCTTAGCTTTGAACTATCTCGCCTAGCTTGGGTGAGCTCTTTAGTAAGAAACTCAGCTTTATCCTCAGGAGATAGTTGTAGATAATTACAATCGCTAAAGAGTGATTGAATCGCAGCGGCATGAGCTTGAGAGTGCTCTCTAACATCCATAGTGGCATGAGTCAGACCAAAGGCTGAGATAGTGCGTATGGTGCGCTCGAGTAAGCCTTTGGCTATCAACTCGCCGCGATTTTGCATCAGTGAGTCATACATCAACATCAAATCATCAATTAACTCTTTTGTGTTTGCATAATCACGCCCCGCTTGATGCTCAGTGCGATTTTGGTGTCTACTTCTAGTTAATAACAAGCGATGACCAATTGCAGTGGCTTTAAGTCGATAAGGCTCTTCGACATTTATTCTTCTAAAACGAGGTTCAATCTCTGGCAGGTTCTCCAAATCTTTAGCAACTGAATCAAGTAGCTGCTTTGATGTTCCAGCAATCTTGGTTGAAACAGATAAGGCCTGACGAAGTTCATCCATAGCCTCATTTAAAACTCTTATGGCATGGCCCATCTGGAGCACAATGGCATCTTTGGTGACCTCAGGAGTTATGTTTGGATTACCATCTCTATCTCCACCAATCCAAGAACCAAACTTTAATACTGAATCTCTTGGCGAAACTTCGATACCAAGCCTTGATATTTCTCGAGAGAAGTCTTCGAGAACTTCAGGAATTGTTAGTCGAAATAGATCATCTAGATAATAGAGAGCATTAATTGCCTCATCAAGTGGTTCTGGTCTACCAAGTCTTAACTCATCGGTCTGCCAGAGAAGATCTACTGATTCAGCAAGACGTTGGTCGCGAGCGGGGCTATCACTTTTATCTAGTAACTCTGAGATAGTCGAGAGCTTTCCAAGCACTGATCGACGAGCAGCTTCAGTTGGGTGCGCTGTAAATACTGGGCGAACTTGAAAATTCTTTAGCCACTTTTCAATATCTTGACTTGTAAAGCCTTCAGAAGTTTTTCCAGCAGCCAAGATGTTGTCGACAGCTCTACTTAACCAGGAGCCGCCTTTGATTCGCTCTTTTGCCAGAATTCTTGAGCGGTGAACTTGTTCAGCAACATTTGCTAGATTGAAGTAGACATTAAAGGCTCTTACTAGTTTCACTGATTGATCTGCTGATATTGATTGAAGGAGATCCTCGCCTCCGCCTTCTCTCACTGACTTTCTAACTAGCTCCACTAGATCAAGAAGTTCCTGCCCATCTTGGCGAGCTAGAGATTGGCCCAATAGATCGCCTAAACGGCGGACATCACTTCGAAGAGAGAGATTTTCTTCGGCAGAGGTAGGCACGGACACGGGCTAATAATGGCACGATAGAATTACACCGCGTTTTACAGATAAGCCCCTTTCATCTTGGAAGCAGCACCCCTGCCCTCTATGAAATCGGGGCTAATCGGCGTTGAGCCTGATTCAAGAGAGGGAGCGAATCTAAGTGAATGCAAAGCTAGCGGGCTTTATCTCGCTATCTGAAACAACTCACCTTGCCTTGGAGCAGAGTGAAGTTGCACTAATTGCTGCGACGCCAGCTCTTCCATTCTTGATTGCTGAAAGAAGTAAGAAGGCTCCGCAATTAGTAATTACACATTCAAGCTCTAGAGCATCAGAGATTGCTCTGCAATTATCAGAGCTAGTAGATCAAGTAGCTGAATTTCCAGCTTGGGAGAGTTTGCCGCATGAACGCCTAAGTCCTAATAGCGATACTGTGGCAAGACGGATAGACACTCTGATAAATCTAGATAAAGCCAGAGTAGTAGTAACAACTGCAAGAGCTCTACTACAACCAATTAATCAAGAAATAATCGAAATGCCGATGTTAAGCATTCAAAGCGGCAAGCAACAAAACTTTTCAGAGCTAATTCAAGAGCTAACTCACCGGGCCTATAGCCGAGTAGATATGGTGGAGCGGCGTGGGGACTTTGCGGTAAGAGGCGGAATTATCGATCTATTCCCCCCACTTGCAGAGCATCCTGTTCGTATTGAATTCTTCGGCGATGAGATAGAGGAGATTAAATATTTTGAAGTTAGTGATCAGCGCACCTTTGCGCTAGTTGAAGGAGCGCTAAATCTCATTCCTTGCAGAGAGTTGATTCTTACTCCTGAGGTGGCGAAGCGAGCAAGGCAGTTAGCAAGCAAATATCCAGAGATAAGTGAGATCTGTAATAAAGCTTCAGAGGGGATTTATAGTCAAGGTCTAGAGTCACTACTTTCAGTCTTATCAAAAAAATTGGTACCTCTTCTTGGACTACTTCCTAAAGGCTTTGAAGTAATAAGTCTTGATCAAGAGCGAATTGCTCTAAGAGTTAGAGACCTAATTAGCACTAATGAAGAGTTTCTCTCAGCTGCTTGGTCTAGCGCCGCCCTATCCCAAGGCAGTGAGGCAAGCTTTAATACACCGCTTCGCAAAGAACTATCTACTGGAGGATTTTTAGAGCTAGATGAGGCCATTGATTATGCTGCAGATAATCAAATCATCTGGCGTTACTTCAACTCTTACGGAAGCTCAGATGATCTACAAATCAGCCAATTTATTTCAGTTGAGCCATTTAAAAATAATTTTGAGAAGCTGATACAGCAAGTTAAAGATTGGATTAAGCAAGGATTTCTAGTCGTTATCTCCTTAGAGGGCATTGGCATTCTCGAGAGATATCGAGACATATTTGTAGATGGCGATATTGCTGTTGCGCTAGTTGAAAAGTTAAGCGCTGCTCTAGCGCCAGATAAGTTGTATTTAACTTCTACCTTGATTCACGATGGATTTATTGATCAAGAGCTCAAGATCGTTTTTCTTACCGAAGCTGATATCACTGGAAATAAAGACTTGCGCGCAACTACTTCACGGATGCCTTCAAAGAGAAAAGCAAGTATTGATCCTCTAGAGCTAAAGAGTGGCGATTATGTGGTTCATGAGCAACATGGAGTTGGTAGATATCTTGAATTAGTGCAGCGAGAAGTTGCTGGAATTTCTAGGGAGTATTTGGTAATTGAATATGCCTCCTCAAAGAAAGGCCATCCTGCAGATCGGATATATGTTCCAACTGATTCGCTAGAGCAGATCACGCGCTACATCGGTGGTGAAGCCCCTGCAGTTCATCGCATTGGAGGTGGGGAGTGGATTAAAGCTAAGGGCCGAGCTAAGAAGGCAGTTAAGGAAATTGCTGGCGAGTTAATTCGTCTCTATGCAGCAAGAACTAGCTCTCCTGGATTTGCATTCTCACCTGACACTACTTGGCAGCGAGAACTGGAGGACTCCTTTGCCTATATTGAAACTCCAGATCAATTAGTCACTATTAATGAAGTGAAAGAGGATATGCAGCGTCCCTATCCAATGGATCGAATTATTTGTGGAGATGTGGGATATGGAAAGACAGAGATAGCTATTAGGGCAGCATTTAAAGCGGTTCAAGATGCTAAGCAAGTGGCAATTTTAGTTCCAACTACTCTTCTTGCTCAGCAACACCTTGCAACCTTTACCCAACGCTATAGCGGATTTCCAATAACTGTTTCAGCTCTATCGCGTTTTGCATCAAGTAAGGAGATTAATGAAACGCTTGCTGGCCTTGCTAGTGGCGGGGTAGATATTGTTATTGGCACCCATAGATTGCTCTCAGATGATGTTGCCTTTAGAGATTTAGGTTTGATTATTGTTGATGAGGAGCAGAGATTTGGTGTTGAACATAAAGAGAAGTTAAAGAAATTAAGAGCAAGTGTTGATGTACTAGCAATGTCTGCCACTCCAATTCCTCGAACCCTTGAGATGGCCATTACAGGAATTCGCGAAATGTCCACAATTACCACTCCACCAGAGCAGCGCCATCCAGTACTTACCTATGTTGGGGCATATGATGAAAAGCAGGTAGCGGCGGCAATACATCGAGAACTACTGCGAGATGGCCAAGTCTTCTATATTCATAATCGCGTGGAATCAATTGATGATGTGGCGGCAAAGATTAGAAGGCTAGTTCCGCAAGCAAGTGTGGCTATCGCCCATGGGCAGATGAGTGAAACAAATCTAGAGCAGGTAGTTGTAGGTTTTTGGAATAGAGAATTTGATGTTTTAGTCTGCACCACAATTGTTGAAAATGGTATTGATGTTGCAAATGCAAATACTTTAATTGTGGAACGCGCAGATCTCTTTGGGCTTTCACAACTTCATCAACTTAGAGGAAGAGTTGGGCGTTCACGAGAGCGTGCTTATGCCTACTTTTTTTATCCAATCGATAGAGCGATGAGTGAAGTTGCACTTGATCGATTAAGCACAATTGCCCAGAACACTGAACTTGGCGCTGGAATGCGCGTTGCTCTTAAAGATTTAGAGATAAGAGGGGCAGGAAATCTTCTTGGAGGCGAGCAATCTGGTCATATTGCAGATGTGGGATTTGATTTATATATGCGCATGGTTGGAGATGCTGTTAATGAGTACAAAGCAGGATTTATTGATCAAGGGCAAGAATTAGTTGATTGTAAAGTGGAGTTGCCTGTCACAGCCCATCTCTCTGCCGAATATGTCCCATCTGATCGACTCCGTCTTGATCTATATCGAAGACTTGCAGATACAAAGGATGAAGATGAGATTACAAAGATTGGCGAGGAGTTAAGTGATCGCTTTGGCGTTCTTCCCCAAGAGGCGGAGAACTTACTTCGTATAGCTCGTCTACGGACTTACTTAAAGGAGCGAAAGATTCAAGACTTTGCAGTGCAGGGTCGTTATGTAAAAATTGCTCCTCTTGTACCAAGTGAATCGCTAGAGTTGAAAATTAAGCGTCTCTATCCTGGCTCAATTGTGAAGTCGGTAACCCAAGTTGTGATGATTGCTCGTCCGCAAACTGCTGCCTGGGTATCAGAGGCGGAAGAAATAGGGGATACTTCTCTCATTGATTGGGCGGTTGAGCTAGCCAAGACTCTCCTTGAACGCCCCTTAGGAAAGTGAGAACTCCGTGAAGAAATTTCTAGCTCCCATTATCGCCATATTGGCGCTAGCTCTATCTTCCTGTTCTCAGGTTGATTCAGCGGCAACTATTGGAGATGAGAAGATAACGATCGCAGCGCTGCAAAATCAAGTTGATTTAATCCTTGCAGAACGTGAAGGTATTGATACAACTCAGATGGGTCTTCAAAGTGGAGAAGAATTAACTCGCTCACAGCTTTCTTACATGATCTCTAATTTGATTATTAATCAAGTTGCAAAAGAAGAGAAAATTGAAATCGATCAAGCAGAAATTGATGCCTATAAAATTGAAATATATGCCAATATCGGAGGAGAGGAAAATCTTCCAAATGTGCTTGTCAGCGCAGCAATCCCCTCAACATCTCTAGATAATGTGCTTCGTAGAGATCTAATCCTTCGCAAAATAACCGATGGCGCTATTGCATCGGGAGTTAGTGAAGCTGAAATTAACGACTTAATCCAAAAGATTGTTACTAAAAAAGCAACAGCTCTAAACGTTGAGGTTAATCCTCGATATGGCATCTGGGATGCTGCCAGCCTAACCGTAGTTGCTGCAGAGCCTGCCGGCGATGCTGTTAATGATTAATTAGTAAAGCGCTCCAAGATGGCTTATGAAAATCTAGCTCGACTTGCTCAAGTGATGGACACCCTTAGATCTCCTGGGGGATGCCCTTGGGATAGTGAGCAAAGCCATCAATCACTACTTAAATATTTACTCGAAGAATCTTATGAATTTATTGAAGCTGTTGAGAGCGGTAATAGCGAGGATATGCGTGAGGAGCTAGGAGATCTTCTCCTGCAAGTTTATTTCCACTCAAGGATTGCGCAGGAAGATAAAGAGAATCCCTTCAGCGTTGATGATGTAGCCAAAGGGGTTATAGAGAAATTAATCTCACGTCATCCACATGTCTTCTCTGATAAGAAAGTAAATTCCAGCGCAGAAGTATTGGAAAACTGGGAAGAGATTAAGCGCAGAGAAAAGTCTAGAACGAGCGCTCATGATGGAGTTCCAACTGGTCAACCTTCCCTAACTCTTGCCAGCAAATTAATTTATCGCGCTAGTAAGAATGAACTTTCAACCCCAGAGCATCCAGTAGAGAAGATTGAAGTAAATGAAGCTGCGCTAGGAGATCAACTCCTATCGCTAATCTCATGGGCGATAGCAAATAATCTTGACCCTGAGGTTGCTCTGCGCAAGGCAGCACTCAAATATCGTGATGCGATGAGCCAAGAAGAATCAGGCTAGACTTCGCGCCTGTGAGCACAAATTCAGCGATTAAATCCATCACCGCAAGAGAGATCCTTGATTCAAGAGGAAATCCAACAGTTGAGGTAGATGTCCAATTAGAAGATGGTTCTTGGGCAAGAGCTGCAGTTCCAAGTGGAGCCTCAACCGGAGCTTTTGAAGCAGCAGAGTTAAGAGATGGCGGCTCAAGATATTTAGGAAAGTCAGTATCTGGAGCGGTTGAAAATGTGAAGGCAAAAATTGCACCATCCCTAATTGGCCACGATGGCCTAGACCAAAAAGGCTTAGATGAAAAGATGATTGCGCTAGATGCGACAGTCAATAAATCATCACTTGGCGCAAATTCAATCCTTGGAGTCTCACTAGCAGTTGCTAGAGCTGCAGCGGTAAGTAAGAAGCTACCCTTTTATAGATTCATAGGTGGGGAGAAAGCAACACTGCTACCAATTCCAATGATGAATATTCTAAATGGTGGAGCTCACGCAGATACAAATGTTGATATCCAAGAATTTATGATTGCACCAATTGGCGCCCCAACTTTTAAAGAGGGCTTGCGCTATGGAGCTGAGATATATCAATCCTTAAAGTCAGTATTAAAAAAGCGTGGCCTTGCAACAAGTATTGGCGATGAAGGTGGTTTTGCTCCAAATCTTGAGAGTAATCGAGCTGCGCTTGATTTAATCATTGAGGCGGTAGAGAAAGCCGGTTACAAGATGGGAAGCGATATTGGTCTTGCAATGGATGTCGCTGCAACTGAGTTCTATAAAGATGGTAGTTATCGCTTTGAAGGTGCAAATCTAAGCTCTGCTGAAATGATTAACTATTATCAAGGATTACTTGATTCCTATCCACTGTTATCAATTGAAGATCCACTCTCTGAAGATGATTGGAGTGGTTGGGCAGATATAACAAAAGCGATGGGAGCAAATGTTCAATTAGTTGGCGATGACTTATTTGTCACTAACCCCACTCGCCTAGCTCAGGGAATTAGCCAGGGTTGTGCCAACGCCCTGCTTGTTAAGGTCAATCAAATTGGAACCCTTACCGAAACTCTAGCTGCCGTTGATATGGCACATAAGGCTGGATATCGCTCGATGATGAGTCATCGCTCAGGAGAAACTGAAGACACCACAATTGCAGATTTATCAGTGGCAGCTCTCTGCGGTCAGATTAAAACTGGCGCTCCTGCCCGAAGTGAGAGAGTTGCTAAGTACAATCAGTTACTGCGAATTGAAGAGGAACTTGGTTCAAAGGCTCAATATGCTGGCCGTGAAGCATTTCCTCGTTTTACTTCGCGCTAAGAAATAATTAGAGCAAGTAAGGAGAGGCTATGAAGCGCAGCAAAATCTCGCTTCCTAAGACTCTCGAAAACTTTGCCGCAAAACGAGGAATCTCAACTCGATTACTAATTCTCTTTCTAGTTCTATTTATTGTCGCAGTTACTCTTGCTCCTCCAACGCAACAGTATTTTGCGCAGCGAGCTCAAATCAGCGCTCTTGAAGCCGATCTTGATTCAAATTATAAAAAGTTAGAGGCAGCAAGAGCTGAGCTACAAAGATGGCGTGATCCAGATTATGTAAAGAGTGAGGCAAGAAATCGCCTCCACTTTGTTCTGCCAGGTGAGCGGCAATACATAATTTTGGGAGCAAAACCAACAATTGACCCTGAAGCCCAGGGAGCTGCTCCAATTAATCAAGACTTTCCACTAGGAGTTCCCTGGTATTCCAGAGTTATCTCATCTATTACCTCAGTTGGAGTCGGCGTAACCACGCCGTAATTTTAATTTATGGGCGAGAGAGCAAGTGATGAAGATCTATCTGCGATCCAGACTCAGTTAGGCAGAGTCCCAAGAGATGTTCATAGCATTGCTTATCGCTGTCCATGCTCTAATCCAGCAGTAGTTGAAACTAACCCGCGCCTCTCAGATGGAACGCCATTTCCAACTTTTTACTACGCCACCTGTCCTAACCTCACCGCTGCTATTTCAACTCTAGAAAACTCTTCCCTTATGGAGGAGATGAATGAGAGATTAGCAATCGATGCCGAACTCTCCGGTCAATATCGCGCAGCGCATGATGATTATTTGGCAGCAAGAGCTGCACTTGGAATTGATGTTCCTGAAATTGTTGATATCTCAGCTGGAGGGATGCCAGATCGTGTTAAATGCTTACATTCACTAATTGCCCATAGCTTGGCAGCGGGGCAGGGAGTTAATCCTTTGGGAGATGAAGCCCTTTCACTTCTTCCAAAGTGGTGGCTAAATGGAAATTGCTTAGAGAGACGTGATCAGTGAGTCGAGTAGCAGCTATTGATTGTGGGACAAATTCAATTCGTCTGCTTATTGCAGATGTTTCGGGAGGTAATCTGCGTGAGATTTATCGAGGAATGGAAATTGTCCGCCTTGGACAAGGAGTAGATAAGAACAAATCCTTTCATCCAGATGCAATAGATAGAACCCTAAGAGCTACTGAGTTATTTGCAGGTGAGATTAAAAGGCGCGGCGCCCAGGCAATCAGGTTCTGTGCAACAAGCGCCACAAGAGATGCATCAAATCGAGAGCTCTTCATCGATGGCGTGAAAGCAATACTTGGAATTGAACCTGAGGTAATTAGCGGGGAGCAAGAAGCGCAGCTCTCCTTCATTGGAGCAACCCATCAACTAAATCAAATAGGCGCTCCTTATTTGGTAGTAGATATTGGCGGGGGATCAACTGAATTTGTCTATGGAATGAAAACAGTTGAGGCGGCGGTAAGTGAAAATATTGGCTGTGTGAGAATGAGCGAGCGCCACTTAAATAGCTCTCCGCCTAGTAAAGCTGCGATTGACTTAGCAATTGCTGATATTGATAAAGCCATTAAAAATGCAGCTACCAAAGTTCGAATAAGTAGCGCTAAGACTTTAGTAGCTGTTGCAGGAACAGCAACTACCGTTGCCGCTGCCGCCCTTGGCCTTGATAGCTATGACCGCGACTTAATTCATCTCTCTCGAATAAGCGCTGAAAAGACACACCAAGTCTGTCAGAACTTTCTCACACTTGAAAGATCAGAGATTGCATCACTTGGCTATATGCATCCAGGACGAGTTGATGTGATTGCTGCAGGATCTTTAGTACTTTCAAGAATTATGGCTCTAAGCAGAGCAAGTGAATTTGTTGCATCAGAGAGTGATATTTTAGATGGAATGGCTCTTCTTCTTGCGAAGTAAACCTAGAGTTATTGCCAAGGGAGTTAAGAGCTTAAAAGTTCTTGATCAAGAGATTATTAAATGTAACGCCTGCCCAAGGCTGACATCTTGGCGCCAGGAGGTGGCAATTACCAAGAGAGCTGCATATCGCAATGAAGATTATTGGGGAAAACCAGTTACTGGATTTGGTCCAAGTGATTCTAAATTATTAATTATCGGCCTTGCCCCTGGTGCTCATGGGGCAAATAGAACTGGAAGAGTATTTACTGGAGATTCATCTGGAGATTGGCTATATAGATCACTTCATAAAAATGGTTTAGCAAAGATTTCAACTTCGCTATCAAGAAGCGATGGACAAGAGTTATTTGAAACTCGCATCACCTGCGCTCTTCGCTGTGCTCCGCCAGGAAATAAACCCATGCCAATTGAGCAGCAAAGCTGTAAGAGCTGGCTTGAGACTGAGATGAAATTACTGATGCCAACTCTTCGAGTCTTTCTGCCATTGGGCCAGATTGCCTGGAAGGCAACGATCGATGCCTTGCTCGCGCTAGGTGAAGAATTGCCGAGAAAACGCCCAAAGTTTGGCCATGGGGCCAGTTTCAACTTTCTTGGCCGTGACGGGAATACTAGATTGGTCATCGGTAGTTATCACCCGAGCCAGCAGAATACTTTTACGGGAAAGCTCACGCGCTCCCAACTGGATTCGGTGGTAAAAAAGGCAGGTAGATTTGCCCACGCGGAAGTGGCCCCTGTAGCCCAACGGCAGAGGCAGACGACTTAAAATCGTCCAAGTGTGGGTTCGACCCCCACCGGGGGCACGCATAGAGAAAAAAGTTCATAATAGGGCGCTAGAACTACAAAAGGAGAGAGATGAATAGTTCCAACCCAGTACTTGGTAAGGCATATGGCCAGAAGGGCCGTAGAGGTTATGCCGCTATGGATAACTTCCCGCAAGATAATCTAGAGCAGAGTTTTAACGCACCTGCTGCTTCATCACTTCGCACTGGTCGCATGACTATGGATGATGTTGTTGCAAGAAGCGCGATGCTCTTTGGAACCTCAGCCCTTGTTGGCGCAGCTGCCTGGTATTTCAATCTTGGTGGCGGCTTACTTCTTCTCGGCTTTATCGGCGGATTAGTAACTGCGATGATTGGAATTTTTAGTAAGACTATTCGTCCAGGAGTTTATTTAGCTTATGCAACCTGCCAAGGTTTAGTTCTAGGAATAATTAGTAAGACCTATGAACTCTTTTATCCTGGAATTGTTCAGCAAGCAATCGTTGCAACCGCAGCAGCATTTATTGGAATGCTTACTCTCTATAAGAGTGGACGCCTTCGTGTAACTCCTAAATTCACCAGAATGCTTCTTGGCGCTGCAATTGGTTATTTAGTGCTAGCACTTGGAAGTTTAATTGGATCATTCTTTGGTCTTGGCGGCGGCGCAGGACTCTATGGACTTAGCGGCTTTGGACCACTACTTGCTGTGGCAGGAGTTGCCATTGCATCCTTCTTCTTAATTCTTGACTTTGATCAAATTGAAGAGGGCGTAAGAGCTGGAGTGCCACAAGAGGAATCTTGGCGAGCTGGATTTGGACTATTGATGACTATGGTCTGGCTATATCTAGAGGTATTGCGCTTGATCTCAATACTTCGCGGAAATGATTAATTAGACCTCATTTATAGGAGGTTTCCTAGAATCCCCGAGATGGGCAGAATTTGTCTCGGGGATTTTTAGCGCCACAATAATTGCAAGTGAAAACACCGCAGCGCTTACTCCTATTGCAGTTCTATAAGAGAAGGCATCAGAGATAAAGCCAAGTAATACCGGTCCAACCATCATTCCGGCATCTCCTGCCATCTGCCAGAAGGCATAGACCTTGCCGCTCTTTCCTTTGATTACATCGCCAACGATTGCTCCAGCAGATGCAGCAAAGCCCGCGCCAAGTCCCATAACAATCATCGCGATTAAATAGACAGTGACATTATTTGCAAGGAAGAGAATTCCAAGAGAGGCCATAACGATAGAAAATCCCGTAAGGATGACTGGTTTTCGTCCATTTTTATCTGAGTGTTTTCCAGCTCTTACCATCACTGAACCTTGAGCAATTAGCGCTACGGTAAAACTCAAGCCCACCAGAGAAGGACTTGCTTTTAAATCCTCCACAACAAAGAGCGGAAGGATAGATGAGCGCATACCAAAGAGGATCCAGCTTCCAAGAAATGCTAAGAATAGTGAGTAGAGATAAGGCTTAATCGCTAGCGCTTCTTTGATTGTTAGTGCGCGCTCTTCTTTAGCTTGCTCAACTTTTGCGCCCAATCTACTCTCATGAAGAAAAATTAGAGAGACAATTCCTGCCGCAATTAAAAGTCCTGAGTAGATAAAAAATGGCGCTCTGGGAGAGATTGCAATTAGCGCCCCACCAAATGCTGGACCTGCAACTCCGCCGGCGATAAAACCGCCGTTATACAGCGATTGCGCCTGGCCTCTCTGGTTATCTGAAACAACTCTAAGAATTAACGCGCCAGCTGAGACTGAGAACATCGATGAGCCAAGGCCGCCCGCAGTTCTAAATATCAAGAGCTGTTCATAACTCTGGGCAAGGCCTGAAATCAAAGTAAATATCGAAACCATAAATAGGCCCACGCCTAGTACTAGTCGCTCCCCAAATCGGTCTACTAATTTTCCAGCAAAAAGGCCTGAGATAAATCGCATAATGGCAAAGGAGGAGATGATTAATCCAATTAAAGTATTTGAAACGCCAAATGATTTAGCAAAGATCGGAATAGCAGGAATTATTAGCCCGAAGCCCACCGCAACTAGAAAAGATATTGAGGTTAATACCGCTACTTCTTTAGGCAGGCCCTTAAAGGGTGAATTAAACTTAATTTTAAATCAAGCCTTTCTAGCGAAGCGTAATTGGAAATAGAGAGCGAAGATTACTACTATTGGTGCGGTGAAGGCGGTTATTGCAGAGAATCTCATCAAAACCTACGACAAGGGCAAAATAAGAGCTCTTGATGGCTTGAGCCTTGATGTTGAAGAAGGAACAGTTCTTGGAGTTCTTGGTCCGAATGGAGCCGGTAAAACAACTACGGTTAGAATTTTAGCAACTCTTCTCACCCCAGATTCAGGAAGAGCTAGCGTTGCAGGTATAGATGTAATAAAACATCCAGGAAAAGTCCGCGAAGTAATTGGGTTATCAGGTCAATATGCAGCAGTGGATGAAACTCTAACTGGCTGGGATAACTTAACAATGTTTAGTCGTCTCTATCATCTCTCACCTTCGGCAGCAAAGAAGCGTGCAAGTGAATTACTTGAGCAATTCTCATTAACTGATGCTGCCAAGCGCCCAATTAAAACTTACTCGGGTGGAATGAGAAGAAGGTTAGATCTTGCTGCTTCTCTCATTGTTAAACCAAAAATTCTTTTTCTTGATGAGCCAACTACTGGCCTTGATCCCAGAGGGCGAATTGAAATGTGGGAAGTGATTCAAGGCCTAGTTAAAGATGGCACCACCTTGCTTCTTACTACCCAATACTTGGAAGAAGCTGATCAGCTAGCAAATGAGATTGCAGTTATCGATCATGGAAAAGTTATTGCTAGAGGAACTTCAGATCAATTGAAAAAGGAAGTTGGCGGAGAACGCCTAGAGATTGTGGCTGAGGCAAAAGATTTAAAGCAGGTGGCAGAAATTGTTGGCAAAGTCAGCGGTGGAAAAGTGTTGGTGGAAGAAGGTTCTCGCCAAGTCTCAGCCCCCGTTACGACTGGATCTAGAGCCTTAATTGAAGCGGTTCGCTCACTTGATGAATTAGGAATTCATCCATTGGATATAGCCCTTAAGAGGCCATCACTTGATGATGTTTTTATTGCGCTAACAGGCCACGTTGCTGAAGAGAATAAGCCTGAAGAGGGCGAAGTTAAGTCTAGGAGAGGCAGGAGAAAGTGATTAAGTACGCTATCTCAGATTCATTAATTATCACTAAGCGCCAACTTCTTCAGTTAATTCGAGTTCCTGAAGTATTGATTTTCTCAACTATCCAACCAGTGATGTTTGTATTGTTATTTAGATATGTATTTGGCGGCTCTATCTCCACTGGAATTCCTGGGGTGGATTATGTGCAGCTTCTTATGCCTGGAATCTTCGTTCAAACAGTTGCTTTTACCCTGGCAGGAACTGCAGTTGGACTTGCTGAAGATATGCAGAAGGGTTTGATCGATCGCTTTAGATCACTTCCTATCTCAAGATCAGCTGTTGTTTTTGGCAGAACACTTGGCGATGGCGCGCTCAATATCGTGGTCTTGGCAGTTATGGGACTTGCTGGGTATGCCGTGGGATGGCGACCATCTTCTGGCTTTTTTAACGTTTTACTTGGCTTTGCCTTCTTGCTTCTCTTTGGTTTTGCAATGGCTTGGGTTGGTGTCTTAATTGGTTTATCAGTTCGCTCGGCGCGAGTTGCCAATGCTGCAGTATTTATCGCAGTCTTTCCCTTAACTTTTCTTTCAAATGCCTTTGCTCCAACAACAGGAATGCCAAAGGCGCTGCAGTACTTTGCTGAATGGAACCCAGTTTCGACAATGGTGGCAGGGTGTAGAGAGTTATTTGGACTACAGAATATCTTTGGCGTCACCGCTAATTCTTGGCCTAGCCAGAATCCCCTTGAAATGTCCTTGATTTATATGGTGATTATTATGGCTATCTTCATTCCTTTGAGTGTTCGTAAATACATTAACACTGCTTCTAAGTAATTAGCTATAAACCTCTGCTTTTAAGATTTTCACAGAAATCGTCTTACCATTTGGCGCGTTATAGGATTTTGTATCTCCAATCTTTGCCCCCATCACTGCAGCTCCTAGTGGAGACTTCTCGCTATAAACATCTAGATCTCCTGAAGAAATCTCTCTTGAGCCAAGTAGAAATTCCATCTCATCGCCCATAATTTCAACAGTTACTCTCATGCCAGGTGAGATCGAGCCATCTGCGCTATTTGGCGCAGTTCCAATCTCAGCATTTTCCAACATATGCTTTAGTTGACGGATGCGAGCTTCAATCTTTCCCTGCTCCTCGCGTGCTGCGTGATAGCCACCATTTTCTTTCAAATCACCTTCAGATCTTGCTGAT
>CAKZXY010000086.1 GCA_937883945.1 uncultured Clavibacter sp. | reverse complement strand
AAAAGCCTTGGTGTAACTGCCCTTGAGCTTCTTCCCATCCATCACTTCACAACAGAAGTTGCAGTTGCAGCAAGAGGGCGAGTAAATCACTGGGGCTATAACCCAATTGCCTTCTCAGCTCCGCATCGGAGCTATGCAGTAACAGATGATCCGATTGGCGAGCTACAGGCAAGTATTGATGCGCTTCACTTAGCAGGCATTGAGGTCATTCTTGATGTGGTTTATAACCATAGCGCTGAAGAAGGATTGGCAGGACCTACCTATAGTTTTAAAGGAATTGATAATCGCTACTTTTATCGCCATAGGGATCCATCTAATTATGAGGATTTAACTGGCTGTGGCAACACTTTAGATAGCAGAAATCCCTTCGTCACCCAGATGATTATTGATTCCCTTAAATGGTGGTCTCAGATAATTGGCGTTGATGGATTTAGATTTGATCTAACAAGTGCAATCTGGGGCCAAAGCGGCAGTGATCTAATTGCAGCGATTTTAGATGACCCGATTTTACGTCAGCGAAAATTGATTGCAGAGCCCTGGGATGTAACTCAATACCAACTAGGGGCTTTTCCGCGCCCCTTTAGAGAGTGGAATGATGCCTATAGAGATGGCCTTAGGCAGTTCTGGCTAGCTGATAACGCAAATAACTCATCTTCTGGGGTTTCAAATCTTGCAAAGAGAATTGCAGGATCTGATGACATCTTCTCATCTCGCGGGCCAACCTCATCAATTAATTTCATCACCGCACACGATGGTTTCACGCTAAATGATCTAACCTCTTTTTCTCAGAAAAATAATGAAGTAAATGGCGAAGATAATCGCGATGGTAGTAATGAGAATAGATCTTGGAATCTAGGAGTTGAGGGAGCTAGTAGTGATCTAGAAATCATTGCGAAGAGAGCTCAATTGCAGAGATCAATTCTTGCTACTCTCCTACTTTCATCTGGAGTTCCGATGATTGCTATGGGTGATGAGATTTCAAGAACTCAACATGGTTGCAATAATGCATACTCTCTCTCGCCAAATCATCCAATAGATAGCGATGAGAATCTCTATGGCGCATGGGCCCTTGATTGGAAGCTAAATGAGCTGCAGAGCGCTGCTTTAGAATCTTTAGCAACGCTAAGCCAAATTCGCTCTAATTATCTAATTGATGCAACCGAGGAGTTCTTCACTGGAGATCTTGATCAGGTAAGCCTTAGAAAAGATATTGCCTGGTTTCAAAGCGATGGAAGTGAGATGGTTGAGCAAGGATGGCTCGATCCCCAGCATCGCTATCTTGGCTTTGCTATCGATGCAAGAGATGCTCAAGGTTTATTTGTTGCTATTAATGGAGGGGCAAGCGAGTTGGAATTCAAGCTACCCGGCTCTAGTTGGGGTAATTCCTATCGAAGTATCTTTGACTCAAGTCAGAGCCTCTCTGACTTTGCTCCTGTACTAAAAAAGCCTGATGATACTTTTTCAATTAAAGCTTTAACTCTGCAGATCTGGTTGATCAATCGGAGTTAACCGACTTTAAAAACTACCGAAACTGTTGAGGTAATAGTTTTATCAATCGTTCGAGTGTCATAAAACCCACCATCTGAAGTATCAACTGAATCTGGTGATGTAACTTGGAAAGGCCCCGATCTAACGCTCATTACCGCTCCAACTTTGCCGCCGGTTGCTTCAACAATTGCTTCAGCGCGTATCTTGGCATCAGCCATCGCCTCTTTGAGTAGCTCTGGGCGGAGCGAACTTAACTTCGATACATAAAACTGTGGTCCATAGTTGGTAACGCTAATTCCGCTTTGAAGTAGCGATCCAATCTGATTACTTAACTTTGAAATCAATTCAACATCATCACTTCTAACAGTTATCGATCTTGATGCGCGATAGTTAATGATTCGTCCGGTGCTATTTCCATTTGAGTACTCCTCTTGCGGGTATGCAGAGACAGAGCCGAGCTCAATTTCCTCGCTTGCAACTCCTCCATCAGTTAAATACTC
>CAKZXY010000085.1 GCA_937883945.1 uncultured Clavibacter sp. | reverse complement strand
TTACTCTAAGCCTGGTATCTTTTATCGCAGGGTTAATCAGAATTAAACCTTCAATCTCAGATCCTCTAATACTTGCAAGGCGGAGTGAGAGCGCTCCTCCCATAGAGAATCCAGCAACAAAGACGCGCTGATGTCGCTGCTTTAACTTAGTAAATTCTTGATCTACTTTTTCATACCATTGCTGCCAGATGGTGTTATTCATATCTTCCCAAGTTGTGCCATGGCCTGGAAGACAGGGAGCCAAGACGCTAAATCCGAGATCTGAAAGCCCTTGCGCCCAAGGTCTAATAGATGCAGGAGATCCATTAAATCCATGGATCATCAATACTGCTACAGGTCCGCTAGACAGATAAAAAGCTTGCCCGTTAGGAATTACGCTCACGACACGCATAGTGTCATAAGAGGGGCAAAAGGCTCTAAATTAGGGCCATGGCTCTACGGAGAAAAAAGAATAAAGTTGAAGCAATGGTTGCTGGCGACAAGATTGCCTACGGCCTTCTTAAGTCCTTTCTGCTTCCCGTGCTGACCCTGCTCTTTAGGCCAAAGGTTTCAGGACTTCGATTTGTTCCTTCAACCGGACCAGTAATTATTGCTTCAAATCATCTCTCATTTAGCGATTCAATATTTATGCCACTTGTAATTCCAAGAAAAGTAACCTTTCTTGCCAAGAGCGAGTACTTCACATCTCCGGGGCTTAAGGGGCTAGTGAAGAAGTTGACCTTTATCGCACTTGGCCAAGTCTCAGTTGATCGAGCTGGAGGATCTAGAAGCGAGGCAGCGCTTCTTACTGGCCTCTCAGTTCTTGCAGAGAGCGGCTGCCTTGGTATCTATCCCGAAGGAACTAGATCTCCAGATGGCCGGCTTTATAGAGGAAGAACTGGAATAGCAAGGCTTGCTATGGAGAGCGGCGCTCCTATTGTTCCGGTAGCGATGTTTCACACTGCAGAGATTCAACCAACTGGAAAAGTAATTCCAAAGATTATGCGAGTAAAGATGGTCTTTGGTGAGCCGATCTACTTTCCAACTCCAGAGAAATCAAATGATCCTGAGGAGTTAAGGAAGGCAACAGATTCCTTGATGAAGAAACTGCAGGAGCTTTCAGGGCAAGAGTATGTCGATATCTATGCCTCTCAAGCTAAAGAAGCCCTCGATGAGCAGAGACGACGCGAGAGGAAAGAGAGCCAGGAGTAATTACTCCTGCCCAAATATCTCTCGACGAGTAGTAATGAATTTGCAAGTATCACAAGTTGAATCAGCGCTTGGAACTTCGCCGCTAATTACCTGAATGAAATCCTGAAGACGCTCTGCAAGTCCAACTGGATTTCTAGTAATTGGATACCAAGCGCTACTTAAGTTAAGGCTAAAGCCAGATTCAGGATTGCCTTCAGGATTTTCAGGCGACCAGACAAGAAGACCTAGAACTGAGATCTGCTTTGGCTCTCCTTGGAGGGGATTTTCTAGCGCAAAGGCATAGGCTTCAAGTTGAGGTGTGTAAAAATCACTCTTATCGTTGTTTTTTCCCTGGAATTTGCAATCAACTACGCCATAGGTGCCATCTTCAAATTCCATAAGCAGGTCATACTTTCCTCTTATGGCATATGGAGAAGGATTTGAGTTATAGGTAATTGGCATTGATTTAACCCAACCACCGCGATCTAAGACTTTGCCTGGTTTAATTTCTGGATGTAAATCTTTTGACTTAGCGCCATTGAAGTGTTTCTCCTGCATCGCAGAGAGCTCTCCAACTAATGGGAAGAATGATGGAGCTTTGACTCCATGGTTGTAGTTAAGCCATAGACATCGATGGCATCCATTCCAAGAAAAAGTTAAATCACTTGGGCTTATAAACTCTCTAGCTTTGCTCATGGAGTGATTCTGCCTTGAGGCACTGACATTTCATCGCTTAGAGCGCTGAAGTTAAGGTAAATATTCCAAGGGTGATCATTACAATCCCGCCGATGCGGCGCATGAGAACCAAGCGCTGCGGTGAGGTGGCTAGCCACTGCCTCACAGTTCCGGCAATTAAGCCCCATGTGCCATCAGAGAAGAAGGCAAGAATCGCAAAAGTTGCCCCCATAATTACCAGCTGTTCGGTCACGCTATCTGAGCCCTTATCGACAAATTGCGGCAGGATCGCGGCAAAGAAAACAAGCCCTTTAGGATTTAACGCTCCTACCCAGAAACCATCCTTGATGGATCGTAGATTTGAAGGCCTGATATCGCCTTGATTGACCATATCATCGGCATGAATTCTGGAGTGT
>CAKZXY010000084.1 GCA_937883945.1 uncultured Clavibacter sp. | reverse complement strand
AACATGGCTATTCGCTTCTCATTTCCATTAAATGAGCCCGAAGCAACAATTAAAGTATCTCCTGGTAAGTGCAGAAATCCCTTTGATTTCGCTATAGATTCAACCCTATTCTGAGCATCAATTAACAAGATGTTTCCATTTAAACTAGCCCAATCCACCTGTTTAGAATTCTTATCTATTTTCAAAATTGCCAAATCGAAACCGGCCGCCATTTCAGAATAACGCACAGATGTATTTAATCTTCGCTTTAAATCCTGTACAACCTCACCCAAAGCCTCCTGTAAATTTAAATGGAGTTCTTCCAGCTTCGTGATAAATCGCAGATCCAGTCCAAAGAACTAACTCGCCAGCTTTTTGCACCAGACCTTGATCTGATGGCTCCTCACCTTTTGAAGCATCGCTAAAGATCTCAAGTGCTTTACTTAATAACTCACTCTCAGAGTTATATTCAGCGAGTTGGCTTTCAAAGAGCTTCTTAGCTTTCTTAGCAGCTCGCTTTGCTTTGAAGTTCTGGAAGAAGCTCATGGATAATTATCTCCTAATTTCATCAGATAAGAGTCTAAGAATTGCTACAACTATTGCCTTACAACGTTTATACTGCTCTAGTCACCTCGCCTGGAAGAAGGTTCTGTGGAAAAGCGATCTCTTACAGAAGGCAATTGGCTCAATCCCCCGCTAGAGGCTAAATTAAATGATGAGGGCTTATTAGTTACAGCTAAAGAGAATTCTGACTTTTGGCAGAAGACCTCTTATGGATTTGTGCATCACTCTGGACATGCCCTACTAAATGACTTCAAAAACGAGAGCGCTGTTGAGGCCACATGGCTTCTTGATTACCGCCATCAATTCGATCATGCCGGATTAATGGTCTATAGCGATGAGAAGAATTGGATTAAGGCTGGGGTGGAGTTTGCTGATGGCGCTCCACAGCTGGGCGCAGTGGTAACTAGAGAAATCTCCGACTGGTCTGTAGCTCCAGTGCCACTATGGATGGATAAGAAGATAGAGATTAGATTTAGTCGTTCTGGTGATGCTTTAACCATTAGGGCTAGATGCCAGGGACCTTGGCAACTTGTT
>CAKZXY010000083.1 GCA_937883945.1 uncultured Clavibacter sp. | reverse complement strand
TCTGCTTTATTTTCACTAAAGAGATAGAGATCCTCGAGTCCAAACATGGAGTGGCCCAGTTCATGGAAATATAAAGCTGAGCTGGACCAGCCCTGAGTCATTAAGACGAGTTTATTTGCTTGACCCTTACTGGTTTTTACCTCAGTTGAGTAAGTAGCTTGGGCGACAGGTGGAATTGGGGCGCCAAGAGTAGAGACAAAGACATAAGAATCATATTTTTCGAAATCTATCTTGCCATCATTTTTTTGGATCATCTTCTTAATTGGTCCAAAGTTATCTGTCATGGGAGTTGAATCAAAACCTAGCTCTGGATCAAGAGTTAGCCATTCACTCTCTGGAAGGATTGAGATCTCTAGCTCAAACTTTCCAGCAGAGAGTCTCTTTACTAACTCCTCAACTTCCCTATTAACTTTTTGTAATGCTTCAAGATCTGTCACTGTTCTATTGGTGATGGCCGGTAATTTAGTTAGGAAAGGCCAAGTTGTGTAGGTGAAAGGAATGACAAGAACCTTTGCTTTTCCAGATGGATAAGTAGCCTCTTTAGGACGAGGAAAGCCATTTCGAGATGTTGTTAATCCCCCAGGGCCATAATCAGGGGTCTTGTCTATAGTTTTACAGATTGAAGCAGTTGAAAGCAGAGAATCTTTTGAAACTCTTGGATCCAGACTTAAAGAATCTACCTTCTCCTCCTTTGCGGGAGCGCTTACAGCAGGAGTTGATGATGGGGATGGCAGCGGCGTTGAAATTGATTGAACTCTAAATCCAACTCCTGGCCCCGATGAAAACTTTGGGGCTCCCACAGCATCAGATAAATACTTCCAAGGCTTTGGTAGCGGATCTTTATCTTTTAGTTTTAGGAATTGAGAAAATAATCCCTTGCTTCCAAGGACTTTAGAGCAAGATATGCCAAAGGCATTTATTTGATAGCTTCCTTTAGGAAATTTAACCCCTGCAATGACTTCATCTTTCTTTACTTTATATATTCCACATGGTGGGGTTTGTGGACCTGCGCCATGAGAATTGGAGTTAGCAGAGAAAGGAATTAGAGATAACACAAGAGCAAAAGCAATAAGAGCTGCGCCTCTACTCTTGTTAATCATAAAATTCTCTTTTATTGATTAAAGAGCTCTGTGACCTTGTTCCAATTAACTACGTTCCACCAGGCAGCAAGGTATTCCGGTCTTCTATTCTGGTATTTGAGGTAATAAGCATGCTCCCAGAGATCATTTCCGAGCAGAACTTTCTTTCCCTCACTTACTGGGCAATCTTGATATGGGGTGGTGGTTATTGAAAGCTCGCCGCCATCTTGAATTAACCAGACCCAACCAGAGCCAAAGCGACTCATTCCTGCTGCTTCAAACTCTTCCTTGAACTTGGCAAAAGATCCAAACTTGGCGTTAATCGCCTCTGCTACTTTGCCAGTTGGCTCCCCGCCACCAGTTGGGCTCATCCACTGCCAAAACAGGGAGTGGTTGTAATGGCCGCCGCCATTATTTCTAACCGCTGCTTTAATTTTATCTGGCACTTTATCAAGTGAGACCATAATTTCATCAAGGCTCTTTGATTCCCATTCACTTGCGGCAATTGCTGCATTTAATTTATCAACATAGGCCTGATGATGTTTGCCATGATGAAGCTTCATAGTTGCCTCATCGATATGAGGCTCTAGAGCGTCATAGGGGTATGGAAGTGGTGGGAGTGTGAAAGCCATTTTATTTATCGCCTTTCAATGGGAGTAAGTCAAGAGTTAGTTTAGCCCTGGCTGCTTAAAGAGCAAGATAGATCAAGGCTTAGCTATATAAATAGAGGAGAAGTGCAACAAAGTTAAAGGTGCTCATCGCCATAAAGAGAAGGGCTAGAGCCTTTAATTGAGAACCTGATTTGGCTATTGATTGCGATAAGGCTGAGGCAGATTTAAGGGCCTTTAGTGAATCAATCACAAAGAGGCTATCTCTAACTGCTGCCACCATAGCTGTTACTGAGAAGACTCCCCCTGAGGCAACAAGACCAACTAGAAAGAGCTTTAGGTATTGATCGCTATCGCTAGTAATAGCCCCCGTTGCACAGAGCGCTAATACTGCTGAGAGAAGAATTGTGGGAGCTAATTGAGATTTGACTCTAATGGCTCTTTGTTGATTCCAAGAATTAATCAGATTGTTTTCATCCATAGGCTAGATAATACAAGGGGTAGTTAGGAAAGCGCCTTAATTAAGCTCTTTTACTTGAGAAGGTATTACTAGAGCAGGCTTCTTACTCTCTAGCGCTTTGATCTCATCTTTGATCGTTTTTATTGTGGCGGAAAGACCTTCTTCAAAGCAGTAGAGGGCCATTGCAAATAACCTTGCAAAATAGGGGCCATCAACTCTTGAAAAGCGCAGACCTGAAGTTTTCTTTCTATTTGAAACTCCAAAGAGAAAGTCATTGCCATCCTCGGTTCTAACAGCTGATAGTAATTTAGAAAAGGCCCACTCTGTTGTGGCAATGGAGCCTGAGAAGATAAGTCTTTGGTTGGTGAGTTTTACAAGTCCTTGATCTTTATCTAATTGCATCTCCTCACCTGGTACTACCTGACCACGAAATGATCCAACTCTTACTCTAATTCCAGCAACTACTGGGACTGAGAAGCCAGTTGAGCCGCCAACATAT
>CAKZXY010000082.1 GCA_937883945.1 uncultured Clavibacter sp. | reverse complement strand
GAGCAGTTGGCGCAAAAGGTGATACAGGTTTAACTGGAGCAACTGGATTAACAGGCGCAACTGGATTAACTGGAGCGACTGGATTAACAGGTGCAACTGGACCCATTGGCGCAACGGGATTAACGGGACCGACAGGTGCCACTGGTGCAACGGGAGCAAATGGATCTTCTGGATTAGCAGGTGCCACTGGTGCAACAGGACCAACAGGTGCTACTGGTGCAACGGGAGCAGCAGGTGCCACGGGCGCAACTGGAGCTACTGGGCCTTCAAATGTTCAAGTGGGAGAAATTTCTTACACATCTGCTCTTGTGGGAAATGCTGGCGTTTCACTTGCTTCAACCAACTTTGCAACTCTTGAAGCAGGCAAGAGTTATTTGTTTGATGTATTAGTTTGGGGTAAAACAAGTAGCTCATCTCTAGATCTCGCACTCGCTGTCTCTGCGATGGGTCAAGCGCCAACAATTACAACTCATTGGATTTCAACAAATTCGCGAAACTATCGAGGAAATACTGGCCAAAGGGAACTTTCTTTTTTTGGAAGAGTGATCATTAACGGAAGTTCAACCATTACTAATTATCAATTAGCCGTCACCGTGAGCAGTGGGAGCACGATAGTTTCGTTTGATCAAGTGACGCTAGGTGGAGGTTTTTCAGGTCAACTAGTTGGAAGCGTCACTGGATGATTTAGAAAAGATTGGAGCGGGCGACGGTAATCGAAACCGCGTGGCTAGCTTGGAAGGCTAGGGCTCTACCATTGAGCTACGCCCGCACTTTTTATCTTTCTAAGGGGGTGCTAATGCTCCTCCTTAGGGGCGCAAGGGTATCGCTTGGGGTAATTACTTGTGAATTTTTCATCTAGACTCTGCTCTCTGCGCCGCGGGGCGTAGCGTAGTGGCTAGCGCGCCTGCTTTGGGAGCAGGAGACCGTGGGTTCGAATCCCTCCGCCCCGACCAGATATACCTCTTCTTATTAAGTCAGGAGCCATGTGAAAAGCGCTGTTGAGACAATCTCAAAGACTCGAGTTCGTATTTTAATTGATATCGATTTCACAGATCTTGAGCCACATATAAAGACGGCATATCAAAGTATCTCTGAGCGCATTGTCATCCCAGGTTTTCGCAAAGGAAAAGTTCCAAGAGCGATGATTGATCAAAGAGTTGGCCGGGGAGCAGTCCTTGATGAAGCAATCAATAATGGCCTACCAGAGTTTTATAGCCAGGCTGCTAGAGAAAATGATCTTCTAGTTCTTGGTAGGCCAAGTGTTGATATCAAAGAGCTTAAAGATAATGAGGCAGTTAAATTTGAAGTTGAAGTAGATATTAGGCCTGAAATCAGCCTGCCTGATTTTTCAAAGATTGAAATTAGCGTCGATGATGTAGCCGTTAGTGATGATGATATAAAAGAGCAGGTTGAGGCTTTGAGAATTCGCTTTGGAACGCTCACAACCGTTGAAAAAGATGTTGAGAAGGGCGACTTTGTCACCATTGATTTAAGTGCAAAGGTTGATGGAGCAGAAATCGAAGGCGGAAGTGCTAATGGCATCTCCTATGAAGTTGGCTCAAATCGCATGGTTGATGGCCTTGATGAGGCTTTGATTGGAATGAAGCTAGAGCAGTTAAAGAAATTTAATACTCAATTAGTTGGAATGGATGAAGGACAGAGCGGCGAGGTTGAGGTCACTTTAAAATCTGTTAAAAAGCGCGAGCTTCCAGAGCTAAATGATGAGTTTGCAAAGCTTGCAAGTGAATTTGAAACACTAAGCGAATTAGAGGGCGATGTAAGACAGCGTTTAACTCGCCTAAAGACAATGGAGCAGGGCGCGCAAGGACGAGATAAGCTCTTAAAATTGCTTCTAGAAACAGTTGAAATTGCAGTACCTGAAAATCTAGTAAAAGAAGAAGTGGATGCTCATCTTGAAAAGGAAAATCGCTTAGAAGATAGCGAGCATAGAAGCGAGGTAAGCCTTGAGATAACTAATTCTCTTAAAGCTGACTTTTTACTAGACACAATAGTTAAGGCTGAGGCAGTTCAAGTCTCTGAGGCAGAGCTCACCGAATACTTAATTAGAAGCGCTGCTAGATATCAGATGAGCCCTGATCAATTTGCGCAAGAGATTTCTCAAGCTGGCCAGATCCATGCCCTCATGGCTGAGGTGGCAAGGAGCAAAGCCTTAGCTGTAGTTCTGGAGCGAGTGGCGATTAAAGATGGTTCAGGTCGAAAAGTTGATCTAGCTGCCCTTGCTCCAAAGCAAGAAAGTGGTTCTGAGCAGTAGTTTCTCTGCTCTAAGCGAACAAAGCACCTTTTTTGATATTGCAGGAAGCATTTTCCTACTCTTGGCGTTAGCCTAACGGACATAGATATACATATCAGGAGGAATTAGTGGAGCTTATTACCCCCCGTATGGCCAGCAGTAATGGCGGCGGATTAGATGATCAGGTCTATAACCGATTACTAAAAGAGAGAATTATCTTTCTAGGTTCTGTGGTTGAAGACAGTATGGCAAATTCAATTGCTGCCCAGATGTTATTACTTGCCGCAGAAGATCCTGATAAAGATATCTATCTCTATATTAATTCACCAGGTGGTTCAATCTCTGCTGGTATGGCGATCTATGACACGATGCAATACATCAAAAATGATGTAGCAACTGTTGGCATGGGTCTTGCTGCCTCTATGGGTCAATTCCTTCTCTGTGCTGGAGCCGCTGGAAAGCGCTACGCGCTGCCACATGCTCGCATCATGATGCACCAACCATCAGGCGGAATTGGTGGAACAGCATCTGATATCAAGATTCAAGCAGAGCAGATGTCCTTTACCAAGAAGAAGATGGCAGAGTTAATTGCTTTTCATACAGGGCAGAAGATGGATACCATCACTGCAGATTCAGATCGTGATCGTTGGTTTAACGCTGAAGAGGCTAAGGAATATGGCTTTGTTGATCATGTTGTTAAATCTGCAGGGCAAGTCTCGGGAAGCGGTGGTACAGCGCGATGAAAATAAACGATATTCATAACCGTTATGTTCTTCCAACAATTGAGGAGAGAACTGCTTATGGTTATAAGCGCCTTGATCCTTACACCAAATTATTTGAAGAGAGAATTATCTTTCTAGGCCAAGGAATCGATGACACTGTGGCCAATGATGTAATGGCTCAGTTATTAACTCTTGAGTCGATGGATCCTGATAGAGATATCATGATGTATATCAATTCTCCCGGCGGCTCATTTACCGCCCTAACTGCAATCTATGACACGATGCAATTTGTTAGACCTGATGTGATGACAATTTGTCTTGGACAAGCTGCCTCTGCTGCTGCAGTTTTGCTTGCTGGCGGAACTGCTGGAAAGCGTTATGCCCTTGAGCATTCAAGGATTTTGATCCACCAGCCATATAGCGAGGGCGGCGGTCAGGGCTCTGATATTGAAATTCAAGCAAGAGAAGTCTTGCGGATGCGCGAATTGCTTGAAGAGATTCTGGCTAAGCACTCTAAGAAGAGTAAAGAAGAAATTGGTAAAGATATTGAACGAGACAAGATTCTTACCGCAGCAGAGGCCGTTGAGTATGGTCTTGTTGATCAGATCCTTGCCTCAAGAAAAGCCTCTGTTACCAAGTAGCGGTAATTACTCTCAGGGCGAACGCGTTTAGCCATCCTTTGCTGGGCTAGAGGATTTATTCTTATCTTCTTCCCCTCTAGAAAGTAGGCTCATCTTGACTCGCATCGGTGAAAGCGGCGATCTGCTTAAGTGTTCATTCTGTGGCAAGACTCAGAAGCAAGTTAAGAAGTTAATTGCTGGTCCTGGCGTCTATATCTGCGATGAATGTATCGATCTCTGTAATGAGATTATCGAGGATGAATTAAGCGAAGCAAGTACTGCTGGGATTCAAGAGCTACCAAAGCCACAAGAGATATATGAGTTTTTAGATCAGTATGTAATTGGCCAAGATAGAGCAAAGAAGTCGCTCTCAGTTGCTGTCTATAACCACTATAAGAGAATTAAAGGGCCAGATCGCCGTATTGAAGATGGCGTGGAGTTATCAAAGAGCAATATCTTGCTTCTTGGTCCAACAGGATGCGGCAAGACTCTTCTAGCTCAGACTCTTGCTCGCATGCTTAATGTTCCTTTTGCAATTGCAGATGCAACAGCACTTACTGAGGCAGGTTATGTTGGCGAAGATGTTGAGAATATTTTGCTTAAGTTAATTCAAGCAGCTGACTTTGATGTTAAAAAGGCAGAGACTGGAATTATTTATATCGATGAGATCGATAAGGTGGCAAGAAAGAGCGAGAATCCATCAATTACTAGAGATGTTTCAGGTGAGGGAGTGCAGCAGGCCCTTCTTAAGATTTTAGAGGGAACCACCGCCTCTGTTCCACCACAAGGAGGAAGAAAGCATCCTCACCAAGAATTTATTCAAATTGATACTAGCAATGTGCTCTTTATTGTTGGTGGCGCTTTTGCAGGTCTTGAAAAAATTATTGAAAACCGTAAAGGCAAAGCTGGCGTTGGTTTTAATGCCACGTTGCAGAGTGAGAAAGATAAGAAAGCTCAAGATCTATTTGCAGATGTTATGCCAGAGGATCTTCTTAAATTTGGCATGATTCCAGAGTTCATTGGCAGGCTTCCAATTGTGACCTCGGTTGAATCTCTAGATAGGGCAGCTCTTCTTAAGATTCTTACCGAGCCAAAGAATGCTCTAGTTAAGCAGTATCAGCATCTCTTTGAGATGGATGATGTGGAGTTTGAGATTACTCAAGAAGCTCTTGAAGTTGTAGCAGATCAGGCAATTGCCAGGGGAACTGGAGCAAGAGGACTTAGGGCAATCATGGAAGAGGTTCTACTTCCTGTGATGTATGAGGTGCCAAGTAGAAAAGAAGTTGGCAAAGTTCTAATCACCCCTGAGGTAATTAGCAAAAAAGCAGCGCCAAAATATCTCGAGCGCGGACCAAATAACCCAAAGCGTTCGACTAAACGAGGCGAAGAGAAGACCGCGTAATAATCGGTAGTATCTACATCTTATGTCTGAGCTACCTGCGCAATTTAATCCAAGTCAGATTGAATCTGAGCTATATCAAAAGTGGCTTAGCGCTGGATATTTCACAGCCAATGCAGATTCGGATAAAGAACCTTTCTCAATAGTTATCCCGCCACCAAATGTCACAGGAAGTCTCCATATTGGCCATGCGCTAGATCACTCGATACAAGATTTATTGAGTCGAATGAAGCGGATGAAAGGCTTTGAAGTTTTATGGCTGCCAGGAATGGATCATGCTGGAATTGCAACCCAAAATGTGGTTGAGAAACAGTTAGCAGCATCTGGAGTTAGTAGACATGATTTAGGAAGAGAAGAGTTTGTAAAGAGAGTCTGGAAGTGGAAAGAGGAGTCAGGCGGGGCGATATTAGGCCAGATGAAGCGCCTGGGCGATAGCGTTGATTGGTCTCGCGAGAGATTCACTATGGATCAGGGCCTCTCTGATGCAGTATTAACAATCTTTAAGCAGCTCTTTGATGCAGGGTTAATTTATCGCGCAGAGAAGATTATTAATTGGTGTCCACGTTGCTTAACTGCGCTCTCTGATATTGAAGTTGAACATAGCGATGATGCTGGTGAGTTTGTGCAGGTTAGATATGGCGATGATGAGGTAAGTATTACTGTTGCCACAACCCGTCCTGAAACAATGCTTGGCGATGGCGCTGTTGCAGTTAATCCAAAAGATGAGCGCTATAAACACCTAATCGGTAAATCAGTCCTTCTGCCCCTAGTTAATCGCATGATTCCGATCATTGCCGATGAGCTTGTTGAGCCTGACTTTGGAACTGGGGCAGTCAAAGTCACAGCCGCCCATGACCCAAATGACTTTGAGATGGGAATGCGCCATAACGTTCCGCTAATTGTGATCATGAATGAAGCGGGAGTCATGGAGGGAACTGGCACTGAATTTGATGGGATGGATCGCTTTGATGCAAGAGTTGCTGTAGTTGAAAAACTTCGCCAGATGGGAAGAGTTGTCTCCGAAAAGCGTCCATATATTCACGCTGTTGGCCATTGTTCCCGCTGCGAAACAACAGTTGAGCCTCGGTTATCTAAGCAGTGGTTTGTCAAAGTTGCTCCTCTTGCTAAAGCTGCAGCTGATGCAGTTCGTGATGGAAAAGTAAAAATCGATCCAGAATCGATGGAGCCAAGATATTTTGAATGGGTCGATAACATGCATGATTGGTGTATCTCGCGCCAACTCTGGTGGGGACATCGCATCCCGGTTTGGTATGGTCCAGATGGAGATGTAATTGTTCTAGGTCCAAATCAGAGCGCTCCTAAGGGATATGAACAAGATCCTGATGTTTTAGATACTTGGTTCTCATCTGCGCTCTGGCCATTTTCAACTCTTGGTTGGCCCAATGAAAGTAATGACTTAAAGAAGTTCTATCCCACCAGCGTATTAGTTACTGGTTATGACATTCTATTTTTCTGGGTAGTAAGAATGATGTTATTTGGCTTATTTGCTATGGATGGAGTTGCTCCATTTAAAGTCATCGCTCTTCATGGTTTAGTTCGAGATAAACATGGCAAGAAGATGAGTAAATCTCGGGGGAATACTGTTGATCCATTGGAGTTTATGGATAAGTATGGCTCTGATGCGCTGCGCTTTACCTTGGTGCGCGGGGCTAACCCTGGAACAGATCAAGCGCTTGCTGAGGAGTGGATAGCAGGATCTAGAAACTTTGCTACTAAAGTTTGGAACGCTGCGCGCTTTGCCATGATTAATGGAGCGCATGTAAATGGCGAGCTACCAGATAGATCTGAGCTAAACCATATTGATCGCTGGATTTTAAATCGTCTCGATAGCACCATTGCTAGCGCTGATAAGGGATATGAAGCCTTTGAATTTGCTAAGGCTAGTGAGGAGATTTATCACTTTGCTTGGGATGATCTATGTGATTGGTATTTAGAGTTAGTTAAAGAAAGTTTTGCTAAAGGCGGAGAGCAGGCCGATAAGAGCCGCCGGGTTTTAGGCCATGTTCTAGATCAACTACTTCGTCTCATGCATCCATCGATGCCATTTATTACTGAAACAATCTGGTGTGAATTAACTGGGGGAGAATCACTTGTTATTGCAAAATGGCCAGCAGTTGATAAAGCGCCGGAGGATATTGCAGCCAATAAAGTAGTTGGGGATATGCAACTTCTTATCACTGAGATTAGGAGGTTTAGAAGCGAGCAAGGGATAAAAACTTCAGCGAAAATTAGCGCTCAAATTTCAGGTTTAGAAGGAGATCTACTTAATTATGAAGATGCGATTAGATTCTTAGTTCGCCTCGATAAGGCGGGAAGTGATTTTAAAGAGAGTGCAAGAATTGAAATCGGCCAATTTAGTATCGCCTTTGACCTTAGAGGAGCAATTGATGTTAAGGCTGAGCGAGCACGGCTAAGCAAAGATCTTGAGAGTATTAAGAAGGATTTGCAGAGCGCAGTTGTTAAGTTGGAAAATGAGAACTTTATGGCAAAAGCGCCTATGGAAGTAGTCAAAGAAATTAGAGAGCGTATGGAATTTTGCGAGAGTGAAATTACTCGAATCAACACACTTCTTGCTGCGCTTCCAAAAGAATAAAGATGAGCTCTGCTGAAGATCTCGCGCGCCTTGATGCTATTGAAAAGGCGCTACTTAATAGATGGCCGGAAAGTAGAATTGCTCCAACACTCGAGCGGATTTCAGCTTTAGCTGATTACCTAGGTTCACCTCAGCTCTCTTATCCAACGATTCATATCGCTGGAACTAATGGCAAGACCACAACTACGCGCTTAATTGATTCACTCTGTTTTGAATTGGGGATGCGAACCGGAAGATTTACTAGCCCTCATCTAGAGAGTTTCTTAGAGCGAATCACTATCAACGGCCAATCGATAACCCCAGAATTTATGATTGCAACTTATAACGATATTGCGCCATATCTAGAGCTAGTTGATTCCAAGATGTCTAATAAACTCTCATTCTTTGAATCGATGTGCGCACTTGCCTTTGTTGCCTTTGCTGAATTTCCAGTTGATGTTGGAATATTTGAATGCGGGATGGGGGGAGAGTGGGATTCGACCAATGTTATTAATGGCTCAGTTAATGTCATAACTCCAATAGGTTTTGATCATATGGAGTATCTAGGAGATACCCTTGAAAAGATTGCTCAAACTAAATCAGGGATAATTAAGGAAAACTCCTTTGTAGTTCTAGCTGAGCAAGAAAGTGAGGTAGCAGCTGTATTGATGCGAGCCTGCGCTAAAGCTGATGCCACTCCGATTAGATCCGGTATCGAATTTAGCCTCAAATCAAGGGCGCTAGCCCTAGGTGGTCAGATGCTGACTATCTCTGGAGTTTATGGGCAGTATGAAGATTTATACCTTCCGTTATATGGCCAGCATCAAGCAAGTAATGCAGCAACAGCGCTCGCTGCTGTTGAGGTATTTGCTGGTGAGACAAAGCTTGATGAAGAAATTGTGCGACAGGCATTTGCTAAGGCGAGCTCACCTGGAAGATGTGAGATTGTTGGGAGAAACCCCACCATCATTATCGATGCAGCTCACAATCCTCATGGAGCAGAGTCTTTGAAAAAGACGATAAGTGAGGAATTTGATTTCTCAGCGTTAATTGGAGTCATCGCGCCAATGGGCGATAAAGATGTAACTGGAATCCTTGAAGCACTTGAGCCAGTTTTAGATCGAGTGATAGTTACTAGGAATAGCTCACATCGCGCAGCTGATGTAGATGAACTAAAATCAGAGGCTATGGAGATATTTGGAAGTGATCGAGTTTATGTATCCGATGATTTAGAGCAAGGAATCACTCAAGCAGTAGAGATGGCAAAAACTAGTAGCGCCCTTAATGATTCAAGCACAGCAGTCTTAATAGCTGGATCAGTTGTTAGCGCTGGTGAGGCGAGAGCGATAATTCGAAGAAAGGGAATTTAAAGCAATGTTGATGCTTGCAAGAAGTGTTTTGATTATGGAGTTTTTAATTATTGGCTTTGCTCTCCTAGTTGCTAAAGATCTCTCAACCACCAATAGTCTTTACTTCGGCGCTCTAATTGCGCTCCTAGCTTTTATCTCATCTGGTCTTTTGAAATATAAAGTTGGCTGGGCTCTAGGTTGGCTGACCCAGATTCTGCTTATTGCTTATGGTTTCTTTATCCCAACGATGTTTATTCTGGGATCCCTATTTCTTGGACTCTGGGTGGCGGCAATTATCTTGGGTCGAAAGGGTGAGGCGGCCAAAGCGGCCCATATAGCCAAGGCAGAGGGGCCAGATTCGGGGAGTTAGAAATGAGCATAGACTTACCCCGTGAGTAACTCATCAGCGCCTGCAGAGCGCACCCTTATCTTGGTTAAACCAGATGGAGTGCGTCGTGGTTTAGTTGGCGAAGTAATCAGACGCATTGAGAGTAAGGGATATAAAATCGCTGCGCTTAGAATGCTGACAGCAGATAAAGATCTGCTCGCTACTCATTACGCAGAACATCAAGGCAAGCCGTTCTATGAACCGCTCTTGGAGTTTATGTCCTCAGGTCCAATCGTTGCGATGATTGCTGAAGGCCAGAGAGTTATTGAGGGCTTTAGAGCTCTTGCAGGAGTAACTGATCCAACACTTGCCTCACCTGGTTCAATTCGGGGAGATTTAGCCCGTGATCAAGGAACAAAAGTTGTGCAAAATATCGTGCATGGCTCTGATTCAGTTGAATCAGCGCAGCGTGAGATAAAGATTTTCTTCCCTAACTTGTAAGGAGCGATTAAATGGCAAAGTTCAAAACTGACTGGTCCTTCCTAGGACGAGATATGGCTATTGATTTAGGAACAGCTAATACCCTGGTTTATGTTCGCGGTAGAGGGATCGTTCTTAATGAGCCAAGCGTGGTTGCCGTTAATCAAGACACTGGCGCAGTCCTTGCAGTTGGAACTGAGGCTAAGAAGATGATTGGAAGAACTCCAGGAAATATTGTGGCTATTCGCCCTCTTAAAGATGGAGTTATCGCCGACTTTGATACCACTGCTTTAATGATTAAGTACTTTATTCGCCAAGTGCATAAGCGCACCTATCTTGCAAAGCCAAGAATTGTTATCTGTGTTCCTTCAGGAATTACTGGGGTGGAGCAGCGCGCGGTGAAAGATGCCGGATATGAAGCAGGAGCTAGAAAGGTTTACATAATCGAGGAGCCAATGGCAGCAGCAATTGGCGCTGGTCTTCCAATTCATGAGCCAACGGGAAATATGGTTGTTGATATTGGCGGAGGAACCACAGAGGTTGCCGTGATTTCACTTGGCGGAATTGTCTCTGCGCTCTCCATTCGCGTAGGCGGAGATGAGATTGATCATGCCATTATTAACTGGGTTAAGAAGGAGTTCTCCCTACTACTTGGTGAGCGCACTGCTGAAGAGATAAAGATGGCAATTGGATCTGCATATCCGCTCCGTGATGAACCAGATGCTGAAATTAGAGGAAGAGATTTAGCAACAGGGTTACCAAAAACCATTGTGGTTTCATCTGAAGATATTCGTAAAGCAATTGAAGAACCGGTCAATGCCATCGTTAATGCTGTTAAAGGAACGCTAGATAAGACTCCACCAGAGTTGGCGGCCGATTTAATGGATCGCGGCATTGTATTAACTGGCGGTGGAGCACTTCTTAAAGGCTTAGATGAGAGATTGCGCCATGAAACAAATATGCCGATTCACATTGCAGATAGACCGCTAAATGCTGTGGTTGAAGGATCTGGAAAGTGCGTTGAAGAGTTTGAGGCGCTAGAGAAAGTTCTGATCTCCGAGCCTCGCCGTTAGTTAACTCATGGCAACTCGAGGCTCTAATAGAAGTAGGCTCCTATGGGTCTCACTACTGGTGACCTCACTTTTTATTATTACTCTTGATCTAAGAGGGGTAAGTCTTCTCTCATCGCTTCGAAGTGGAACTCAAAGTGTGTTAGCACCTGTTGAGCGCCTAGCAACTAGAGTCTTTTCACCAGTTGGTGATTTCTTCTCAGAGGTTGGTAATTTAGGTAGAAGTAAAGCAAAGATTGATAAATTAGAAGAAGAGAATCAAGAGCTAAAGAGCCAAGTTATTTTCAATGAAAATACTCTGGCGCAGTTAGAGTCACTTAAGGGCGTCTTAGATCTTGCTGGTAAAGCTCGCTATAAAACGGTATCTGCAAGAGTTATTAGTAAAGGTGGAACCGGAACATTTAGTGAAACTATAGTTTTAGATATTGGCAGTGATTCTGGCGTAAGACGAGATATGACAGTCATTGCAGCGAGCGGACTTGTCGGGGTAGTTAAATCAACAACTGCTTCCTCATCAATTGTGCTCTTAATGAATGACCCATCATTTCGAATTGGCGTAAGGGTTGCTGGAAAGCAAGATATGGGAATCCTGCTAGGACAGGGTGATAAGAACTACTCATTGCAGATGCTAAGTGCAACATCAGCAATTAGCGTTGGTGATGTTCTACTAGCGCGTGGAAGCTCTGGAGATAAGCCCTTTGTTCCAGGGGTTCCAGTAGGAAGAGTTAGTTATGTAGAAAATACTGTTGGCCAATTAACTAAAGAGGGAAGAGTTAATGGATTTGTTGATCTAAATTCTCTCTCAGTAGTAAGCGTTGTTTTATCAGCAGTTGCCGGAGATCCTGGTGATGCTCTAGTGCCACAAGCGCCAAGGCCTGCTCCAACAGTTACGGTATTTGTAACACCTAGCCCCACGCCAAAGGAATAAGGCTATGGAGATCAATCGCCTTCCTAAAGTCTTACTTATTTTTCTATCTCTATTTCTTGTACAAGAAGTCTTAATAAATCAGATCAATTTTCTAGTTGCAGGCTTCTCTCTCTATCTTGCATTCTTTATGGCTTGGGTAATTCAAGATCAGAGAAATAGCGCTGTAGTTACTGGATTTATTGCCGGATTAATCCTAGATCTATCGCCAACTCTTGATGCACCTTTTGGGCTATGGACTCTAGTGCTCACTTCAATGAGTTATGTACTATCAAGTAATGTTAGAGCGGCGCTAGATGCAGAGCTAAGCCCGCTTGTAATGCTAAGCGTTGCAGTCTTAGCAAGCTCATTTGCCTTAGCTCTCTTCTTATTATTTGGCGCGATCTTGGGTCAAGAAGTTGGATCTGCTTCATATTTATTTAGAAGTATTTCAGGAAATGCTCTCTGGAGCGCTCTGCTCTCACCTCTTTATATTCCACTTGCAATGAAGCTATATAAAGTAACTCTTACTGCAAGGCAGCGATAGATGAGAGATCGCTCAGCGTTAACACTTCTGGTTGCCCAAGTTCTAGTTATTTCACTGATGCTCTCTTTATTTGGTCGACTCTTTTATCTTCAAATTGCTGACGGCCCTCGCTATCAAGAAGCGGCTCTTGATATTCAAAGTAGAGATATCGTCGCTCCAGCTCTTCGGGGGCTAATTGTTGATAATGAGGGAAATGCTCTTGCAACTAATAAGGCAGGGCTTATGGTCACAGCAGATCGATCAGTTCTAGATAAGTTTGAAGATAAGGGCGTATCGGTATTAACTAGAGTGGCAGAGGTCTTAAAGCTTGAATATCAGGATATCTACACCAGAACTAGGCTCTGCGGCGAGCTAGCAAGTGGTGAGCGAAATGGATGTTGGAATGGAAATCGCTATCAACCTATTCCAATAACGAAAGATGCCAGCGAGAATCAAGTATTTACCATTCTAGAAAGATCTGATCTCTTCCCTGGAATTGATGCTAAGCCAGTTTCAATTCGCTCCTATCCATCACTTGCTGGGCAGAGAGCCACTCATGTTCTGGGCTATCTAGGGCCAATTACAGAGAAGAATCTAAATAACGAAGAAGGAAAGAGATATTACAGGAATGAGTTAATTGGTAAAGCTGGAATCGAATTGCTCTACGATGAGCAGCTTCGAGGAGTTCCTGGAATCAAAACTGTCATTGTTGATCGTAAAGAAATTGTTAGACAAGAATCACTTAATAGAGCGCCAGTTCCCGGCAATCATCTAGTTCTTAGCCTTAATGCTAAATTACAAGCAGCTGTTGAAGTAGAACTAAAAGATGCTGTCTTTCGCGCAAGGGCTAATGGATATCGCGGAGATTCTGGAGCTGCAATTGTTATGGATGTTAAGACAGGTGAAGTTCTAGCGATGGCCTCATATCCTGATTATGATTTAAATATCTGGGAAAATGGAATCACTGTCAATCAAGCAAGAGATCTCTATAGCGAAAAGAGCGGAGTCCCAGCGCTCTCCCGTGCGATTCAAGGTGAATTTGCTCCGGCATCAACATTTAAAGTCATCTCCCTCTCAGCAGCAGTTGATGCTGGATATAGTTTGAAGACCACTTATCAGTGTCCAGCCGAAGTTCAAATTGGTGATAGAACTTTTAAGAATTTTGATAGTAAGGCTGCAGGGCGAATTAGCATGACAACTGCTATGGCAATCTCATGCGACTCAATCTGGTATCAAATTGCCTACGATGAGTGGGTGCGAGATGGTGGTTTAAAGCCAAAGTCCAATCCAAATGATTATTTCTTCAAGGCAGCGCAAGGATTCCAAGTAAACAAAAAAACTGAGATTGATTTGCCATCTGAACTTGCGGGACGTCTAGCCAATCGTGAGTGGCGCAAAGACTGGTA
>CAKZXY010000081.1 GCA_937883945.1 uncultured Clavibacter sp. | reverse complement strand
TAATTACAAATAGAAAGATAGCGGTTGCGCCAAGTGCTGGCCTAGATAGCGGTAGTGCAATCGAGCGATAAACCCGCCAAGGTGTGGCGCCATCAACTTCTGAAACCTCAAACATCTCTTTAGGCAATTCGCGGAAGAATGCAGTGAGGATAAATACTGAGATTGGAAGAGTTGTAACAATATTTATTAGAACCAGTCCAGAGAGTTTATTTGATAATCCTAAATCAAGGAAGAGCAGATAGATAGGTACAAGATTTACTTGTCCTGGAATTGCTAGCCCAATAGCAAAGAGAGAGAAGAGCACTTTTCCTGTAACTGTGATCATCCTTGAGATGGCAAAGGCGCATAGGCTGGAAAGAATTAGGGTTAGAGTTACAGAGAATCCAGTGACTATCACGCTATTGATAAAGGTTCTACCTACATTGCTAATCTCAAAGAGAAAGCGGAAGTTATCTAGATTCCACCGCTCTGGTAGAGCTAGTGGTTTGTTATAGACCTCAGCATCACTCTTAGATGATCCAAAGACCACGATAGTGCTTGGGATAATTATCAATAAAGCAAATAGTGTTAAGGAGGCGATGCGACTAATTCGATAGATCATGGCTCACCTATTTCTCATACCGACTATTGAGGAATTTACGCTGTAGGACCGTGACAAAAACCAGAAGCAAGATGAAGAAAATTGATTGCGCAGCGGCATATCCAATTCGAAGCTCATTAAAGAGAGTCTGATAAATCAAAACCGCAAATATATTAGAAGAGCTATTTGGACCACCTTGAGTCATGGCAAAGATCAAATCAAAAGCTCTAAAACTCTGAATTGTGGTGTAAGCCATCACCACAATGGTTGTTGGGATTGACATGGGCCAGGTGACATTGCGGAATTGCTGCCATCTAGAGGCGCCATCCATCTCGGCTGCTTCATAGAGTTCTTGAGGAATCTGCTGCAGACCTGCGATATAGATAACCATCATCTGCCCGGTATGAAACCAGACTTGGGTAAAAGCAATGGAATAGAGCGCAGAGCTCTCACTGCCTAGCCAATTGAGAGCAAATTGCTCAAGGCCAATACGTGTAAAGAAGAGATTTACCGCGCCAAAATTTGGATCATACATAAATAGCCAGATCATTCCTACTGAGATCGAGGAGAGGATCGTGGGAAAGAAAAAGAGAGTGCGAAGCGCCACATTTACTCTACTGTTTTTAACTAGAAAGAGAGCAAAGATTAAAGAAAATAGCGTTTGAAACAATACAACTAAGAAAGTAAAGCGGAGATTATTTCCAAGTACCTTATAGAAAAGGTCATCATTAGTTAACAAATTTACAAAGTTTCGCAGACCAACAAATTCTGGTTCTGTAATGCGATCCCATTTAGTCAGGGAGTAACGCAGGTTGGCAAGAAATGGTATGAAGTAAAAAATCGAGAAAATAAGGGCGGCTGGAAGGCCCATTAAATAATAGATACCAGCATCTCTCTTACGCTTCTTTGGAGCAGCCCGAAGACCGCTCTGACCTTTAGTCAGAGCGGTCCCGGAGTTAGCTATTGAGCTAATCAGCCCGCTAGTTTCTGCTTGATCTGCCTTGAGAAGTCAGGCAGAACATCATCAGGGCTCTTGCCACCGACGATTTGGATGAGGGCATCTTGAGTCAGATCGCTCACTGCGCCGTTAAGGAGCAAGAAGCGTGGTGCCAACATCGTGTTCTTTGCCTGGAATGAGACGGTATTTAGCAAGTTAACGTCTTTGTATTCAACATCAAGAACGTTGACGTGCTGCAGAGTCTCATTTGCATAGAGTTCAGCAACCTTGCCAGTTAATAGATATGACAAGAATGCATTAGCAATCTTCTGATCGCGAGTATTTGAGTTCTTGTTAACACTGAAGGTGTAGGTATTGTTCATAATACCTTCAGCGACAACTTTGCCATCAGTAAGAATCATGGAAAGTAGTTCCATCTTTCCATTGAGTGCTGGGTTTAGGCCCTTGATAGAACCCATAGCAAATGTTCCAATTGGAAGAATTGGTGACTTGCCAGTTGCAAAGAGGTTATATGCGGCAGCTTCAGTTACACCTGTTGCATTTGGTGGGAAGCAGCCAGCATCACGTAGCTTGACATAGATATCTGCAACACCTTTAAACCAGGTTGAAGTCAGATCAATCTTGCCTGAGTTTAGATCAGCAAGATTCTTCTCAAGTTCTGCGTAGCTTCCTGCGGAGTTCATCAATGCAGAGTTTGAAATCTGCGCTGCCTGTCCACGAGTTGCTCCTGGCCAAGCTAGAGGGACATATCCCTTTGCCTTGGCATCCTTACACCAAGCGACCCATCCTGAAAGATTCTTAGGAGTTGTCCACTTCTCTTTTGCCCAAATGTCTGTATTAACGATTGGGTTATTGAAGAGATATTGATAAGGAATTCCAAGTTGTTTGCCTTCATATTGACCGGCAACTAGACCCTTAGCAACTACATTCTGCTTGACATATCGCTGAGCTGAAAGATCTAGCATCATGTCACTCTTTGCGAAATCGTTAAATACGAATCCACGTGAAGTTGCAAATAAAGCAGCCTTTGGGTTAGCAAGGATTGCTACACGCGCAGTGGCGTTATAGGTGGTGGTGTCACGAACTACCTGCTTAATTTTGGTGCCAGGATATTTCGCTTCGAAATCTGAAATGATCTTCACAAGAGCGCGCTGATCAGCAAGCTCTACGCGATAGTGCCAGAATTCAATTTCACCTTTTGGTGGAGTTAGGTTAGCAACTGGACGTCCACTTGATGAAGCTAGCTTGACTCGTTGCCAAGTCTGCTTTCCATTATCTGCCTTAACGCAGATGAGCGAAGTGGATTTCGTTCCTGTCGATACACCTTCAGTTGGGCATGCCTTTCCTAAAGATTCGCCAGCGGCGAAGCTCTGGGAAATTGGCACAACTGTCGCGCTAATTGCGAAAGCTAACGCAATTAGTGCTTTGAATGCTTTTGCATTCATATGCTTCATGTATTTCTCCTTATTCGAGGGTCTGTGGTGAATCATTTGATTACCACTCGGTTAGCGGAATGGCCAAATATTCCGCCATCCTGCGGACTTCTGCTCGTATGTCTTTCCAAGCTACAACTGTGTGATGAGGAAATCCATTATGGATTAGCCCATTGATCAATTGCCGTGCTGGCGCAGATGTACGAACTGTTGCGGTATTACCTTGGAACCGATTAGGAGCAGATAGTGATTCACCACTAGTCATTACTAATCGGAGTTTGCTCTGATTTGCTGGATCGATATCGGTATCCAGCCTTACCAGAACAACCGGACCGGTCTTCAAGGGGAAGTTACCGGCCACACCTAGCTTTCTATTGCAGTGTATGAACTGCGTTGCATTATCGGGATCAACAGCAAGTGTGGTTGCAGCAGAACCACAATGCCAGATTCGAATAATGTTCTCATCCTCTTCTAAATCCACGGTATCTACTAAGTAATTTGTCCCAGAGCCAAGCGCCTCCAAAAGCAGCATAGTTACCGCGCCATAGACATCTCGCTCACAGGCAGCAGGGGTTCCACTCGTTGCTGTTCTTCCCATTGCCCCACAAGGACAAGCCCCTAAATCAACTGCAAAATCGGGCCAACAGCGCATAGCAATGGCTGATAAATCATTAGCCCTTATCCAGTTATCTAGAGCAACTCTCGTGCTGGCATTAACTCGAGCCTCTTTCTCTGGAACATTTTTAAGGGAGGGCTGAGCCTGACAAGCATCTTTATATTCTGCGCTCTCTTTATTAAGAGGCACTGCTGCAATATCTGCAAAGATCTCAGGAATTGATTTATTTATAACATTTAAGCCAAATGATTTCTTTAGCGCCTCTTCATCGTAGTTGCAGGGAGTAAAGCCAGCTGGAGCATCACCAATTGCGCCAATAGTTAATCCATTCAATTTAGCCAGTGAATTCTTAACCTTATCTACATCTGCTAGTTGACCACTAATCTTTTCAGGTTGACCAACATTTGGCATCTTTCCAGATAGAGCTGATGAGAGGGCATCTCTAACATGTGCTTCATCAGGATTTCCGTGTAGATGAGTAATTCTCTTGCCATTTACTCGAAGAGCATGTGCTGCAAGATTTGAACCACACATAGAATTAAGAAGAAGGCGATCTCCTACTTCACCAAATTCTCTAACCGACCATAGCAGCACATCACCTGAAACTTTAGAGAGAAGTGAAACAGCAGCAGAGGCATCTGCAAAAGATGCGTTAAAGAGAATATAGAACTTCTCATCAGAATTAAGATTTGCCTCAGCGCTAGCAGTATCCTCTGGAGTCATCACAAGTGATGTTGGACCATTTACAGTAGCTCCAATTTCACCTAAAAGATCACGGGCAGAATCAAAGAACTTCTGCGCAGCTGCCACATCAAATGTTGGACGAGCAAGAGGAATCAAAGTGCAGCTAGCCATTAATTCCACCCCGCCGGTAATACTTCACTCATTAAAACTGGACGCCCCTGGGCGATACTCAACTGCGCAGCAAGGCCGGATGCAACGCTTCTAAGGCCATCCTCCAGGCTCACATCTGGGCCCGTTCCGCCCTTAATAGCGTTAAAAAACTTCAAGTGTTCAAGATATGAAGCTCCATAGTGAAATCCGTTGTATTTGATGCTCTCATCCCAAACTTTTCGTGATTCCACCTTTGGCTTTGAAGCATCATGGCTCCACTGCTTAAAGTTTCCAACTGCGCTTCTCTTTCCATGACGCAGCTCAAGTGAGGGCAGAAATGATTCAACTTTGCCTTCACTTCCCGTTACTGAGATATGTTCTTTATCAACGGTATTTTCAGCAAACATACAGAGATCTAACATCGCTCTTTTCCCACTTGGATACTCCAATATTACATAAGCGCTATCGAGCATATCTGCCTTAACTCCCTCATAGCTCTCATCGAGGAAATTAACTCTCTGCCCACCGGATGCAAAGACTCGAGTTGGACGCTCCTTAGCGATGTGATCCATGAGATTGAAGTAATGGCAGCACTTCTCAACAAGTGTTCCGCCGGTTTTAGATGTGAATCGATTCCAATTACCAACTTTTGGATAGAAAGGTTCGCGATGCTCTCTAATAGAGACCTGTTGAACTTGGCCAACTCCCCCACTATGAACAATAGAGATTAACTCCGCAACTGGCGGCATATAACGATATTCAAGGCCCATCCAAACTAGGCCGCTTCTATTCTTTGACCACTCAATGACTTTTAGACAATCATCAATGGTGGTGCAGAGCGGTTTTTCAATAAAAACATGAAGCGATGTTTTAAGCACATCTTCCAAGATATCAACGTGAGTAAAGTTAGGGGTAGCGATGATTACCACATCAACTAGGCCAGAATCTAGAAGCTGCCTATGATCAGTAAAGACTTTTACTGACTCTCCTAACTGCTTAATAGCTAAATCTCTTGAATTAGAATCTGGATCGCTAATTGCAGTAACTGATGCGCCCTCTATGAAAGATAAGTTTTCGGCATGCTCACGGCCCATGGCGCCGATGCCGATAATTCCGTAGCGGAGCATCTAAATAAGACTTCCTTCCGGCCTATTGTGAGTGGTCAGACCACTTCAATTGCCTGAGTCTTGCGCCCTAGGCGAGCTCGGTCAACGCTTTTTTACCTCTTTTTTATAACGTTTAGGTCAAGGGCGAGCGATATCTGGGCGCGCTCTGCCAGCTATTTCAACGCTAGGCCAGCTTGGATCAGAGGTAATAATCTCAAAGCCAGTAGGGGTTGTAATCAAGGTGTCTTCAACCTTAATCCCGGCGGCACTTGGGTTCCAAGCAATTGCATTACCTACGCCAATTACTTGAGCGCTCTTTTCATGAGCGGGGAAATCCCTTGGCAGATATCCAGTTGGACCACCTTGATGATGCTTACTCCACTCATCTCTTGCAAATCCTTGCTTGAGATACTCAACCCCACCAGATTTGAATGCTTGGCCATATGTAGCTCCAACCTCTGTGCCACTAAAGAATGCCGCTTCAACATTTAATAGCGCTTTATATCTCTGCTCTATCTCTTTAGAAAGAGAATTAAATGAAGTAATTCTAGTAACGCTAGCGATTAGACCTTTTCTTCTAGCACAAATTACCCCCATGGCAAGAGAGCCAATTAGATTTGTGGTGGGGAGAGGATGTCGAAAACTTTCAATACGCTCACTTCCAGCAACTAATAGAACTACTGGCTCTAAATTATGTGCCCAGAGATTTTCTGCAATTACTCCAGCTGCACCAACTTCACTCATCTTTGGTGAGATCTTTAACATCGATTCACCTAAAGATTTAGCAGCATCACTACCTATCTGCTTTAACCGCTCAACTTCAAAAGAATTTAAAGATCTTCTCAGCTCTTCAATCTCAGCTGATAAATTAATGCGATTATTATCAGGGCCATCGATACCTATCTTTTCCCCTGATGGCAGTTGTCCATCTCTGCCCTCAAACCAATTAATGACAATTAACTCTTCATCACCTGATAACTCTTCAGCCTCAAGCCTTGGAGCCTCTATCTTGTTGGTAACAACAACAATTCGATCCTTATAAACAATTACATCAAGACAGGCTAGTTCAAGAGTTGTTGGAATATGGGCTCTGCCGCCAATAATCCAAGCAACATTGGCCCCCTTCTTTAAGACCAGAGCCTCAAGGCCCTTTGCTTCAAGTAAAGCCTTGATTCTGGCTCGCTTTTCGCGTTGCTCTAAGGCTCTACTCATAGGGATAACTTACGAAAGAAGCGGCGAAACTTCTATGCCGAATCGGGCAAGCTGGGCTTTCCCGCCATCTTCAACTGAGAGGACAAATGGCTTTCCATCTGGGGCTATGCAGTAAGAGTTCTCAAAGTGAGCGCCATATGACTTATCTTGGGTTACAACAGTCCAATTATCTTCAAGAACTCTAGTTTTCTCAGAACCAAGGGTAATCATCGGCTCGATAGCAAAGACCATTCCAGCTTCAATAGTTGGACGATGACCAGCTTTTCCAAAGTTAAGGATATGCGGCTCCATATGCATCGCATTTCCAATGCCATGTCCGCCATACTCTCGCAAGATTCCATACTCTCCTTGAGAGTTAATATATTTCTCAATGGCATGGCCAATATCAGAAATCTTTGCTCCCATTACTCCTGCAGTAATTCCATGCCATAGAGATTCTTCACAGACTTCCAACATCTTGGCATGCTCGCTATTAATTGGATCAACAATTACAGTGAAGGCAGCATCGCCATGCCAGCCATCAATAATTGCTCCGCAATCAACAGAGACAATATCTCCAGGCATCAGCATGCGATCTCCTGGAATTCCATGAACAATTTCATCATTAACTGAAACGCAAATTACTGCTGGATATCCGTGATAGCCCTTAAAGTTTGAAGTTCCTCCACCGCGTTTGATATTTGCCTCAGCAATTGCATCCAGTGCACTCGTTGTAATACCAGCTTTTATATTTGCTCTTACTAACTCTAGAGTGCTTCGCACTAAGAGATTTGCCTGACGCATACTCTTTAGTTGATCCAAGGTCTTTATCTGGATCGCCATGACTTAGCTCAGTTTCTTGCTTAGTGCCGCTATGGCAGCTGAGGTAATATCTGAAATCTCACCAGTTGCCGCAATAGTGACCAAGAGATTGGCATCTCGATAAAAGCTAATAATTGGCGCGGTTTGCTCGCTATAAACCTCAAGGCGCCTTCTAATTATCTCTTCCTTATCATCATCGCGCCCTCTAATAGAGAGGCGCTTAACAATCTCCTCATTATCAAGAGATAGTTCAAGTGCGGCATTAAGTAAGACGCCAGCTTCAGCAAGCATCGCATTTAAAACTTCTGCTTGAGAGACATTTCTTGGAAAACCATCTAGCAAGAAGCCAGATTTAGCATCGCCTTTTGCAAGGCGATCTTTAACCATCTCATTGGTTAGCGAATCTGGAACTAGCTCGCCCTTATCCATATAAGACTTTGCTTTAAGGCCAAGTGCTGTGCCATTTTGTAAATTGGCACGGAAAATATCGCCAGTTGAAATGTGTGGGATTTGATAATGCTCAGCAAGATGAACTGCCTGAGTTCCTTTACCGGCACCTGGTGGTCCAACCAGGATTAAACGCATTAGCGCAAGAACCCCTCATAAGAGCGTTGCTGCAGCTGGCTCTCGATCTGCTTAGCAGTATCAAGACCAACGCCGACCACGATCAAAATAGCAGTTCCACCAAATGGGAAGTTCTGAGATGCGCCAAATAGAACCAGTGCAATGATTGGAATAATTGCAACAAGTGCTAGATAGAGCGAACCAGGTGCGGTAATTCTATTTAATACATATGCAAGATAATCACTTGTTGGCTTTCCAGCACGAATGCCTGGAATAAAGCCGCCATACTTACGCATATTCTCTGCAGTCTCTTCTGGGTTAAAGGTAATTGCTACATAGAAATAGGCAAAGAAGATAATTAATAGCGCATAGAGGCTGATATAAATCGGGTGATCACCTTGAACAAAGTTAGTTGAAATCCAGACCGCCCAAGGTGCTTGAGAGTTGGTGAAGTTAGCAACCAGAGAAGGTATGTAGAGAAGTGATGAAGCAAAGATAACCGGGATAACTCCTGATTGATTAACCTTTATTGGAATATAAGTTGTAGTTCCACCATATTGGCGTCTTCCAACCTGCTTCTTGGCATATTGAACTGGAATTCTCCGCTGGGATTGCTCAACAAAGACCACCGCGGCCACAATCAAGACTCCTACCGCCATAATAAATAGGAATGTTGCCCATCCACGTGAGAGCTTAATTGACCAGAGCTGACCAGGAAATGTCGCAGCAATTGATGTGAAGATCAAGATTGACATTCCATTACCAACACCGCGATCAGTAATTAACTCACCTAGCCACATAATTACCGAAGTTCCAGCGGTCATTACAAAGATCATGGTGACAATGCGCTGCCAAGAAGTATCAGGGATGATCGCTTCAGTACAGCCATTGATTAGACGACCTGGAGTTCTAGCAACTGCAATCAAACCTGTGGTCTGCATAACTGCAAGACCGATAGTTAGATAGCGAGTGTATTGAGTTAACTTAGCCGTTCCTGATTGGCCTTCCTTCTTTAGAGTTTCAAAGCGAGGAATAACAACAGTTAATAGCTGAACGATAATTGAAGCAGTGATGTAAGGCATGATGCCGAGTGCAAATACTGAGAGCTGCAATAGAGCTCCACCGCTAAATAGGTTGATAAGTCCAAATAGGCCGCCAGTATCAACATTTGCTAGGCAGCGCTGAACTGCTCCATAGGAAACACCTGGAGTTGGAATAACAGAACCAAAGCGAAACAGGGCCATGATTCCAAGAGTGAAGAAGATTTTACGGCGCAGATCAGGTGTTCTAAAAGCCTTAGCAAAAACTGATAGCAACATTATCTTCTCCTCTTATTTCAACTAGATATTATCTAGAGAGTCTTAATACTTCCGCCAGCGGCAGAGATTTTCTCTGATGCCGATGATGAGAAGCTATGGACTGTGACATTTACCTTAACGGAGATATCGCCATTTCCTAGGACCTTAACTGGGCGGCCCTTGCGAGCAGCGCCTAATTTATAGAGATCATCGATGGAGACCTGCCCACCTTTTGGAAATAGAGCATTGATAGTTGAGACATTTACAGCCTGATAGGTAACGGTCTCAGGGTTTTTAAAGCCGCGAAGTTTTGGTAAGCGCTGCACAAGAGGCATCGCTCCACCTTCAAAACCTGCGCGAACTACATTTCTAGCCCTAGTTCCTTTACCACCACGACCAGCAGTCTTTCCCTTGGAGCCTTCGCCTCGACCTTTACGGGTCTTTGCTTTCTTAGCACCAGGTGCGGGACGGAGATGATGAGCTTTAAGCACCATACTTATTCGACCTCCTCAACCTTAATCAAATGACGAACGCTATGAACCATTCCGCGAATCTCTGGACGATCTTCCTTAACTACAACATCACCGATTCTCTTAAGCCCAAGTGAGCGAAGAGTGTTTCGTTGATCAGGAGGATTGCCAACTTTTGAACGAACTTGAGTAACTTTTAGACGTGGCATTTTATGCACCTGCCGTTGCGCTCATAGCACGGATGATTGCAGCTGGAGCAACGCGCTCTAGTGGCAGACCACGACGAGCAGCAATTGCTGCTGGATCTTCCAACATCTTAAGCGCCTTTACTGTGGCATGAACCATGTTGATTGGATTATTTGATCCAAGAGATTTAGTTAGCACATCGCTAATTCCTGCGCACTCAAGAACTGCGCGCACTGGACCTCCCGCGATAACTCCAGTACCAGGAGCTGCAGGGCGAAGTAGTACTACTCCTGCTGCATCTTCTCCCTGAACTGGGTGCGGGATAGTTCCTTGAATTCTTGGAACTTTGAAGAATGATTTCTTCGCCTCTTCAACAGCTTTAGCAATGGCTTGTGGAACTTCTTTTGCTTTTCCATAACCAATACCAACCATTCCATTGCCATCACCTAGAACAACAAGTGCGGTAAATGAGAAACGACGACCTCCAGAGACAACCTTTGCTACGCGGTTGATAAAGACCACGCGCTCGATATAGGGAGACTTATCAGATTGGCGATCATCGCGACGTTCGCGCTTATCGCGTCCGCGCTTTGGCTTCTCTGCCTCAGTACTTACTACCTCTTTATCGGCCATTAGAAGTCCAACCCATTCTCTCTAGCACCTTCGGCAAGCGCTGCTACTCGCCCGGTGTAACGATTTCCACCACGGTCAAAGACCACTGTGGTAACTCCAGCTGCTTTTGCGCGATCTGCAACTAATTGGCCAACGCTTCTTGCCTTCTTAGTCTTATCTGCAGATGTTGCTCTTAGCTCTTTCTCCATAGTTGAGGCAGAGGCCAGAGTATGGCCACGTGAATCATCAACAATTTGCGCAACTAAGTGGCGAGCAGAGCGAGTAACAACTAAACGTGGACGCTCAGATGTTCCGGTAACTCTCTTTCGCACTCTAAAGTGGCGACGGGCGCGGGCAACTTGAGTAGAGCCCTTAACAATCTTCTTAGAGATATTCATGCCTTCTTACCTGTCTTTCCAGCTTTGCGGCGAATACGTGCACCTTGTAGATGCAGACCCTTGCCTTTATATGGATCGGCTTTGCGAAGTTTTTGAATCTTGGCAACAACTTCTCCAACTAGCTGCTTATCAACACCTGAAACCACTAGATCAGTAGGTGTTTCAACGGTGAAGGTGATTCCAGCAGGAGCTGTGAAATTAATTGGGTGTGAGTAGCCCAGTGCAAACTCTAGATCTTTGCCCTTTGCCGCTACTTTATATCCAACTCCAACAATCATAATTTTCTTTGAGTAACCAGTTGTAACACCAGTGACCATATTTGAAATTAGCGTGCGAGAAAGACCATGGAGGCTCTTTGCTGCGCGCTCATCATTAGCGCGCGTTAGCACTACTGAGCTCTCCTCTTTCTTAGGAGTAATTAACTCAGGAAGCACATGGCTTAGAGTTCCCTTAGGCCCTTTAACAGAGACTGATTGACCAGAGATATTTACCTCAACCCCTGATGGAATGGCAACTGGCATTTTTCCGATACGTGACATAGCAATCACCATACGTAAGCGAGAACTTCTCCGCCTACGCCATTCTTGTTAGCTTGTCGATCAGTGAGTAATCCTTGTGAAGTTGAAATAATTGCCACACCAAGTCCGCCTAATACTTTAGGAAGTCCGGTTGATTTGGCATAAACGCGTAGACCTGGCTTTGAAACGCGGCGCAGACCAGCAATTGATCGCTCACGATTTGAACCATATTTAAGGTCAAGAGTTAAGGTCTTTCCAAAACCTTCAGGGTTATCGTTGACTTTATAGCCACCGATATATCCCTCTCTCTGCAAAATTTCGGCAATACGAACCTTCACCGATGAAGATGGCATAGAAACCACTTCATGGTAGGCCATATTGGCGTTACGCAAACGAGAGAGCATGTCTGCGATCGGGTCGGTCATTGTCATAGTTGGCTCATCGCCTTTCTTTGGCTGGTTTCCCTCATGTAAGGGACCTCTCCAATAGTTGTTACCAGGAAGCTTTCGTAATACCAGGAAGTTCACCGCGGTGTGCCATCTCGCGGAAGCAGACTCGGCAGATGCCGAATTTCTGATAGACCGAATGTGGTCGGCCACAACGTTGGCAACGTGTGTATCCACGAACCTTAAATTTAGGTTTGCGGGCTGCCTTAACCTTCAGTGATGTCTTTGCCATTATTTATTTCTCCCCTTGATCTTTGAAGGGAAAACCAAGCGCCTTAAGTAGCGCACGACCTTCATTATCGTTCTTAGCTGAAGTTACGATGGTGATATCCATTCCACGGACTCGATCTAGCTTGTCTTGCTCAATTTCAAGGAAGACTACTTGCTCAGTAAGACCGAAGGTGTAATTTCCTTTGCCATCAAATTGCTTTGGAGAGAGTCCACGAAAATCGCGGATTCTTGGCAGCGAAACTGTTAATAGCCGGTCCATAAACTCCCACATCCGGTCGCCACGTAGGGTGACATGGGCGCCAATTGGCTGGCCTTCACGGAGTTTGAAGTTAGCAATTGATTTTCTCGCCTTAGTAACTAATGGACGCTGTCCAGTAATTGCTGCAAGATCTCTAATTGCGCCTTCAATTAACTTTGAATCCTTAGCTGCTTCGCCAACTCCCATATTGACCACAATCTTGGAAAGGGTTGGAATCTGCATTCTATTTGAGAAGTTAAATTCGCTCTGCAGGGCAGGAGCAATTTCAGACTTATATACCTCTTTTAAACGAGGTGCGAAAACAGTGGTCATTAGAGATCTCCTCCGGTTCTTCTTGAGATGCGAATGTTCTTGCCCTCTTCATCTTTGCGAACTGCGATACGAGTTGCCTTATTATCATCATCTAGCAACATCACATTGGAGTAAGCAATTGGGGCTTCAATGGTGAGAATTCCGCCAACTTTAGCGCCGCGCTGTGAAGTATCTTCCTTTGTATGCTTCTTCACGCGGTTAACACCTTCAACAGTTACGCGGGCAGTAACGGTATTAACGGCTAATACTTTGCCAGTTACACCTTTATCTTTTCCTGCGATGACTAGAACTGTGTCACCTTTCTTTATTCTCATTACAGCACCTCCGGGGCAAGTGAGATGATCTTCATAAAGCGCTTATCGCGAAGTTCTCTAGCAACAGGTCCAAAAATACGGGTTCCTCTTGGTTCGTTATCTTCCTTGATAATTACCGCAGCGTTCTCATCAAATTTAATATAGGAACCATCAGCTCTACGGTTCTCTTTAACAGTTCGAACGATGACAGCCTTAACGACTTCACCTTTCTTAACCTGTCCGCCAGGAATTGCATCCTTAACGGAACAGACAATGACATCACCGATTGAGGCATAGCGACGTTGGGTTCCACCTAGCACGCGAATACAGAGAAGCTCTCTAGCTCCTGTGTTATCGGCGACTCGTAGTCGTGACTCTGCTTGGATCATGGTTACTTAGCCTTCTCGATAATCTCCACTACACGCCAACGCTTAGTTGCCGAAAGTGGACGGGTTTCCATTATGCGCACGCGATCTCCAACACCGGCGGTGTTCTCTTCATCGTGAGCCTTAAACTTCTTATTCTTGGTAATAACTTTGGAGTAGAGACCATGAGCAGCGCGGTCTTCGACCTTTACTACCACTGTCTTATCCATCTTGTCGCTAACAACTACGCCTTCGCGAGTTTTGCGAAACTTTCTATCCTCACTCATGCCGCTCCTCCAATTCCTAGTTCGCGTTCACGAATAACGGTATAGATCTTGGCAATCTCTTTACGGACAGCTGTAAGGCGCCCATGGCTCTCAAGTTGACCTGTTGCAGCTTGGAAACGAAGGTTAAATAACTCTTCCTTTGCATCCTTTAACTTTGCTGCAAGATCTTCAGTGCTTAGAGCTCTAAGTTCTTCAGTGGTGATCATCTTTGCCATCGCTATACCTCCTCGCGAATTACTACGCGAGATTTGACTGGGAGTTTGTGAGCTGCGCGAGAGAGCGCTTGCTTTGCAACATCTAGCGTTACGCCAGATATTTCAAATAAAACTCTTCCTGGTTTCACATTTGCGATCCAGAATTCTGGAGATCCCTTACCAGAACCCATACGGGTTTCAGCAGGCTTCTTTGTTAGTGGGCGATCTGGATAGATATTGATCCAAACTTTTCCACCACGTTTAATATGACGAGTCATTGCGATACGAGCTGCTTCAATCTGACGGTTGGTTACATAACCACCCTCAGTTGCTTGCAGACCAAAATCGCCGAATGCAACCGCAGTTCCACCCTTAGCATTACCAGAACGCTTTGGACGATGTTGCTTGCGATGCTTAACGCGACGAGGAATTAACATTACGCATCACTTCCTTCGCTCTTAATTTCAGGGCTTACTTCGCTATCAACCTGGGGAGCTGCTTGGCTCTCGGTAACTGCTGCAGCTTCATTTGCTCGCTCTGCAACGGAGGTCTTTGTCACTTCGCCCTTTGGCGCGCGAGGTGCACGCTTTGGTGCGCGCTCAGCCTTAGCTGCTTGAACTTGGGCAAGAGCTGCTGCTTCGCGCTCAGTTCTTGAAGCGATAACTTCGCCCTTATAGATCCAGACCTTTACACCTAAGCGACCAAATGTGGTGTGAGCTTCAGCAAAGCCATAATCAATATCTGCTCTTAAGGTATGAAGCGGAACTCGTCCCTCGCGATAGAACTCAGAGCGTGACATTTCTGCCCCACCAAGACGTCCACCACATTGGATACGAACACCCTTTGCTCCTGCTTTAAATGCAGTCTGCATTGCCTTACGCATTGCGCGGCGGAAAGAGACGCGAGCTGCTAATTGTTCAGCAACGCCGCGGGCAACAAGCTGGGCATCAATTTCAGGATTCTTAACTTCCAAGATATTTAACTGAACTTGCTTGCCAGTTAATTTCTCAAGATCAAGACGGAGACGATCTGCCTCAGTTCCCCTACGTCCAATCACAATTCCAGGACGAGCGGTATGAAGATCGATACGGACGCGCTCACGAGTACGCTCGATTTCAATTCGAGATACTCCTGCTCTCTCCATGTTCTTCTCCATCATGCGACGGATCATCACATCTTCTTTTACATAATCTTTATAAAGCTTCTCGGCATACCAGCGAGACTTGTACTCAGTGGTGATTCCTAGGCGGAAGCCATGAGGGTTAATTTTTTGACCCATTTACTTCGCCTCCTGCTCTGTAGTCTTCTTAGCTGCTGCCTTTTTGGCGCTAGCCTTTTTAACTGGAGCCTTCTTAGCTGCTGCAGGTTTTTCATCGAGAGCAACTTCACTAGCTGCTGCAAGAGATGCTGCTGCTAATTTTCTTGCCTGCTCTTTTGTCGGCTTTCGATAATTCTTATCATCAGATAGAACTACAGAAATCTGTGAAGAGCGCTTCAAGATCTGATAGCCACGGCCCTGCGCGCGCGGGCGATAGCGCTTCATTGTGATGCCCTCATCAACTAGCGCCTCTGTTACCCAGAGCTCTGAGGCATCTCTAATTGCAGGATTCTTCTGCTTAGCATTTGCCACAGCAGAGTTAAGAAGTGAGTAGAGATCTTCACTTACTGCAATCTGTGGTGAGAACTTAGCAATTCTTAACGCCTCATCAGCTCTCTGACCGCGGATCATATTCACCACGCGACGAGCTTTCTGTGGTGTTACACGAATTGAGCTAAGTGATGCTCTAGCTACTAACGGAGTATTACTCGGCACGAGTCACCGTCCGATCTTCTTGTCTGACGTGTCCTCTAAATGTTCTTGTTGGTGCAAACTCACCGAGTTTGTGACCAATCATTGCCTCAGTTACATAGACCGGAACATGCTTGCGTCCATCATGGACTGCAATGGTGTGACCAATCATTGATGGAGTAATCATTGAGCGACGTGACCAAGTCTTAATAACAGTCTTGGTGCTCTTCGCATTCTGTTCATCCACCTTCTTTTCCAGGTGTAGATCCACAAATGGACCCTTCTTCAAACTACGTGGCATTTGGTTTCAGGGCTCCTTATCGGCTCTTATTAGCTGGACGGCGGCGGATGATTAACTGATCACTAGATTTCTTCTTACGAGTACGAGCCTCAGGTTTACCCCAAGGTGAAACAGGATGGCGACCTCCAGAGGTCTTTCCTTCTCCACCACCATGAGGGTGATCAACTGGGTTCATAACAACACCACGAACTGTTGGACGACGGCCTTTCCAGCGCATACGTCCAGCTTTTCCATGGTTAATATTTGATTGCTCAGCATTACCAACAACACCGATTGTTGCGCGGCATCTGACATCAACATTTCTGATTTCGCCAGATGGCATACGGAGCTGGGCATATGGACCATCTTTTGCAACTAACTGCACAGATGCTCCAGCAGACCTAGCAATTCTTGCTCCCCCACCTGGGCGAGTTTCAATGGCATGAATCATTGTTCCAACTGGAATATTTCTTAGCGGCAAGTTATTGCCAGGCTTAATATCTGCAGTTGGGCCATTTTCAATCTTTGTTCCTTGCTCAACGCCAAGGGGTGCGATGATGTAGCGCTTCTCGCCATCAGCAAAGTGCACAAGTGCAATGCGGGCAGAGCGATTTGGATCGTATTCAATTTGTGCGATAACAGCAGGAACGCCATCTTTATCATTACGTAGGAAATCAATTACGCGATATGCCCGCTTATGTCCCCCACCTTGATGACGAGTTGTGATCTTGCCTGAGGCGTTACGACCACCGCGAGAATTAATCGGACGAATAAGTGACTTCTCTGGAGTAGATCGGGTGATCTCAGCAAAGTCGGAAACGCTCTGGCCACGAGAGCTCGGCGTTACCGGTCTTAACTTACGAAGTGCCATGTCATATCCCTTTTCTTATTAATCCCATCGCCTATTGCTAGGAGACAGGGCCTCCAAAGATGTCGATGCGATCTCCAGCTGCAATCTGCACAATTGCGCGCTTAGTATCGCTTCGCTTTCCAACTCCATAACGAGTGATCTTGCTCTTGCCCTCACGGTTCATTGTGTTGACTTTAAGAACACGAACTTTGAAAATCTTCTCAACAGCAATCTTGATCTCAGTCTTATTGGCATCTGGTGCGACGATGAAGGTGTACTTATTCTCATCGAGCATTCCATATGATTTTTCTGAAACCACAGGAGCAATTAAAACTTCGCGATGATCTCTCATGCTGAGGCCTCCTCTAACTCTGATTCAAAGGCTCTTGCTGTAACGCTCTTTCCTTTGCTAGGACCTGCAACAAAGTCAGTAATAGCCTTCTTGGAAAATACCAAGTCATCAGCAACTACAACATCGTAGGCATTTAGCTGATCCTGACGGATTAGATGTAGATCTTCTTCATTGCGAAGTGAGCGCCATGAGGCCTCTTCGCCATGAGCTAGAACCACAAGTACCCGGCGTCGATCTGAGAATTGACGAACTGCAGCGATAGCGGCTTTGCTATTAACGCTTTCAACAATGGTTGAAACGATATGGATTCGCTCATTTCTTGCACGATCTGAGAGGACTCCAGTAAGTGCTGCCTTAATCATTTTCTTAGGAGTGCGCTCATCGTATTTACGAGGAACTGGTCCTTGAGCAACGCCACCATGGCGCTGATTTGGAGAACGAGTTGAACCCTGACGAGCTCTTCCTGTTCCCTTCTGCTTGAAAGGCTTCTTACCACCACCGCTAACCTCACCGCGGTTCTTTGTCTTAGCAGTTCCAGCTCTTGCAGCATTTAGCTGAGCTGTAACTACTTGATGAATTAGTGGCACATTTACTTGGACATCAAAAATTTCTGCAGGAAGATCAAAGGTTCCAGCCTTTGTACCTTTTGCATCTTTAATTTCAATAGTTAATGACATCTTTATGCACCTGCCTTATTGATAACTTCACTGAGAGCCTTCTTTGAAGCTGAGTGAATAAAGACCTGCGCCCCGGTTCTTCCAGGAATTGCGCCTTTGATAAGAATTAGTGATTTCTCAACATCAACTGCTTGCACAGTTAAGTTTTGAACTGTAACGGTCTCAACGCCCATACGACCCATCATGCGCTTTCCTTTAAATACGCGTCCAGGTGTGGTGCGGTTACCGATAGATCCTGAGGTGCGGTGCTTTCTCTCAACACCATGGCCATCGCCAAAACCACTGAAATTGTGGCGCTTCATAACACCAGCTGATCCCTTACCCAGAGATGTTCCTTGGGCATCAACAATTTCACCAGCTGTGAAAATATCTGCCTTAACTTCTTGTCCCACAGTGTAGGAAGAGGCGCTAGCTGTTCTTAGCTCTGCAACATACCTTCTTGGAGTAACTCCAGCTTTAGCAAATTGACCAGATTCTGGCTTTGAAACTTTTCTTGGATCAATTGCGCCAAAGGCCAATTGCACAGCTTCATAACCATCTTTTTCCAAAGTGCGGATCGCAGTCACAACACATGGACCTGCCTGCACAACTGTTACCGGAATAGCTTGGCTATTTTCATCAAAGACTTGAGTCATACCGAGCTTGAGCCCAAGGATTCCCTTGATGGCGCTGCCCTTTGATTGAGTAGTTGTCATAGTGAGGTCCCCTTAGAGCTTAATCTCAATATCGACGCCAGCAGGAAGATCAAGACGCATCAAGGAATCAACTGTCTTAGGAGTTGGATCGATGATGTCGATTAGGCGCTTATGGGTGCGCATCTCAAAATGTTCGCGGCTATCTTTGTATTTATGTGGTGAGCGAATCACGCAATAGGTGTTCTTCTCAGTAGGCAGCGGAACTGGGCCTGCGACCGTTGCCCCTGTGCGCTCAACTGTTTCAACGATTTTCTTCGCTGAAGAGTCAATCACCTCATGGTCATAGGCCTTGAGCCTGATGCGGATCTTCTGTCCCGCCATTTTCATTCCCTCGCTTCTACTTAAGTGCTTCTTGTTTTAAATGGGGCGCTTAGCGCGCCCCACTTAATTACTTCTTTACTTACTTAACGATCTTTGTTACACGACCTGCGCCAACTGTGCGTCCGCCTTCGCGGATAGCAAAACGCAGACCCTCTTCCATTGCAACTGGCTGGATTAGAGTCACAGTCATTGCAGTGTTATCACCAGGCATAACCATTTCGGTTCCTGATGGAAGTGTTACTACGCCAGTTACATCCGTTGTGCGGAAGTAGAACTGAGGACGGTAGTTGTTAAAGAATGGTGTGTGACGTCCGCCTTCATCCTTTGAAAGGATGTAAGAAGATGCCTCAAAGTCAGTGTGTGGTGTAACGCTGCCAGGCTTACAGACAACCTGTCCACGCTCAACATCTTCACGCTTTAGACCACGAAGAAGTAGACCAACGTTTTCGCCAGCTTGACCTTCATCAAGAAGCTTGCGGAACATTTCAACTCCGGTGATTGTGGTCTTCTGTGAATCTGGACGGATACCAACAATTTCAACTTCTTCGTTGACCTTGACGATACCGCGCTCAATACGACCAGTTACAACAGTTCCACGACCAGTAATTGTGAATACATCTTCTACTGGCATCAAGAATGGCTTATCAACTTCGCGTACTGGCTGAGGAATGAAATTATCAACAGCATTCATAAGTTCCATGATCTTCTCGCCCCATGCAGCATCTCCTTCGAGAGCCTTGAGTGCTGAGATGCGAACAATTGGAGTGTCTTTTCCTGGGAATTCATATTTAGTTAGTAGATCGCGGACTTCTTCCTCAACTAGACCAAGGATGTCCTCGTCATCAACCATGTCAGACTTATTAAGAGCTACAACGATTGAAGGAACGCCAACTTGGCGAGCAAGGAGAACGTGCTCCTTGGTCTGTGGCATTGGTCCATCTGTTGCAGCAACAACGAGAATTGCTCCATCCATCTGAGCAGCACCAGTGATCATATTCTTGATGTAGTCAGCATGGCCTGGACAGTCAACGTGTGCGTAGTGACGCTTCTCTGTCTGATATTCGATATGTGCAATCGAAATGGTAATACCTCTAGCGCGCTCTTCTGGAGCTTTATCGATCTGATCGAATGCGCTTACCTCATTTAAGGTTGGGTATTTGTCGTGCAGCACCTTGGAAATCGCAGCAGTAAGAGTGGTCTTACCGTGGTCGATGTGACCAATGGTGCCAATGTTTGCGTGCGGCTTTGTCCGCTCGAACTTTGCCTTTGCCACTGTGGTTTCTCCTTCTTTATTTCGTTATTGGATTGACTTACTCGCCGCGAATCTTCGCGATGATTTCTTTCGAAACCGCAGCTGGAACTTCAGCATAGGAATCGAATTGCATGCTGTAACTCGCACGGCCCTGAGTTCTACTGCGCAGATCTCCGACATAGCCGAACATCTCCGAGAGTGGAACTAGCGCCTTTATGATGCGAGCACCGGCTCGCTCATCCATGGATTGAATCTGTCCACGACGGCTATTGAGATCGCCGATGACATCACCCATGAAATCTTCAGGAGTGGTGACTTCAACGCTCATCAATGGCTCTAGCAATACCGGACCGGCAAGTTTTGCCGCTTCCTTAAATGCTGCGATACCAGCAATCTTGAAGGCCAACTCCGATGAGTCAACATCGTGATAAGCGCCATCAAGAAGAGTTACTCGTACATCAGTTAATGGATAACCAGCAAGTGGGCCATTTTGTAGCGCCTGTTGGCAACCATCATCAACGGAAGGGATGTACTCCTTAGGGATGCGACCACCGGTTACTTTATTTACGAATTCATATCCGCCTTCAACTTCACCAACTGGAAGTGGCTCAAGTGCGATCTGAATCTTTGCAAACTGTCCAGATCCACCGGTCTGCTTCTTATGGGTGTAGTCATAGCGAGGCACTGGCTTTCTTAGAGTCTCGCGATAAGCAACTTGTGGCTTACCAACATTTGCCTCAACTTTAAATTCACGCTTCATACGATCAACAAGAATCTCTAAGTGAAGCTCGCCCATTCCACCAATGATGGTCTGCGCGGTCTCTTCATCAGTTCTAACATGAAATGTTGGATCTTCTTCAGCAAGTCTTTGAATCGCAACGCCAAGTTTTTCTTGATCGCCCTTGGTCTTTGGCTCGATAGCAACATGGATAACTGGAGCTGGGAAATCCATTGACTCCAAAATCACTGGCTTATCAATATCGCAGAGGGTATCTCCGGTGGTGGTGTCCTTAAGACCCATCACAGCGATGATATCTCCAGCTGATGCCTGAGGAATTTCTTCTCTCTTATTGGCATGCATCCGATAGATCTTGCCGATGCGCTCTTTACGATCTTTTGTGGAGTTAAGAACTCCAGTACCTGATTCTAAAACTCCGGAGTAAATTCTTACGAAAGTTAATTTTCCAAGGTGTGGATCGCTCATGATCTTAAAAGCAAGTGATGAGTAAGGCTCTGAAGGATCTGGCTTTCTATCAATCTCAACGCTCTTATCGCCCATCTTGGTTCCCTTAATCGCATCAACATCAAGAGGTGATGGCAGATAGCGAGTAACGGCATCAAGCATTGGTTGAACGCCCTTATTCTTAAAGGCAGAACCAGTTAGAACTGGAGTTAACTTATAAGCAAGAGTTGCTCGTCTAATTCCAGCGATAATCTCTTCTTCACTTAAAGTTGCGCCCTCTAGGTATTTCTCCATGATTGCATCATCTGCATCAGAGAGAGTTTCAATAAGAGCAAAACGAGCTGCGTCGCACTTCTCTTTTAGATCTGCAGGAATTTCTTCAATTTTATAATCTTCACCCTTTTGGGTCTCACCTCTCCAGGTAAGAGCATTCATGGCGATTAGATCAACAACGCCAATAAAGTCACCTTCAACTCCGATTGGAACTTGAAGTACTAAAGCTGTGGCTCCTAGACGGGTGCCGATCATCTCTACGCAGCGATCAAAGTTTGCACCGGTGCGATCTAGTTTGTTAACAAAACAAATTCTTGGAACGCTGTACTTATCAGCTTGGCGCCAGACCGTCTCAGATTGTGGTTCAACGCCAGCAACGCCATCAAAAACTGTTACTGCGCCATCTAGAACTCGAAGTGATCTCTCAACTTCAACTGTGAAGTCAACGTGTCCAGGGGTATCAATGATGTTGATGGTGTGGCCATGCCACTCGCAAGTTGTAGCAGCTGAGGTAATAGTGATGCCTCGCTCTTGCTCCTGCTCCATCCAGTCCATAGTGGCTGCGCCCTCATGAACCTCGCCGATTTTGTAGTTAATACCAGTGTAAAAAAGGATGCGCTCTGTGGTGGTGGTTTTACCAGCATCGATATGGGCCATGATGCCGATGTTGCGCACCTTGGCTAGATCAATTGCAGTCGCTGTCGACATATTAATTACCACCTGTAGTGTGCAAAAGCCTTATTAGCTTCTGCCATCTTATGGGTGTCTTCACGCTTTTTAACTGCAGCGCCGAGGCCATTGGAGGCATCGATCATTTCATTTGCTAACCGCTCTGCCATGGATTTTTCACGGCGCAGACGGGCATTATCAACTAACCAACGAAGACCAAGTGTCATAGAGCGAGCTGCTTTAACTTCAACCGGAACTTGATAGGTAGCTCCGCCGACTCGGCGTGATCTAACTTCAACTGCTGGCTTTACATTATCTAAAGCTTTCTTAAGAGTAATTACTGGATCTACCTCAGTCTTAGCGCGACAATTCTCTAGCGCTTTATAAACAATCGCCTCTGATGTTGAGCGCTTTCCATGAACTAAACACTTATTAATAAGCGCTGTAACAACTGGAGAGTTATATACCGGATCGGCAATAACTGGAGATTTAGCAGCAGGGCCTTTACGTGGCATTACTTCTTCTCCTTCTTAGCGCCATAACGAGAGCGAGATTGTTTACGATCTTTAACACCTTGAGTATCAAGAGAACCACGTACTACTTTGTAACGAACACCAGGAAGATCTTTAACGCGACCGCCACGAACTAAAACAATGGAGTGCTCTTGCAAGTTATGTCCTTCACCAGGAATGTATGCCGTTACTTCCATACCGCTAGTTAGACGAACACGTGCAACTTTTCTTAAAGCTGAGTTCGGCTTCTTTGGCGTTGTGGTGTAAACGCGTGTGCAGACGCCACGACGTTGCGGACTTCCTTTAAGACCCGGAGTTGTTGTCTTATCTGACTTATCAACCCGGCCCTTACGGACCAACTGCTGAATTGTTGGCACTACTTCATCTCCATCTCGCTTATCCGACCCACGCGGTCGGGTGTGTCGCTGCTTTGAGCGCAAGGGCGCGAGGTTATAGGAAAGATCTACTGCAGGTCAAAACGGGTAAGTAAGCCAAACACGCCGATTTTTGAGGGCAACACGCCGAGCAAAATACCACTAGCCTTTACTTATGGCAGGCAAAGTAAAGGCTAAGAAGGCAGGCAAGAAATCCACAGCTAAGAGCCCTCGGCGCGGTCGGGCCACTACATCTCGGATAAGTTCTAAGAACCAGATAACTATTCCGGTGGAGGTGCTTCGAGAGGTGAATTTAAAACCTGGAGATAAAGTGGAATTTATGATTGATAAACAAGAGCGAATAATTCTTGCCCCAAGTGATCAAGCAACTTGGAAAAAGAGCTTAATGCAGCTCGCTGGAAGTATGCCAGAGCTTGGCTCAAATTTTGATTATAAAAAGGAGCGCCAAGAGTGGGACGTAAAAGCCACGCAGATACCTCTTGGTTAATTGCGCTACTAAATCCTATTGATATCTCCCACAAATTAGCACTTCGTCAACTTGAAGAGCTAAATGCCCCAGCCTCGATTAGTACTTTTGTCTTAGCTGAGCTAATGGTTAGCTTTGAAAAAAGTGATATTGGAAGTATCCCAGTAACTCTTCAAGAGATTGAAAAGTCATTCTCACCCATCGTAGAGTTAAGTAAAGAAATTGCCATTAGCGCTGCAAAGATTTGCTCAAGTAGCAAGATAACCTTGGGTGATGCAATTGTTATTGCCTCAGCCCTTGACCAAAATAGTGATCTACTTACCTTCGATAAGAATATGAAAGCAGTCTATGAACGCAATAAGTAGACCAAGGCTGCGAGGCATTATTCATTTAGTTATGTCCCCACTGGCACTAGTTGCTGGGCTGGTTTTAATCACAATTACAACTGAGCTTCGGGGAAGAATCACTCTAACGATATTTACTCTTACTGCAGTCTCGCTATTTACTTGCAGCGCTATCTATCACCGCGTGCCTTGGGGGCCTTCAGCCAAAGCAATCTGGCGCAGAATTGATCATGCCAATATTCCTTTTCTAATAGCTGGCACCTACACCCCTTTTGCTATCTACTTATTAGATAAGAGCCAAGCGGTAATACTGCTATCTCTCGTCTGGGGCGGGGCTTTGCTCTCTGGAGTATTTAGAGTCTTCTGGCTTAGCGCTCCGCGCTGGCTCTATGTGCCGATCTATTTAGCCCTTGGTTGGGCGGCGCTTATCTATCTGCCTGACTTCTATCAAAATGGCGGGCTTATTGTCTTTCTCTTAGTTGCCACCGGCGGCATTCTCTATTCACTTGGGGCGATTATCTATGCCGTTAAATGGCCAAATTTTTCCATTAACTGGTTTGGCTTCCATGAGTTATTTCACGCCATGACCGCAGCAGCATTTATCTCACACTTTATTGCCGCCGTTCTGGTTATAGTTGGATAATTATGAGCGTACATATCGGAGCAGAAAAAGGCGAGATCGCCGAGCGAATCCTTCTTCCTGGAGATCCATTAAGAGCTAAATGGGTTGCCGAGAATTATCTAGAAAATGTTAAACAATATAACTCGGTAAGAAATATGTTTGGCTTTACTGGAACATATAAAGGTGAGCGAATCTCAGTGCAAGGAACTGGCATGGGGCTTCCCTCCGCCTCTATCTATGTCACTGAGTTATTTAATGAATATGATGTTCAAGTTGCGATTCGAATTGGCACTGCTGGAGGAATTCAAGATAAGACTAAGGTCGGGGATTTAATCCTTGCAATGAGCGCCTCAACTGATTCCAATATCAATAGACGAATGACTAATGGACTTGATTTTGCCCCGCACGCTGATTTCCATTTACTTATGGCTGCCTATGAAGCATCAAAGAAGTTTGAGCGAGTTCATGTGGGAGGGGTTTCATCGATGGACTTTTTCTATGATGAGACTGATTCAGCTAAGAAACTTGCCGCCCATGGCGTTTTAGCACTTGAGATGGAGGCAAGCCAGCTCTACTCAATTGCAGCTAGAAAAGGGCGCCGGGCGCTAGCAATTATGACTATCTCAGATCATGTCTTTACCCATGAAGCAATGGATTCAGAGGCAAGAGAGCGCACCCTTAACGATATGGTTGAAGTCGCGCTCCATGCAGCGCTTAAGGGTTAATTACTTAAGGCATTACTAAGCCACCATCAACTGGAACTGTAATTCCAGTGACGTAGCTTGAGGCATCACTAACTAACCAAATTAAAGTTGCTGCTAGCTCCTCTGGCTCTCCAAGGCGCCCTGCTGGAGTAAACATCTTTACCATCTCAACCATATCTTTTGGTAGCTCATCACTCATCTCTGATGGGAAAAAACCTGGAGCAAGTGCATTTACGCGAATCTTCTTTCGCCCGGTCCACTGCGCTGCTAGATCTCGAGTTAATCCAATTAGCCCAGCTTTACTTGAAGCATAGGCAGCCTGCGGAAGTCCTTGAGGTTTAATTCCAAGAATGCTTGAGATATTTACTATTACCCCGCCATCTTTATTTGCTCTAGCAAAGGCTTGAGCCATCCAATAAGCCCCCATCAAATTAACATCAATTACATTTCTAAATGCCTCTGGAGTTTCTCTCGTTGCTGGCACTGCAGTTCCAACCCCTGCGTTATTAACCAAAATATCTGCCTTGCCAAATTTCTCAACAGCAAGAGCAATTAGCGCATCGCAATCCTCTGGCTTTGTGACATCTGTTTTTCTATAGGCATATTTTCTCCCAGCAGCTTCTACTAACTTTCCAGTCTCTGGCAATCTCTCCTCGCGCCGAGCTCCTAAGACAACATCTGCTCCGGCCTCAGCTAGTGCCTTAGCAAAGGCAACTCCAAGACCTGAGGAAGCTCCAGTAACAACAGCAACCTTGCCATCAAGGCGAAAGCGATCAAGAACACCCATTTTCCCTCTCCTAATTTCGAGCAAGTATGCGTACGGTATAGGCATGAACTTTAGCCCCACTGAGAAGGCGAGCAAATACGCGGAGAAACTTCAACTTTTTATGGATCAGCAGGTTTTTCCAGCCGAAGCTACTTATTACAGCCAGCGTGAAGCATTCATCAAAGCTGGAACGCCACATAAGTTGCCACCAATTATTGAAGAGCTAAAACAAAAAGCTAAAGCGCAAGGGTTATGGAATCTCTTTCTTCCTCACCTGGAACATGGATTAAGCGTTACTGATTATGCAACTCTTGCTGAAATCACTGGTTGGTCGCCCGATATTGCTCCTGAGGCAATTAATTGCGCAGCTCCTGATACTGGAAATATGGAGCTGCTAGATATGTTTGCAAGCCCGCAGCAGAGGAAGCAGTGGCTTGAGCCGCTACTAGCAGGTGAGATTCGTTCTGGCTTTGCTATGACAGAGCCTGATGTTGCATCAAGTGATGCAAGAAATATTAGAACTAGCATCAAGCGAGATGGTGATGATTACATCATCAATGGCGTTAAGTGGTGGACCACAGGCGCTATGGATGAGCGATGCAAGATTCTTATTGTGATGGGAAAAACTAATCCTGAGGCAGATGATCATCACCAACAATCGATGATATTGGTTCCAATTGATACAGCGGGAGTAAAGGTAGTTAGAAACTTAACTGTCTTTGGATATGTTGATCAACATGGCCATGCCGAGGTTTCATTTACAGATGTAAGAGTGCCTGCAAGTAATCTTCTTGGCAAAGAAGGAGAAGGGTTTGCTCTTGCTCAAGCTCGCCTTGGTCCGGGCCGGGTCCATCACTGCATGAGAGCCATTGGTATGGCAGAGCGAGCGCTGCAGTTAATGATTAAACGCAGCCTTACTAGATCTCCCTTTGGAAAAGAGCTAGCGCGCCAAGGAGTGATTCAAGAGTGGATTGCAAAGGCGCGTATTGATATCGAGCAGGCTCGCCTACTGGTCTTAAAAACAGCGTGGATCATTGATAATCAAGGGGCAAAGGCTGCGCGCAAAGAAATTGCTGCTATTAAAGTAGTCGTTCCTAGAATGGCAGAGGAGATAATCAATAACGCCATTCAAGCTCATGGCGGAGCAGGTGTTAGCCAAGATACTCCCCTTGCAGCTATGTATGCCGGAGTTCGAACTTTAAGAATTGTTGATGGGCCAGATGAAGTGCATCTGCGCGATATTGCAAGGTTAGAGCTCAAGTCCTATCTGCCATGAGTGATCTCACTCCAGTTAGAGATGAAGATGCATTTGATATCGGCAAAGTTCACACCTGGCTTGCGCCATATATAGCTCAGAGTGATCAACCAGAGGTTTTCCAATTTAGATCTGGCGCATCAAATCTGACCTACTTACTTAAATATCCTGATCGCAAGTTAGTCCTTCGCCGTCCCCCAGTTGGAACAAAAGCAGTTTCTGCCCATGATATGAAGCGAGAATTTCTAATTCAATCTCGTCTCAAGCCGGTATTTGATTTAGTTCCAAATGTAATTGTGCTCTGCGATGATCAGAGCATTCTTGGCTCTGATTTCTATGTGATGGATGCAGTTCAAGGCGAGATATTTCGCAGAGATGTTCCTGAGACGCTAAGAAAAGAAGATATCTCCATTATGGCTGACTCTCTAGTCTCTGGACTTGCAAGGCTTCACTCAGTAGATGCCTCAGTATTGGCAGAACTTAATAAAGGGCAAGGCTATGTAGCTCGCCAAGTAGAGGGTTGGTCAAGAAGATATCGAAACGCACTAACTGATGATGTTTATGATGGCGAAGATGTAATGGCCTGGCTTGATGCTAATAAACCAGATGATGTTGGTTCATGCATCATTCACGGTGATTGGCGGATAGATAACATGGTCTTTGATCTAGGCAAGAAAAAGCTAGTCGGAGTGCTGGATTGGGAGCTAGCCACAGTCGGTGATCCGCTTATGGATCTAGGCTCCGCCCTTGCTTATTGGGTCGATAGAGATGATGAGCCAATGTTTGCCTCACTTCGCCGTCAACCTAGCCATCTTGAGGCAATGCCGACACGAAAAGAATTCATTGCAAAGTACCTTGAGCTAAGTGATAGAAAATGTGATGACTTCACATTCTATGAAGTCTTTGGTTTATTTAGATTAACAGTGATTATCCAACAAATCTGGGCTCGATATAAAGCAGGTCAGACCACAAATCCTGCCTTTAAAGGATTCGGCATGGGAGTTAACATTTTGATTAATCGTGCGCAAGGATTGATTTCATGAAAGCTGGACGGATAACAATCTCAACTAGAAAGTTTGAAGTTAAAGAAGTTCCAACTCCCACCGCTGGAATTGGAGAGGTTCGCATCAAAGTAGGCGCAGCTGGAGTCTGTCTCTCTGATGTTCACTTACTTGATGGCACTCTCTCCCCTGGTTATCTAAAAGGTGATGAAGTAACTATTGGCCATGAGGTGGCAGGAACCATTGATCAAGTCGGTGCTGAAGTCTCTGAATGCAAAGTAGGAGATCGAGTAATTGTTATCGCTGGACAGCGAAATGTTGCAAATCAGATTACAACTCTAGGTTTTGATTACGATGGTGGTTATGCCGAATATGTAATCACTAAAGCCTCGCTAGTTGTTAAAATTCCTGACTCACTCCCATTTGAAGAAGCTGCAATCATCCCCGATGCAGTATCAACTCCTTGGGCTGCGATTTCATCAACTGCGAAGATGCGAGCAGGTGAGAGCGCTGCAGTATTTGGAATCGGCGGCCTTGGAATTCACGCAGTTCAGCTCCTTAAGATTATTGGCTGCAGCAAAATAATTGCTATAGACCCTCGCCGAGAAGCCCGAGAAAAGGCCTTGAAAGTAGGTGCCCAATTCGCCTTTGACCCAAGTGATGAAGAGTTAAAAAGGCATAGGGGGCTAAACGCTGTCTTTGATTTTGCAGGAGTTACATCGGTAAGAAAGCAGGGACTTTCACTACTTGGCGAGATGGGCAGATTGGTAATTATTGGAATCGCTAATGAAGCAATCACTATTCCAAATGATATGGCTTTTACCTATATGAGAACCCAGCTCCTAGGACATTATGGATCTGAGCGCCATCACACCGAAGAACTTGTCGAGATGGTTAGGGATGGAAGATTAAAGCTATCTGACTCAGTTACTCAAATTCTCTCACTTGATCAAGCAGCTCTTGCGCTAGAAACACTTGAGAAGAAAATCGGTAATCCAATCCGCATAGTTCTAAAACCATAAAAAATCCTAGCCAAAAATTACTTGGAAGTTTTTTAGAGCTTACCGACTAAAAGTTCTACTAGTATGATCGAAATATCACTTGATGCAATCTTTACTGGCTAGATTCGTACTGGCAAGCTAAGGATAACATTTCGATCAGAGCGCTCTCCCTCATTATTTTCAATTGCAAAAATTCCGCCGCGCCTTTGCCAATCATTAAGCGAGAGAATTCTTGATAGACCGGAGAGTTCATTTACCTCATCAAGCCTTAGATGTTCATAGTCAGGAAGTATCGAGCCGTGGTGATTAAAGACAGTACTGGCAATACAGATCTCATCTCTATCGTTTATGAAAATCTCAATAATTCGCCCCTGCTGCGGCCAATCAATCAGCGATGAAGTTTCGATTTGATAAAAACCATTCTGACTATTCGGACCAAAGTAGGCGATACGATGACGGTGAGTATGGCCACAGATCCATGCAATGACAGCAGGATTGGAAATTAGGTAGCTCTCAATCTCGGGCCCTAAAACACGTTTTCCCGATGGACTGTACCCGTTATAGATATCTTGAATTGGATGATGGCTAGTAATTACGATATATCGATCTTTTATTTGCTCTACTTGCTCTTTGAGCCAAATAAATTGTGCTTCATCAATTGAGCCTTGCCAACCGCCAAATGGATTTACTGTATCTAAGGCAAGGATGGTTACTGATTCATAGTCTTTTCTCCAATACTTTATGTCACTGCCTAAATACTCACTTGAAATTCCATTATCTTCATCTTCACGATAAAAATTGATGTTCCATGCACTTGGAGTGAGAAAATCTCTAGAATCATCAGCGCTTACTTTCAAAATCTTTGGAGCGATTGGAGAGGGATAAGCAGCAGGTCCTTGTTCCGATACTTTAGAAAGCGCTCCTAGCGCTTCTTCATCTGGTAGCTCAAAAATCTTCTCCTCTGACTTCACTGATTGCCGCAGCTCTTCATTTGGGGCGACAGTGCCTTGAAGAAGTGCGTCATGATTTCCATGTACTGCTAGGAATGGATATTTAAGCCCTGAGGAGTGAAAGGGTTGAGAGACAGCATTTAATAGCTCTGGGATTGTGGGAAAGCCATATAGATCCCTAGGGAAATCATCTCTTTCGCCTTTTGGTGTTCCATGTGGATTCCAGAAAAACGGAGAGTAAAAATCTCCTCCCACCCCCTGCCATTTATCTTTTGCTCCACTATCTGCTCGAAGTTTTCCACCAACTAATAAAGTAGTGAGCCAATCTAATTCATTGGATTGCGCATTATCGGTTAAGTCTCCTGTAATTACTACAGCGCTAATGGCTGTTTTTGTTATAGGTGCTAAATCAATTCGATTTATTGCCTGCACTGCGCTCTCTAGTACTTGTGTGGTCAATATTTCGTGAGCCCGATAAGTTCCAATTAAGGTTCCAATGACACTTGATGCTGGGTGATGTGGGTCTGCATAACGATCTAGGTATTCAACTCTGGCAGGTGATTGAGCATCACAGATGTGTGTATCAGTAATGTGAATCAAATTTATTAGGGACTTCTTCACGGCGCCTAATGGTTGTCCAAGATGATTATCTACTCTATCTAAAAGTAGATGTCGCCATCCATGGCTATTGGCAACGCCCTTTGCTATTGCGCTCGCGAAGAATGGAACAGACATTAATCAGCAACAATTAGAGATTTAGCAGATGAGGTGACATGGACTACTTGACCCATCTGATAGCGATCAATCATGGCTGCTGGTAATACTGCACGAATTTCAACATTGCGATCTAGTGAAATCTGCACCATAGCAATCGGGCCAAGAAATGAAATACTAATGATTTTTCCGGGAACTCCAATGTAATTTGGTTCAACAATCTCAATTGCCTCAGGACGAATCAAGGCCCTTAAATTCTTACTTCCTGATGCAAAGCTTGATTCCTTTGCCAAGTTAAAGTTCGAGCCCAGCGTGACAACAGTATTTCCGGAAACAACGGTAGGAACCTCATTCATAATCCCAATAAATCTTGCAACTGTTGGGTTAATTGGCTGAGCATAGACCTTTTGTGGGGTATCGATTTGCAGCAATCTGCCCTTATCCATCACACCAACACGATCTGAAATCGTCATCGCCTCTTCTTGATCATGGGTGACAAATAATGTGGTAATCCCAAATTCTCTCTGCACTCGCTTGATTTCATCTCTGAGTTGATCTCGGACTTGAGCATCAAGTGCTGAGAGTGGCTCATCTAAAAGCAATACTTTTGGGCGGACCACAATCGCTCGAGCCAGCGCCACTCTCTGTTGCTGGCCTCCAGAGAGTTGGTGGGGATAGCGATCAATGTGGCTGCCTAACTCAATGATTTCAAAGATCTTCTTTACTCGAGATTCAATCTCACTTTTATTTATTCTTCTGGTGCGTAGACCAAATTCAACATTCTGACGAGCGGTCATATTTGGAAATAGACTATAGGCTTGAAACACCATTCCAATATCACGATCTGCTGGAGATGTATTTGTAATATCTATGGAATCAAAGAGGACCTGACCTGAATCCTCTTTTGTTAATCCAGCTAAAATTCGAAGTGCAGTAGTCTTCCCGCAACCTGAGGGGCCAAGAAGAGTCACTAGTGATCCTTGTTCTAGCTCAAGATCTAGCTGCTCTAGGGCGATTGTTTTGCCATAGGCTTTCTTTACTCCCTTTAGATTCACTCGTGACATTACTTCTCCTCCATTGCTATTTAGCTCCTGCAATTATTAATGTTTTGCTCTTTCGATTAAAGAGATTTATACCAATCAGAATTAACCAGACACCAAGCAAGCTAAGAACTGATAGTGCAACTGCTACTGATGCATTAGAGCTCCCTGCAACGGCTAGCTCTGTAGGGAAAGTGTCCCAAAGAAGAAGAGAGGCGTAAGCAAATTCACCAAGAACCAGAGCGATTGTCAAAAAGATTGCACCATAAATTCCTGTTGAAACATTGGGAATCAAAACTTTTCGAATCGCTGCGGTAAAACTTGCCCCCAGTGAACGAGAAGCGTCATATAAAGTGCGAGCATCTATGGTGGCAAAAGCTGCATCAAGGGCTCTATAACTAAAGGGCAGGGCCAGAATCACATAGGCAAAAATTAGTGAATTTGGAGTTGATTTGAGCCAGGTGGGCATTGAATAGAGGAATCCAACTGCCTGCACAATGGGCGGAATCACTAATGGCGTTAGTGTCAGGAATTCCACCCATGCACGTGCCCCAGGAATGACAAGGTGTAGATACGCAACTGTTGGAATGAGCAAAAGTAGCGTCAATAACACCGTGCCAAAAGCTATCTGTAGAGTAAGCAAGAGAGATTGCATCAATTCTTCATTTCCAGCTGCGCTTCTTATTGGATCTGCCGTATATCCACCCTTGCCATCTTCAAAGGCAAAATTGGAAGCTGCAAAAACTGGAATCATAAAAAATGAGATGCCTATGAAGATTATTACAGCTCTAAATACGCCACTAATTAGTTTTATCGCCGCCACTGTGAAGTCCTCTTCTCCAATAAGGCATAACCAATAGTTGATATTCCAACCAAGATCACCATGCCAAGTCCAAGGGCCATCGCTGTATTAGCTCCATCTACCTGAACATTTGAGCTGATTAAAGATGCAATCTGTACTGGCACTAGTGCAAGAGAGCCACTAGTTAGAGCTGCTGCTGTGGCATAAGCAGCAAAAGAATTAGCAAAGAGAAGAAGAAAGAAACCTAATAGCTGTGGAGTCAGAATTGGGATAAGAACCTTACGCCAATAAGTAGCGTTACTTGCACCAAGTGATGAGGCTGCATCTCGCCACTCAACTCTGATATTTTCCAATATTGGCAGACAGATTAGAACCATTAGAGGAACTTGGAAGTAGAGATAGACAATTAACAAGCCAGAAAAAGAATAGAGCGTCCAGCTCCCCCCATATATATCTACCCCCAGATTCTTTAAGAAAGTAGTAAGGGCTCCATAGGTTCCAAGGACTGCAATAAACATAAAGGCTAGAGGGACTCCACCTGTATTTGCTAGCACTCCCGAAGCTGTAGAGACCAACTTTCTCAAATAAATCCATTTGGAGGTGGCCAAGGCATAGGCAAAGAGGAAGCCGAAAAATAGCGAAAGGGCAGCTGAAACAAAGGATAATTGCGAGCTTAAGATGAAGCCATCCCGATAGATTCCACTACTAATTGTGGCAAAGTTATCTAATGTGAACTCATTTTCTGAATTTAGAAATGAAAATCTAAAAATTGCAGTTAGGGGCAATCCTAAGAAAATTGCCATATAAATAAGAAGCGGGGCTAAGCCGATTAGCCCCGCTCTTTTAAACATTTAACAACCCTTCATTTTGTTTAGCAGACTTGCAAGAGCATTTGTGTAGCGAAAGTTGGACCCTCGAACCAACTTCCGCTACTCAAACGTTTTCTAGCAGTGTTACAACTTTGGCCAAGCGGGAGTGAGGAGAGCTTTGGCTAGTAGTTGTTGCTGCAAGGATGGGAAGATCGGCTTTGCGTTCTTTGGCGTAGCTGGCAATAGCGCGTAGGCAGTTTTATCGTGGGTATTGGCTTTCACCATTGCATCAAGGCGAATCGGACGAGCGCCTCCCTGCAACCACAAGTTCTGACCTTCATCGCTATATAGGAACTCTTGCCACAAACGAGCTGCGGCAGGATGTGGAGAGTTCTTTACGATAGCTTGTGCATAGAACCCACCGAGCAAACCATCTGATGGAACAACGACTTTCCAATCAACCTTGCCTGATTGGTCCTTGTACTTAGCATGTAGGTAATCCCAATCTAGGAGTATTGGGGTTTGACCTGCTGCCACAGTGGCCGGAGTCGCTGCAACTGGAACGAAATTGCCGGAAGCTTTCATCTGCTTCCAGTAATCAAGAGCGAAATTGATGTTATTGGCGCCTTTTACTCCTGCACCTGCAGCGACGGATGTTGCCATTACTGAGAGGAATGCTGAGTTGGAAGCAGTAGGGTCGCCATTGAGCGCCACTTGATTCTTATAGATTGGGTTTAGAAGATCTGAAAAAGACTTTGGTGGAGTCTTGATTAGATTGGCGTCATAGCCAATTGCGATATATCCGCCGTAATCTGAATACCAGAGACCCTTAGCATCTTTAGCTGCATCTGGAATATCTTTCCAGCCAATGACTTTATAGGGAGCAAGAAGTCCTTCTTGAGCGCCCTGCACTGCAAATTGCAGACCTACGTCCAAGACATCTGGCATACGATCTTGACCCTTAAGGGTGCGAACTGCCACTAATTCCTCAGCGGAGCTAGCCTCTGGATCATAGGAATTTACCTTAATTCCATACTTCTCAGAGAAGCGCTTGATTACATTGCCATAATTTGCCCAGTAATCAGGAAGAGCAATGGTATTTAACTCGCCCTCTTTTTTGGCAAGTTTGATTAGTTCTTTCAATCCACCAACATCTGCGGCAGATTGAGCTTTTGCAGGCTTCTTAGTTGCTGCTTGAGCGATTACAAAATTTGAAGATAGCGCTAGTGCTAGCACGATGCCAACTACAGCGCGTAATGATTTCTTGTTCATGCGACTCCTAACGTCGGTGTGAGGAGTCAAGTTCCCAACTATTAAATTTAAGTAGATTAATCCTTTAAATCAATCGAATATTGGGTAAACAAAAATCCCCGATACTCTAATTAGTATCGGGGATTTAACCTTCTGTTAACTAGCGATTTTCTCCAACTTGGTAATCATCAAGGCGAACTGCCTCTCCTGATCCAGTGGTATCAAATGGCGCATAGTCATACTCTTCATAAGCTGCATAGACCGCAGCCTTTGCCTCTTCAGTAGGTTCGACTCGAACGTTGCGATAACGAGCAAGTCCTGTTCCTGCTGGGATGAGTTTTCCAATGATGACGTTCTCTTTAAGGCCAAGAAGTGGATCACTCTTTTCAGAGAGGGCTGCATCTGTAAGGACGCGAGTTGTCTCCTGGAAGGAGGCTGCTGATAGCCAAGATTCAGTAGCAAGTGATGCCTTGGTAATACCCATAAGTTCTGGGCGACCATTTGCAGCCTTGCCACCTTTCTGCACCGCTTCGCGGTTAGCAGATTGGAACCTTAGGTGATCAACTAATTCACCTGGCAGTAGATCGGTATCCCCTGGTTCTAGGACAGTGATGCGACGAAGCATCTGCTTAACCACAATTTCAATGTGCTTATCGTGGATACCAACACCCTGGGTGCGATAAACCTCTTGAATTTCATGGACTAGATGGGTCTGAGTTGATCTTGCTCCTAGGATCTTAAGTACTTGCTTAGGATCAATTGCTCCCACAACCATCTGTTGACCAACGCTTACCTTATGACCATCTTCAACAAGAAGTTTCTGACGGCGAGTAATTGGATAAGCAACAGCTTCTGATCCATCCTCTGGGGTAACAATTATCTTCTTACCCTTAGCATCTTCAAGGAAGCTAACAACTCCGGCAGTCTCTGCAATTGGAGCAACGCCCTTTGGAGTGCGCGCTTCAAAGAGCTCAACTACGCGAGGCAGACCATGGGTGATATCACCTGACGCAGTTGCTGCGCCTCCAGTATGGAAGGTACGCATTGTTAACTGAGTTCCTGGCTCACCAATTGATTGCGCTGCAATGATTCCCACTGCTTCGCCCACATCAACTAACTTGCCTGATGCCATTGAGCGGCCATAACACTTAGCGCACTGTCCAACCTTGCTATCGCAGGTAAGAATGGAGCGAACTTTAATCTCGCTAACGCCTGCATCAATTAGATCATTGATTAAGCGATCACCAAGATCAGCACCTGATGTAACGATGGTCTTGCCACCTACCACTACATCATCTGCAAGTGTGCGGCCATAGATTGAAGTCTCAACATAATCATCGCGGGTTAGTTTTCCTGCAACGATATTTCCAATCTTTAGAGTTAGACCGCGATCAGTTCCGCAATCCTCTTCTCTAATGATTACATCTTGAGCCACATCGCAGAGGCGTCTGGTTAGATAACCAGCATCTGCGGTACGAAGGGCAGTATCTGCAAGTCCTTTTCTAGCACCATGTGTTGAGATGAAGTACTCAAGAACTGAGAGTCCTTCACGGAAGTTAGATTTAATCGGACGAGGGATAATTTCACCCTTTGGATTTGCTACAAGTCCGCGCATACCTGCAATCTGGCGAATCTGCATCATATTTCCACGGGCTCCAGAGAAGACCATCATCCAGACTGGATTTGTTCTTGGGAAATTATCTTCCATCTCTTTAGCAACTTCATTTGTTGCCTGAGTCCAGATCTCAATTAGCTCCTGACGACGTTCATCATCGGTAATTAGACCCTTCTCATATTGAGATTGGACCTTATCGGCCTTTGTCTCATAGCCCTCAAGGATTTCAAGCTTTCTTCCTGGAGTTACTACATCGACAATTCCAATCGTTGCGCCAGCTCTAGTTGCCCAGGTGAAACCAAGTTCCTTCAAGGCATCTAGTACTTGAGCTACAACTACCTTTGGATAGCCTTCAGCTAAATTATCAACGATTAAACCAAGTGCTTTCTTAGTTACATCGTAATCAACATATGGGAATGACTCAGGAAGTACTTCATTAAAGATTGCTCTTCCAAGAGTTGTCTCTTTTGTTACTAGCTCGCCATTGATATTGACGCGAATCTTTATCTTGGCTTGTAGTGAGAGGCTATTTTGCTCATAGGCCATTAGACCTTCAGAGATTGAGGTAAAGCTACGTCCCTCACCAACTTGCTGCTCACGAAGTGAGGTTAAGAAATAAAGACCTAGGACCATATCTTGGGTTGGCGCAGTTAGCGGCCTTCCAGATGCGGGAGAGAGAATATTGTTTGAGGAGAGCATCAGAATGCGAGCCTCTGCTTGAGCCTCGGCAGATAGTGGAACGTGAACCGCCATCTGATCACCATCAAAGTCTGCGTTAAAGGCAGTACAGACAAGAGGGTGGATCTGAATTGCTTTTCCTTCAATTAGTTGTGGTTCAAATGCTTGAATACCAAGACGGTGCAGAGTTGGTGCACGGTTTAGTAGCACTGGATGCTCAGCAATTACCTCTTCTAATACATCCCAAACTACTGGACGAGCACGCTCAACCA
>CAKZXY010000080.1 GCA_937883945.1 uncultured Clavibacter sp. | reverse complement strand
TGTGGTTGTGGTTGTGGTTGTGGTTGTGGTTGTGGTTGTGGTTGTGGTTGTGGTTGTGGCTGTGGTTGTGGCTGTGGTTGTGGCTGTGGTTGTGGTTGTGCTTCAGCCAAGGGCTGGGTGGCTACCCCCTTATTCCAAATTAGTTTCTTCCCTTTTTTGATGCAGGTGTGTTTAAGGCCACCATTTATTTTTGTAATTCCGGCTTTGCTACAACTTTTCCCAGCAATATTTGCAGAGCTTGCCACTTGTAATGGAGAGAGTGTGAATTGCAGAAGAATCAGGCTCAATATCGCGAGTGTTCGTTGCCGCATTCAGCAAAACTATCAACTATTTAAGATTTTAGAAAGGATAAAGACGAAACTATTCAATAATTACACACATTTTAGGAGTTTAGCCATAGCGTCACGCTTCATAAATGCCCTGACGCAAGCAACCCTTATCAACCATTACGGGTCAAATGAAACTATTGGGCATAGTTGACTGTATGAGTGCTTAAAAGTAATTAGAAATTGCGCCTAATGCGCAAAATAAAGGCGTAGAAGACTACGGATTAGAAGGTTTGGAGCTCGAATCCCTACGGGCGCGCAAGATATGTTTCTTAAAAGCATGAGTTGACCAGAGCGCCCAGAAAACTAAGAGCGGTTGCAATAATAACCTTATCGCTCTTTTTCTATCAGTGTCTAGACCAAAAGCGTCAATTCCATCAACATACTGACGGATATTTCCAGGGAAAATAAGAATAAAGAAGAGGGCTGTGGCTAACCCAACTTCTTTGCGAAATTTCCAAAGAGTAATTAGCGCAATGCCCAGTGCTATCTCAACATAACCAGAGGCAAGAACTACAAAGTCTGGGTCAAGACCTAACCAAGGGGGAACTTGAGCTTGGAACTCTAATCTTTGAGAGGTGAGATGTAGCGTCCCGGCGTAGATCAGGGTCATTCCAAGAATAATTTGCAAAAGCTTTCGGAGTGAATCGACTAACCTAATAATGGTCTTAGCTCTACTCTACGATTACAGGCCTTGGACCCCCGAGCTGCTAGTTCTAAAGCAATCTCTTGATTGGGCACATCAATAATCCAAAAACCACTTACATATTCACTGGAGTCAGTAAGGCTCTCCTTGATGTACTTAGCTTGACCATCTCTATTGTCAATCTGAATTGAATTTTCTGGAGAAGCAATTCCAACAGCTAATACCCGCTCTCCTGCTGCGACCATCTCGTTATTAAAGGCATCAATTGCATCAATTTCCTGCCTTGAATGCGCTGGTCTTTCTATGCTTTCAATTACATTAATAAGAAAACGCATTATTTTTAAGCAACCTTTCAGAAAAACACTTCTTAAGATGCTCAATCTATAGCAAGTTCTTGGCCTACTTCGTATTTAAATCACTCTGTCCTATGCTTGAGCCATGAATTCAAAGGAGAGAATCATCTTTGATCTTGCGATGGTTACTATCTTCATCGCAACTGTTTGGACTTCCATTGAGCTGCAATGGGGCGTCGGAGTGGGAATTTGGGTCGGAGGGATACTCTCGGCAGCCCTTCTACTTCTCTATGACTTAACTTCTAATTGGCCAGATAATTAGCCTTTAAAGACTCCGATAACTGCAATTACTAATAGCGCAACAAAAGAAAGTTTCTTCCAAGACCTTTTATTCTTATGAATTTCTTCATCACTAAGACGCTTCTTCTCTCGAAGGTCATCTTTCCAATCTTCATCGTTATACATAGCTAAGAGAGTACAAGAGCTAGGGGCTTACTAACCAGTAGGGGAGATAAATAGAAGCTTTCCACCATCAGTTGTGGCCACTATCTGCCCAGAAGGCAAGAGATCAAGATCTCTAATCCTCTCTCCCACAGGATAGCTTTTCACTTGACCAACACTTTGCGGTGAGAGTAGTTCAATAAATATCAGAGATTGCCCTGCCAATGTCCCCATAACAATCTGGCCTCCCAAATCTGCCCAGAATTTATTCTTAGGTAGATAGATCAATTCAGTGGGAGCAACTGAGGGTACCCAGTAGTAAATTGGTTCTTGATAACCAATATGAGTCTTACTTTTGTCTGGAATCACATAATCTCCTGAACTATATGGCTGACCATAGGTAACAAAGGGCCACCCGTAATCTTTAGACTTTTCAATTAGATTCAACTCATCACCGCCCCGCGGGCCATGTTCTGAGATATATAAGTCTTTACCAATAGTAAGAATGCCTTGAGGATTCCTGTGTCCTTGCGAGATTTGCGTGATTTTCTTACTTGTTATTTTAAAGACACCACCTAGCCAGCCACGGGCAGAGACATTGCCTATCTGGCGAAAACCTAGATCACCCATAGTTAAATAGGCGCTCTTTGAATCAATAATCTCAATTCTTCCAGCTGCATGTTGAACAGATCCAAGTGGCACACATGGCTTTCCTTGGAACCATCTCTCTTCTTTAGATAGTGAATTAGCCTCTAGATTAATTCGATATCGAAAGACTAAAAGTCTTACGCAGTTCTTACTTTTATTTAGCTGGGGGTAAGAGACCAAAATATCTACACTTTTCTTACTTTCTCTTAATATTCCAATATCTGTTGGACCAAATCGAGGATCTCTAATTCTTTCTGCTTGCGTTGAGAGTTCGCCAATCAAAACTAGTTCAGAGTTTCTATAGTGATAGAGAAGATTTCCTGTAGTTCCACCACCTAAGAGCAGATTTCCATCTCTAAGAACAGCTAAGGCCGCTCCGCGAGATGATTCCACCAAGCTCTGGCTAATGTCCTGGCTTTGAACTATTAATTCAATTTCATTGCTACTTGCTAGTGGAGCAAATATTAACTGTGAAATGAGCAACAGAGGAGCCAGAAGCTTGGATGGAAGTGCTTTAATCACAAGATAACTTTATACTTCAGCCATGGGGTTAAGAAGTCGAACATCTGCCTGGGTGATGCTTGCCGCCGGGGTATCTGGATTTATTGCGTCATTTATCTTAACGATAGATAAATTCAAGGTCTTAAAAGATGCTGGTTTTACACCATCTTGTAACATCAATGCCAGTATTAACTGCAAGAGCGTGATGCTCTCAGACCAAGCTGAAGTATTTGGATTTCCGAACTCTCTTATTGGAATTGCCACATTCGCCATGATGGTATTGGTTTCAGTTGCGTTATTTATGGGTATTAGATTTCCTAAACTCTTCTGGCAACTACTGCTTACTGGGACTCTTTTAGCTGTAGTTTTCTGCCATTGGTTAGCATTCCAAACAATTTTTGAAATAGGGGCGCTATGTCCTTACTGCATGGTTGCTTGGGTTGCCACACTTCTAGTTCTTTCTGTCTCACTACGTGAATTATTAAGCATCAAGCGAGAGTCTGCTACTGATGAACGAGCAAAAGAGGCAGTGGAAGTTATAAGAAAGTGGATGCTGCCATTCCATGCGCTTTGGGCTCTGCTCTTAGTAGGCGCAGCATTTCTTGGGGTTTAGAAGTTCATCTCTAAATGAGTGGGGAAAAGCGCGTCCTAGTAACAGGCTTTGAACCTTTTGGCCAATCTAAGTTAAACCCCTCACAATTGTTAGTGGAGGCTTTAACTAGTGAAGATTTGCCTGGAGTAGAACTTTCCGCCCTAGTCTTACCAGTTGAATTTGATAGAGCTTCGGAGATATTACTAACGAAGATAGCGCAAATTTCGCCAGATTTTGTTATCTCGTTTGGCCAAGCTGAGGGGCGGAGTGCGATAACACCAGAGAAGATTGCTATCAATTTAGACCATGCTCGTATTGCAGATAATTCCGGAGATCAAAGACAAGATAGCGTTATAGATGAGCTAGGCAACGATGGATACTTTTCGACGCTTCCAGTCAATCAGATTGTCGAGGCGATAAAGAGCGTTGGAGTTGAATCCGAATTATCGCTCTCTGCAGGAACGTTTGTTTGTAACCATATCTTCTACGAGCTACAAAAAGAGTTGAGTAATTCCCCGATTAAATCTGGGTTTATTCATATCCCACTAGTACCAGAGCAGAGCGCAGAGTTTCCAGGAGCGCCCACGATGGAAATAAATTTGATTATTCGTGGGGCCAAGGCTGCGATTCTCAGTATTCTCTAATGGTGTCGGTAGATAAATAAGGTGAATCAAGCACTAGTTGTTAGGATAATTTGGTGATGTCGCAACGCCGATTGGTAATTCATGCGGGTTTCCATAAGTCGGGAACCACTGCTATCCAAGAGGCTTTAAATGCCCAGAGCCAAGAGTTGAGAGAAGCCGGGATTATCTATCCAGAGATTGGAAGAAAAGCCCACCACCGTATTGCTTGGGCCTTATCTGGAAAAGCTTGGGGATGGGGAAATCGCGGAGGGAGAAAAACATCCATCAGACATTGGGATTCTTTAGCCAATTCAATTAACTCAAGTAATGCAGAGACCATTCTTCTAAGTAGTGAATTCTTCTCAGAACTTGATAGTCAAGCAATAAGCAAAATATTCAGTAAGATAAAAGGCAGAAGAGTTGAGGCGCTGTTTACGGTAAGGCCTCTAGTAAAACTACTTGGATCTTCTTACCAACAATATTTAAAATATGGAATCACAGCTGATTATGAAGAGTGGCTTCACTCAGTCTTAGATAAACCCGGTGAATCTAAAATCAATCCCACCTTCTGGCAGCGTCACTTTCATGGCCAAGTTGTAGAACGCTGGGCTAAAATTCTTGGCCCAGATAGTGTCAGCGTCATTATTGTTGATGAAACTAAGCCTCAGTTTTTATTCGACTCAATTAATTCACATCTGGGACTGCCTAATAACTTTCTAAAACCAGTAGAGATAGGTGGCAATCGATCTCTTACGATGGAAGAAATTGCCCTTTTACTGGAGATTAATCGCCGCTTCCCAAAGGAGCGAAACTGGAGTGAGTATGAAGTATTTATCCGAAGAGGCTACATTCAAACACTCACCGATACTGTAGCGCCATCTCCAAATTCCGAGAGGCTCTTAACTCCTAGCTGGGCTATAAAAAAAGGTAATGAGATAGGCGCAGAGATTAAAAGAGAGCTAATTGCTATAGGCGCAAAAATTATTGGGAATATAGAAAGCCTTGATAGTGCACAAGTTCCTGAGGGAGATGCTATTTATCCAAAAAACATCTCCATAGAAGTAATCTCTCAAGCTATGTTAAGTTTTGATAAGTCCAGTATCAGACGATTCCCAATAAAGTGGGTACAGGGTGATTTAATTAATAGATACAAAAACAAGTTAACTAGAGAGATTTCGCTTAGAAGAAAGAAGCTTTAGTTAAAACTCTGGTTTGCTCGATCAAGATCGGCTTGAAAGTCAACTTCAACAGCAAAGAGATCTGATATATCAACTGGTTCAATTTCAATTCCTGTTTTTTCAATAGCTAATTCTAATCCTCTTTCAAAATAGTCATTATCAGAGCATTGATCTAGGTAAGTAATGACAGCTGGCTTATCGTGCTTGGATATAAAGTTGATTCCTACAGCTTCACCTAGCGCACCTTGTACCTGTTTGGAGAGTGCTTTGATATAGCCCTTTTTATCTACGGTGTACTTAACTTCCTCTTCTGCTGTAGCTGAGGTATTTACACAGACAAAAGATTTTTCGTTTAGCATTCTCTCTCTAATTCTCACTAATACCTCTGCGTCAAAGACAACATCTCCATTTAGCCAAAGAACTCCACTTTCTTGTGATACGCGAAGGGCTTTGAGAAGACTTTTAGAGGTATTTGTCTGATCATAAACTTCGTTATAGATAAAGCTGACATCGGGATGAGCTTCCATAATCATTTCCATCTTGAATCCAACCACGATAGCAACCCGAGCTTCTTGCCCAAAGACCTTCTCAACATTCTCTAATTGTTGAGCCATTATTGAGCGACCATCTGCAAGGGGAGTAAGTGGTTTAGGCCATGGTTTTCCAAGACGGGTGCCCATTCCAGCTGCAAGTATCACAACTTGGAGGGTCATAGATTTATACTACAGGAAATGGATAAATCCCTTACAACTGTCTTGGTCACATCTTCAACGACAGTTAGAGAAGTTCTTGATTGCTTTAAAGCCACATCAGATGACTTACTTCTACTAGATCAAAACTCAGTGATTGCTCAACCACATCTAGAGTTATTGACCGATTATCCAAGAAGCGCTTCAGTTGCCCTGGTAGCAACTCAAAAAAATGGCGATACTTTTGTTCGCCAAAATAGAATAGCAAGTGCTTCGTCGCAGTCGCATATAGTGACGCTAGGAAATAGGAATTTTGCAGGTGCTCTTCGAATTTCACAAAACCAGAGAGAACATGTTATTAGCGCCCTCGAAGGTGCTATTGATTCGAGATTGCCAGGTAACGCTATCGACCTATCTTTAGTGGCATTAACAAGAGCCAGAGTGCAGGTCGATGCAGCTGATTTATGGGCAGCGCCATATGCTCGAAGTGCTGATAACTCAGTTAGAGAGTCAGTGAAAAGTGAACTAAATAATCTTAATTTGGGTCAGTTGAGATTAAAGATGGCTAATAGAGCAAATGATGGTTTTTATTCAGTATTTTTCCTACGCAAGTTCTCTAAATTATTAACTTGGCTTGCGGTAAGAGTAAAGGCAACGCCAAATCAAGTTACTTTAATTTCCTTTGCAATCGGACTTTACTCTGCTTTTTGCTTTACGAAGGGAAGTTTTTCGCAAACTTTACTAGGGGCTGTGTTACTACAGATAAGCATCATTGTTGATTGCGTTGATGGTGAATTAGCGCGTTACACAAGAAAGTTTTCTAAACTAGGCGCTTGGCTCGATGCAGTGACAGATCGCGTTAAGGAGTACATGGTTTTTCTTGGGCTAGCTATAGGTGCAGAGAAGTCAGGCGAAGATTTGTGGGTTCCCGCGCTAGCTATGATGTTAATACAGACCTTTAGACACCTTTCGGATTACAACTTTGCTCGCACGGTTAAATTACGAGCTGAATCTCAATTCCTTACACCAGTAGATTACGCAGCAGATTTTGACGGAATAGTGCCAACTGAACGTGAACCTAAGGGCCGACTTCGTTACTGGCTCGGCAAAATCATTCAATTTCCTATTGGGGAGCGCTGGTTGGTAATCAGCACCAGCGCAGTTATTGGTGGGGCTAGTTTCACATTTACAGTAATGCCGATATTAGCTGCTATCTCAGCCTTAGTTGTTTATAGAGGTCGCATAATTCGCACCCTTAAAATGGAGAAAGAACCAAGCAGGGGAATTTTGATAAGTGCGCAGCAGGACTCGCTAATTCTTAAACTAAAGTTCATTAAACGCTTTGATTGGCTGGAGCCATCATTGCTTAGGGCCGTAGAGACTCTTCTATTGTTATGGATATTCATAATAAATGAACAGATAAACACAGTGAATTTCATAGTTATCTTTACTATTGTCTTTCATCACTACGACAATCTCTATCGTTCCCTTCAAAACGAGAAGAAACCGGTCTGGCTCTCCCGTCTCGGACTCTTTATAGAAGGACGATTATTACTCTTGGGCATAGCTGCATTCGGAGAGTGGAATTTGAGTTATATCGCCTGGTATTTTTCTCTACTATTTCTTCTAACTTCATCATTACAATGGGTTTTAAGTCATAGAGCCAATAAGGTTAGATAATGAGTGATAGACCAGTAAATCCAACGATCTTGCAGATACGCGAGATTTCGCAACCACCCTCTGTCACTGGCCGATCAAATGCTGAGCACTGGGTTGCTGATCTTTATCTAAGAAAAATATCGCCATACCTAACGCGATTACTATTGAAAACTCCAATAACAGCTAATGGAGTGACGTATTTGATGATTGCAACTGGCCTTTCAATCAGCGCCGCTCTGCTGCTGCCGGGATATAAAGGGATTCTTCTAGCTCTATTTCTCTCGCAATTACAGATGCTCTGGGATTGTTGTGATGGCGAAATTGCTAGATGGAGGAGTACTCAATCTCCAAAAGGTATTTTCCTAGATAGAGTCGCCCACTATTTAACAGAGAGCTTGATTCCCATAGCCTTTGCACTTCGTCTTGCAGGTTGGCCTGAGAATGAAATTTCTGACTGGAAACTACCTTTCCTTGCAGCGCTAATCTCTATTGCAATCTTATTAAATAAAGGTTTTAACGACGCAGTTCACGTATCTCGGGCCCTTTCTGGAGTTGGAAAGTTAAGTGATAGTAAAGAAGTCGGTGCTCCTGTAAAGAGTTGGCTACGAGTCCTGAAAGCGCCATTTAAGGTGATTGCAGTACAAAGACTCTTTCACTCTGTTGAGATGTCAATAATCATCACAATCTTTGGAGATAACCAAGCACTTATTGAGATTGGCATTTATGTTGCACTCTTTGTCACAGTAGGGCACCTACTTTCAATATTGGGCTCTCGTAAGCTCGATGGAAATAGAGCTACAAAATGATCTTTATTATTAAAGAAATGTTTAATGGCTTTCATTATCTATTTCCCAAAGGAAAATTCCGTATCGTATTAATTGCCTTAGCGGCAATCGCTGCAACAATTTCTGTCTCAGAGTTATTGGTTATGAAGTTCTTTGCCACCTTAGTTTTAAATGAAGATGAGTTCTCTAGAGAGTTTCTAGGATGGGCTATTGCTGGCTTCCTTTTATTCTTTGTTCTCACACGCGTAAGCCAATATTTTCAAAAGAGCTATCTCATTAAAGCCTTTGCTAGATCCTTTAGGGCAGCTAAGAAGAATCAAACGGCAAAAGAGGAGAATAAGGAATGGGCTATGGCCTTTGAGCTTAGTAAAGTGATGAGCTTTGCAACTCAATTATTAGCCATAATCGCCTTCTTTTTCTTCCTAAGCCCACTACTTGCCTTAGTAAACCTAATTATTTTAATTACTGTCTTACAGTTTTTAAGCCGGGTATTTAAAAAACAGATGTTGATGCAGAAAGAGCTAGCTTTAATAAACCGCAAGAAACGAGTAAAGCCAGAGAAGCGCTACAGCATAAGAGTTAAAGCAGGGGAATCTGGAGCTTTGATGGCAAGCGGGGGGACGCTAATTTTACTTGGGTTGCTACTTTATTTGAGCGTTGGTGGGCAGATATCCCCAGCAAATGCTCTTGTTATTTTTCTTGGAGCGCGCCTGCAGAATGCGGTGATTTCCAACACTTCACGTTCTCTAATGAGGTATGCCAATTCCAGTTCTCGGATTGATTCAGACAATGACATTGAATGAGGTAGCTCTAACGATTGCTTACTCAACCTTAAGTGACCGAATACGCAATATTGATTATCCAAAAGGCAATAAGGAGCATGAAGTAATTGTCTTAGTTCAGAACCCCGAAGAGGTTAGCTATAGCACTGAAAAGCTCCAAGGAAAGCTTGTTGAGTTGAAGAGCCGAGGGGTAGCCAAGAGTCGAAATGCAGCGATCAAATATGCATCTGGTAAATATCTTATCTTCGGAGATGATGACATAACCTTTATTGAAGAGGGCATAGCAGAGCTAATCTCCTACTTTGAGTCTCACCCAGACTGTTCAATCATTCTTGCGCAAACTTCTGATGAATCTGGCAAACTTCGAAAGGTTTATCCAAGCAGAATTCATAAGCTTAGTAAGTACAACTCCGCAAAGGCTGCGACCTATGAGATGATGATCAGAATTGAGTCGATTCGTAGCGCAGGTATTGAATTCGATGAGAATTTTGGAGCAGGAGTTGAGAATTACTTGGGTGATGAATATATCTTCATCGCAGATGCCCTAAATAAGGGGTTAAGAGGGGTCTATCTGCCAATAAAAGTAGCAATACACCCCTCTGATAGTTCTGGAAGTCGTTGGGGAACAGATAAAGATCTGAAGGCGCGCTCTGCGGTTTTCACTCGAGTCTTTGGCCCGCTAGCTCCAATCTTTAGAGCTCTCTTTCTTATTAAGTCACAGCTCTTCAAATTTCGAAAGGGTAGAGTCGGAATCATTAACTCTCTCCGGTTCATAATCGGGCGATGAAAATCTTTGCCCACAGGGGTTATAGCCATAAGTATCCCGAGATGACTCGCGTTGCCTATCAGGCAGCAATTGAAGCCGGTGCTGATGGATTTGAATGTGATGTAAGGCTTACAAAGGATAAGAAAGTAATTTGCTTCCATGATGCAAATACAAAGAGAATTACAGGTAATTACAAATTAGTTTCACGTTTAACTGCGCAAGAATTAATCAATGATGCAGATGCATTAACTCTAAAAGAGTTGTTAGTGATGGCAATTGATTCTAAGAAAGACCTTCTAATTGAAACCAAGCATCCAGTATTAAGCAGTGGAGCTATTGAGAAGAAAACTATAGATTTAATTAATCAACATAAAGATGAGATAGAGAGAGCTGGGATAGAGGTTGTTATTATCTCTTTTTCTTACCTGGCAGTTCGCCGAGTGAGGCGTAGTGGTATCACTGCAGCAAAGGTCATTAGGTATGGCTTAGGGGCCATAATTTCTAGATCTAGATTTATCGCTTTAAACATAACAACACTTAAGCGCTATCCATTTTTAATCAAAGTCATCAAAGCTGATCGCATTTATGTATGGACTGTTAACTCTAAAGAGGACTTAAGGTGGTTAAAGAATAGAGAAATATATGGAGTAATTACTGATCGTCCAAAGCGTGCGAGTCGAATTCTAAAAAAATAACTTATCTATCACTCATTTTCTTGAGCTCTAGCAAGTCGCTGGGAGATATAAACCGGAATCAGGGAGAGCAAGATAACAACGGTAGCAACAACATTTACAACGCTGGCTTGATTTGGTCTGCCAACTTCCTTCAATATCCAGAGCGGCAAGGTATCTACCCCAGGGGGAGCTGTAAAAATAGTTACAACAACTTCATCAAAACTTAGCGCAAAGGCTAATAACGCTCCTGCAGCAAAAGAAGTTCTAAATTGAGGAAATGTAACAAGCCTAAAGGTCTGCCATAGGCCAGCTCCTAAATCAGCAGAAGCTTCTTGAAGGTTCGGGTTCATCCGGCGCAGGCGTGCAAAGACATTATTGAAAACCATTACTATGCAAAATGTTGAGTGAGCGACAATCATTCCAAAGTAACCAATATTAAATCCCATTGGAGTAAGGAAATTAGAATATGTATTACTAAAGGCAACACCTGTTACAACTCCAGGAAGAGCAATAGGCAGAACGACCAAAATATTAACAGTGCCTCTACCAAAGAAGGAGAAGCCCTTCATAGCAAAGGCAACTAACGTTCCAAGCACGGAAGCAATAACCATGGCCCCCGTTGCTACAAGAGCTGAATTGAGTAGCGCATCCCTAATTGGTTGATAACTTCGAGCAAACTCCCACCACTTAGTTGAGAAATTATCTATTGGCCATCCTGAAATCTGTGACTCATTGAATGAATTTAGAATCAGAACCATTAACGGGGTATACATAAAGAATAAAATAGAGAGCACTACGGCCCCAAGTGCAACTTGAGCCAACCTTGACAGCCTTAACATCTACATTCGCTCCAAAGATCCAGTGCGCCTTGCCACCATAAGATAAATCACTACAAAAGCAATTGGAATCATGGAATATGCAGCAGCAACGGGAGGATTTAGGTTGATATTTGCAGCAATAATGCTTCCAATCATCTGAGTTGATCCGCCTGTAAAGCGAGCGGCTAGATAATCACCTAAACTCAATGAAAATGTAAAGACAGATCCTGCAATGATGGCTGGAACAATAAGTGGAATCACAACACGGTAAACAGTAGTAAATCCCTTAGCCCCCATATCACTTGAAGCATCGAAGAGATTTGGCGGGATCTGGCGAATAGCTGTATATACCGGAAGAGCCATATAAGGAAACCAGAGATAAGTAAGAGTTAAAATCACGATTGGAATTGAGAATCCAGGTCCGCGAATACCAAAGGGAGCCATAAACCAATTAAAGAAACCCTCTTCAGTAAAGACCAGTCGCATAGCAATTATTTTTACTAAATATCCTGCCCAGAGGGGCAGTGTTATTGCAACAGCAAGAAAATTACGTAGCCGCGGGTTGGCAATCTTCGCCATATAAATCCCAAGTGGAACAGCGAGAAGAACACAGATAGCAGTTACTGATAGAGCAATAAAAAGAGTACGAATTGAGGTAGCAATATAAGCAGGTACTGTGAAGATCATTATGAAGTTCTCTAAAGTGAAACCAGGTCTAACTCTTGAAGTAAATGGGTCTACATTCCAAAAAGCTGTTATCAGTAAGAGAAAAAGTGAGACTATGTAAACGCCAACAATCCATGTCATAGGAAGAGACAAGAGAGAAATCAATCTAACCTTTGGCTTTCTTAGCAAAAAGGAAGAGATTGGTCGGCTGCCCTTATAGATTGATTTCGTTGACATATTTATTTTGATTAGTTTGTGTGGGAGCCGATCTCTCGGCCCCCACACAACATTTATCAACCTTTAACGGTTGCCCAGGCGTTAGTCCACTCTTGGAAGCTAGTGCACTTAACGTCTTTTCGACCATCAACGCAGGTTTCAATCGGAGTTGTCCAAGGCCAAATTCTCTTGAAAAACTCTTCATCTTCTGCAAAGAAGGTGTCGCAGTGAGCTTGAGCCTCAGGGCTGGAAGCGCAGAATGCGACGTTTGCTGGTGCCATACCGAAGTTAACAGCGATAGCGCCATTTACATCTGGCTTGCTGGTGTAATCCATCCAAGCATAGGCACAGTTGATGTTCTTAGTAGTTGAGCTAACCAACCATGAGTCAAACCAACCAGTTGAACCTTCAACTGGAAGCGTTGTCTTTAGGTTGTCTTGAGCTGCAAACTTACGAAGAACTTCCCATGAAGTACCAACCACAGTATTGCCACCAACATAAGAAGTTATCTGGGCTACTGGATCTGACCAGTACTCACCAATAACCTTATTCTGTTGCTTCAATAGATCGATAGCAGCAGCTAACTGTGTTTTATCTAGAGCATAAGGATTCTTTATTCCTAGCTCTGGCTTGTGATACATCAAATAGACAGCTGCATCAGCAATATAGATAGGTGCGTCGTAAGCAGTGATCTTGCCCTTATAAGGAGTATCTAGCTCCCAGACAACATCCCAACTCTCTGGCGCTCCACCGGTTACATCTTCGTTGTATTGAAGCAGGTTAGCTCCACGACCAATTGGAACACCGTAAGGCTTTCCATTTACTGTGTCGTAAATATTTCCCTTCATACCAGCGGCAATGTCATCGCTGAAGTTAGGAATTAAGTCAAGATTTAATGGCTGTACATCGCCACCGACGATAAGCCTTAGAGCGGCATCACCTGATGCAGAAACGATGTCATATTGACCAGTTCGCATCAAGGTAACCATTTCATCGCTGGTACCTGCAACGCGAGGATTAACTTTGCATCCAGTATCAGCTGTGAATTTATCTGTCCAGGCTGGTTCAACAAAGCCTGACCAGTTAACGATATTTAATTCGCCCTCAAACTCTCCCATTGCTTCATGCATTGGGACATCGGGCACTTCAATTTCAACCCCAGAGCTCTCATCGCTTCCTGATGAACATCCACTGATGATCAAGACAGAGGCGGATAGAGCGCTAAGTATTGCTAGTTTCTTCCCCTTCATTTTCTTCCTTTCGTGTGACTCGAGTCAGCACTAAACAGGTATCTGAGCCACATGGCTATTTCGCCAAACGGCCATTACCTGATCGCCAGCGACAAAACTATTGTCCTGTCCCAGCAATTCTGTATTTGTTTTCCTAACTGTTAACTTCATCCCAAATTCTGTTTCGATAATATAAATAGTATTCGCACCAACAAATGCAGCCTCATGAATCCTTCCAACTATCGAAGTCTCACCCTTATCAATCTTTGTCCCAAGAGCCTCTAATCTGATTCGCTCTGGCCTAATACTTACTGTGCTTGAAGCCCCTAATAACTTGTTAGCCATATCAACTGTAAAAATGTTTGCTGTTCCTAGAAAACCAGCTACAAAGTTAGTTCGTGGTTCTTCATAAACCTGCTCCGGAGTTCCAACTTGTTCTATGCGCCCAGAGTTAAACACAACAATACGATCACTCATTCTCATCGCCTCTTCCTGATCATGAGTGACAAAAACAAATGTTATTCCAGCATCACGTTGAATCTTTTTTAATTCAACCTGCATTTCTTCCCTAAGTTGTCTATCAAGTGCGCCAAGTGGTTCATCTAGTAGTAGTACTCGCGGCCTTAAAACTAAAGCTCGAGCCAGAGCAATTCTCTGTCTCTGACCACCAGAGAGTTGATGTGGTAAACGATTGACAGTTTCTTCAAGCTTTACCGAAGCAATAGCTGCTATGGCTTGCTTAGCTCTTTCAGCTTTAGGAACCTTTCTCGTTCTTAACCCATATTCAACATTTTCTTGCACGCTCATATGAGGGAAAAGAGCATAATCTTGAAACACAGTATTAACATCACGATCAAAAGGAGGAAGGTGAGTTATATCTTCACCATTTAACTTAATTAAGCCAGCATCAGGATCTTCAAATCCCGCAATCATTCGAAGTACTGTGGTCTTGCCAGATCCAGATGGTCCAAGCAAGGTGATGAATTCACCTGATTGAATATCTAGAGAGATGTCATCAACGGCCTTGAGGTTGCCAAAAGATTTCGTCAGATTACGAATCTCAATTAAAGCCACAGAAAGACTCTATCTAGTGGCGCTGCTTTTGTAAGGGGGTTTTGATAAATATTTGGCAAAGATTTCTAAGTGGGGGAAGATAGCGGGATGGATGAGAACCTTACGCTCTCGATTGATTGCGGGGGCCTCTATCTAAAAAGCTGTGTTCTTGATAGTTCAGGAACCATGCACTCCAAGCCAAATAGAATCCCAACGCCCTATCCGCTTCCTCCAGCAACTTTTGTCGAAACCATCGCCGAAATTGCATCCGGACTTCCAAAGGCTTATCGCGCCACAATCGGAATGCCAGGAATGATTCGAAATGGTGTTGTTATCTCAACCCCGCATTACATAACAAAGAGTGGTCCGCGCACAAAAATCGATTTAGAGAGTGCAGAACTCTGGTCTGGCTTTGATGCCCGAGAAGCAATCTCAACAAAACTAAATGTTCCAACTTTAGTTTTAAATGATGCTGAAGTTCATGGCGCAGGAATCATAACTGGCTCCGGGTATGAAGTGGTTATTACTTTAGGAACTGGTCTTGGCTTTGCTATTTTTTACGGCGGAAAGCTAACGCCACACTTTGAGCTCTCCCATGCCACAGTGCGCAGGGCAACAACTTATGACACTTGGATTGGCGAACAAGAGCGCAAGAGGCTTGGAACAATATTTTGGTCACGAAGAATTAAAGTTTTAGTAGAAGAGCTTCGCCCAGTTTTCAAATGGGATCGGCTATATATTGGTGGTGGAAATGCAAGACTAATTCGCCCTATAGATTTAGAACGCATGGGTGATGATGTAGTTATAGTGCCAAATACCGCAGGCGTTGCAGGTGGAGTTAGGGCTTGGAACTTAGAGCATTACTATCGAGTTTAAGCGCGAAGTGCTTTAGCAAACTCTAAGAAATCTCCAACGATAATATCTATCTCACGCTGGCCATGGGCTAGAGAGATCAACCATTGCTCATCAAGTCCTGGTGGGGTCATTACATTTCTATTTAACGACCAGAAGAAGGATAGTTCTGCAATATCAAAGTCTGTGGCTTTGTAATCACGATAGTTTCGAACTGGGCTTGCAGACCAAGTAATACAGCCCTTAACTCCAAAACCAACGGTATGGGCTGGAATTTCATACTCATTGATAATCTCAGCAATTTTGCCTAACGCATCCCTATTTAAATCTTCAGATTTCTTAAGCGCCTCAGGGGTGCAGATGCGATCTGTTGCTCTAATTCCCGCCATAGCTAAGTAATGGCCGTTAAATGTTCCAAGATGGTTATGTTTTCCATTGACGACAACTTCCATATATTCCCTTTTACCGCCAAAGGCTGCAACTGGAATACCGCCACCAATTGATTTAGCGATAGCGATTAGATCAGGCTTAACTCCAAGGCGTTGCGCAGCGCCTTGCGGACCTGCAGTCAGTCCAGTTTTAACTTCATCAAATACTAGTAATACTCCATATTGATCACAGAGCTCGCGCACTCTCTCCAAATAACCAAGATCTGGAAGAACAATTCCAATATTTTCTAGAACTGGCTCCATAAATACACAGGCAATTTTATCTGCATCCTTTTTCAATACTCGCTCAATTGCCTCAGCATCGTTATATGGAACCACCCAGACATCACCTGGCACAACGGCTTCAAGTGGAACTGCCTTTGGTGAGTTGGCATCGCCTGCAAGTGAGATATCTGGTTTTACCGAAACCATTAGAGAGTCATATGAACCGTGATATCCACCCTCAATTTTTATAACGCCAAGTTTTCCAGTAGCCGCCCTTGCCGTTCTTAAGGCATACATAGTTGCCTCGGTACCCGAGTTTGCAAAGCGGACCATATCTAGGCCAAATCTGCGGCAGATAATTTCAGCCCCAGTTCTAGTGATAGGCGATGGAGTGGCAAATAGAGTTCCAACATCTAAAGTGGCATGGGCCTCTTTAACTACCTCTTCATTTAAGTGGCCGACTAGAAGAGCTCCAAAGCCCATTGAGAGATCGAGCATCTGGCGACCATCGACATCGGTTAGCCATGCCCCTTTGGCGGCAACAATTGAAATTGGGTAGGGATCCCAGTGTTGGAAACTTGAAGCTACACCCTTTGGAGTGACTTGAGAGGCACGCCTATTTTCAACGCCAGATTCCGGAGCAAGTTTTGAAAACTTATCTTTCTCTATCTCCAATAGCTCACTGATGCGTTTAGGAGAGACTGGTTTAAATGTATGAGGAGTAGATCTAAATGTTTCTGGGTGATGAGTTTTATTGAACATGGGATTGGTTTGGACTTCCCAAATACGGATCATTAGATCCGATTTGTTGGTACCACGCCCCTATTCGTTAATCAAACTTTCCCGAACTCTACCCTGCCCTCAAGTTTGCGTCAACAGATAGGTATTTCATGCGTGTTTATCGCATGAATAAATCACGAAGTCTTCGTGTTGTGAAATAAAGTCCACAGATAATCATTACTACAAAATAAGAAATGTGAAGCAAAGTTCCTGAATCTAAATCACCAAACCAAACATTACGTACCAATTCAATACCATGCCAGGAAGGCATTAACTGAATTAAAAACTCTAACCAATCAGGATAAACCGAGATTGGATAGAGAGAACCAGAGAATAGAAATAGAGGTAAAACAACAATATTTATCATGCCCATCTGTTGGTAGGTTTTAAAGTAAGAGGTAATAGCCATACCAAAGGAGGCAAAACCGAAAGCAATAAACACAGCTGCAGGTATTGCTAGAAGAGCAGATACGCCAGGAACTAAACCAAGAGGGGCGGTAATAGCAAGGAAGGCAATGGCATAACTCAAACCACGAAGTAGAGCCCAAGTTATCTCGCCAAGTGCAACATCTAGTGGACCAAGTGGGGTTGCCAGCATTCCTTGGTAGAGCTTGCTCTCGTTTAATTTAAAGAAAACATTCCATGTTGAGTCATATATAGCTCCATTCATGGCGCTAGTTGCCAGCAATCCTGGGGCGATAAAAACGGTGTAATCAATAGTTTTATCTCCCAAAGTGACATTGCCAATGAGCTCGCCCATTCCATAGCCAAAAGCAAGCAAATAGAGCACTGGCTCAACAAAGCCAGTAGCAATTGGAACCCAAGTTGAGGAGCGCAGAGCAATAAGAGATCTTTCAATAATTGCTCTTGAGCGCCCAGCATAGATTTGATGGCCGGTGCGATTAGCTCTGGCATCTGCAATTGCTACAGCGTTACTCATTTAGTCAACCTAATAGTGAAAGTTTTATTGGCAAGTGCTAAACCACCAATTAGTAGCGCAAGAAGAAAAGCAAAGTGAACAATTAACATCGTTGCGCTTAACGGATATCCATAAGAGAAATATCGACCAAGTTCAGTGGAATGCCAGAGTGGTGAAATCCAACCAATTGGCTGGAGATAAATTGGCATAGTATTAAGCGGGAAGAATGTGCCTGAAAAGAGAAACATCGGCATAATTATTAGGCGACCCAGAACTGTCATAAAGTAATCATCATTTTTTACCTTGGCAGTAATTCCTATGATGATTGAAGCAAATGCACCTGCTGCAAATATTGTTACAGGAATTACATCCCAGGATTGTTTAATAGTCATTACTCCAAATGCAATAAGTACTGCCCAATAACAGATCACAGTGAATGCAACTCGAGCTAGAGCAGCGATAAAAACACCAAGTGCAATCTGTGGTCCAGTAATTGGAGTTGAGTTCATTGCATAAAAGAGTTTTCTCCACTTAAAGCCTTCCATCACTGGAAACATAGCTTCATCTAAGGCTGCAGTAATAGCAGCGCTTGCAAGAAGGGCTGGTGCGATAAAGGTTATATATTCAACCCCACCAGTTCCAGAAGTTCCTGAATTCTCATTTACTAAAACTCCAACCCCAATACCGATTGCTATTAAATAGAAAAGCGGATTACCAATGGCAACAATGGCAATAATGCCCTTCCACTTAAGCATTGCAGACATGCGAGCCTCAGCAACATAAATAGCGCCAAAGCTTCGAATCTTGGCAACGCTGATCCCTGAATTCATTCGATCAGGGTTCTTCCGGTTAGGCGAAGAAATACATCTTCTAGTGAGCTACGTCGGACAAGCGAGGTGGTGGGGTGGAGCTTTTTATTTAAGATCTCTTCGAGAAGAGCCTCTCCATCCTCGACATACATCAAGATTCGATCTGGCAACTCCTCAATCCGAGAGCACATAGCTCTAAGAGTTGGAGCAATCTCTTTATTCCTATCAGAACCAAAGCGAACTTCCAGAACTTCCTTTGTTGAGTAGGCCTTTATTAACTCCAAGGGAGATCCTTCAGCCATGATCTTGCCTTTATCCATCACAACTAAGCGATCACAGAGTTGTTCGGCCTCATCCATAAAGTGAGTGGTAATAACTAAAGTCACGCCTAGTTCTTTAAGGCGAAACAACCTATCCCAGAGAATGTGGCGAGCTTGGGGATCAAGTCCAGTAGTTGGTTCATCAAGCATCAAGATATCTGGCTCACTAACTAGAGCCCTAGCAATTGTTAATCGACGCTTCATTCCACCGCTTAGCGCATCAACTTTCACATCACGCTTTTCTTCCAACTGCGCAAATTCCAAAAGCTCTTCTATCTTGGTGCGGATAAACTTCTTACTTAGCCCAAAATAACGACCATAAATAAAAAGATTTTCAGTAACGGTAAGTTCGGTATCTAAATTATCTTGTTGAGGAACAACGCCTAGGTGAGCTCTGATTTGTGGACCATGCTCTTCAGGATCTCTTCCTAAAATTGTGATTGTTCCTGAGGTGCGCTGCGAGGTGGCAGCGATAATTCTCATAGTTGTTGACTTACCAGCTCCATTTGGACCAAGTAGGCCAAATGACTCACCTTTAGCTACATCAAAGTCGATGGCATCTACAGCTGTGAAATCCCCATAGCGCTTGGTTAAGCCACGGGCAGAGATAAGGGGTTCAGACATTGATTTATCCTATCGCGCTCTAGTAGGTCTATAGTTCTGCTACGTGCGGTTAATTCATCAACCAAATCACGATCTCACCTACGACGATGTTTTTATGATTCCCTCGCGCTCTGGTGTTAGTAGTCGTATGGATGTTGACCTAAACACTTTAGATAATACTGGCGCCACCATTCCTTTAGTAGTTGCCAACATGACAGCAATTTCTGGCAGAAGGATGGCAGAGACTGTTTCCCGGCGTGGTGGTTTAAGTGTTATCCCACAAGGCATTCCAATTGATGTAGTTACTGAAGTTATCTCATGGATTAAATCTCGGCACATTCTCTTTGATACTCCAATAACGCTAACGCCAGAACAGACAGTTGCTGATGCCGCATCTTTAATTCATAAGAGAGCTCATGGAGCAATCGTGGTAGTTGAAAACAATAAGCCACTTGGAATTGTGATGGAGGAAGATTGGGAGGGGGCTGATCGCTTTACTCAATTAAGCAGAATTATGTCTAAGGATTTAATGGTAATTCCAAGCTCAGTTAGCGCTCGTCAAGCCTTTGATTTACTAACAGAGAAGAATCCCCGCCTTGCTCCAGTAGTTGATGGTAGTGGTGAGCTAGTTGGAATTATCACCAAAATTGGTGCGCTACGTGCCACGCTATATAAACCAGCGCTTGATAATCAGGGGCGGTTAAGAATTGGCGCAGCACTTGGTGTTAATGGTGATGTGAAAACAAAGGCTTCAGAACTAATAAGAGCAGGGGTTGATTTATTAGTTCTCGACACTGCCCATGGCCATCAAGAGAAAATGATTGAAGCTCTAAAAGCAGTTCGCTCACTAAATCCAAATATTCCAATTGTTGCTGGCAATGTTGTTACTGCAGAAGGTGTAAAAGATTTGATTGAAGCAGGTGCAGATATAGTAAAAGTTGGCGTTGGACCAGGCGCGATGTGTACAACCAGGATGCAGACTGGAGTTGGCAGACCACAATTTTCGGCAGTGATGGAGTGCGCAGAGGCTGCAAGAAAGCTTGGCAAACATATCTGGGCAGACGGAGGCGTTAGGCATCCAAGAGATGTTGCCTTAGCACTTGCCGCTGGTGCATCTGCTGTCATGGTTGGTTCATGGTTTGCGGGAACCTATGAATCTCCAAGTGATTTAAGAGTTGATTCATCAGCTCGTTTATATAAAGAATCATTTGGTATGGCGTCAGCAAGAGCAGTGGCTGCAAGAACTTCAAGTGAAGATGCCTTTGAACGCGCTAGAAAAGCGCTATATGAAGAGGGTATTTCAACCTCTCGAATGTATTTAGATCCTATTCGACCAGGGGTTGAGGATTTAATTGATGAAATCATTGCAGGACTTAGATCTTCTTGCACTTATGCGGGAGCGAAAAACTTAAGTGAATTTGCGCAAAAAGCTGTTATCGGAATTCAATCTGCATCAGGATATGCAGAGGGACGAGCCCTTAATACATCTTGGAGTAAGTCTTAAGCCACCCTGGCATATCTAGAGGCAAGAATAAGTAGATAAGAAAGCCCTGCTAATAACATCAAAGTCCAACGCAATTCAAATGCATCAGCGATGAATCCAATAAGTGGGGGACCGATAACAAAGCCGAAGTAGGAAACGCCAGATACTTTTGCAACTGCTTCAGATGGAGCTATAACTCCCGAATACTTAGTTAAAGCAATAGTTCCAGCGGCGCTAAACATCAAAGGAATAACTACCGATAAACCAATTCCAAGTAAAAACCATGCAACCATAATTGCTGGGATTCCCCCGATTAATAACCCTGCGCTCAGTCCAGTTCCAGCGATAACACCGCCTGCTGCAATAACTTTAGATGCGCCAAAACGATGAGCGAGATAATCACCAGAGAGGCGCCCAATAATCATCGCTGTGCAGAAAACAATATAAGGCAGAGTAGAGATAAATGGAGATGCGCCAAAGGTTTCACGAGCTAAAACTCCACCCCAATCACCTGCTGCTCCCTCACTTAAGGCTGCAAACAAACCAAAGAGGCCCAATATGGCAAAGATCGGTGGATGCTTCGCTCTCTTCTCATCTCCAAAGTGGTGAGTATCAGCAGAGGCGGGGAGAAAGAGTGGTCGTACTAGAAGAGCTGCAACAATATAGAGGAGTGCAAGTGATGAGCCTTGAGTTAGTGGAGTTATCTCTAATTGCGAAAATACTCCTCCTAATATTCCACCGAATAAAGTTCCAACTGAGAACATGGCATGAAATACACTCATTAATCGTCGACCTGCGCGCTGCTCAACTACTACAGCATGAGCATTCATCGAGACATCTTGAGCTGCGAGTACAAAACCAAAGATGAATAAAGTAATCCAGAACCAGGTAAGCGAGAAGAGAAAACCAAGAAGTAAATAAGAGAGCGCTAATGCAATAGTTGAGAAGAATATAATTGGTTGGCTTCCAAATTTTGCGGAGTATTTACCAGCAGGTTTTAGGGCTAGAAATACCCCGGCTGAAACAAAGAGCAGAGAGAGACCAAGGGTTCCATTTGAAATATCTAGAATTCTTTTAAAGTCTGGAATTCTTGCCACAAAGCTTCCAGCGCTAAAGCCATTTATAATAAAAGTGATAGTGACCGCTATGCGAGCACGTCTTAGAGCAAGATCCATAAGTTGCGAAGTCTACTCAGCCAAGGTTAACTTACCTTTCAGGCTGCATTCAGCAAAGAGTGGTTAGGTTCGCGTATGAAAAATTTATCAACATTTAGCAAGGTAATGGTCGGCTTTATCGCAGGTGCATTTGTCGCTGGCAGTGTGGCTGTGGCTGTCACTCCAGATTTGCCCCCAACCAAGGTATGTGTAGATAATCGAACCAAAGCGCTTTATTCAGCAACTAATGGATCTTGCACCAAGACCCGCACTCTGATGGAGGTTGCAGGCTCTGGAGTTAATGTAGAGAGCATTGCTGCTGCAGTCTCGCCCTCAGTGGTTTCTATCGCAGTTAGCGCAGCTACTGGAAGCGGCAGTGGATCTGGAGTTATCTATCGCACTAGCGCTTCTTCATCTTTTATTATTACTAATAATCATGTTATTGAATCAGCAGCAACAGCTGGCAGCGTAAGAGTTGAGTTAAATAATGGTGATTATGAAAAGGCCACTATTGTGGGAAGAGATAGCACCTATGACATTGCAGTGCTAAGAATTGAGCGCGGAAATCTAAAAGCAATTACCGTCGGCGACTCAAACAGATTAGCTATCGGAGAGCCGGTTGTGGCATTTGGTTCCCCACTTGGGTTATCAGGCACTGTAACTAGTGGAATTGTTTCAGCCTTAAATAGACCTGTTACTGCGGGAAGCTTTGGCGCTGAATCATTTATTGATGCAATTCAAACCGATGCAGCTATTAACCCTGGAAACTCAGGAGGTCCATTAGTTGATGGAACTGGCGCACTCGTTGGAATTAACTCTGCTATTGCAACGCTAAGTTCTGGAACATCTGGATCTATTGGACTTGGTTTCTCAATTCCTATCAATCAAGCAAAGCGAGTAGTTGATGAAATTATTGCCACCGGTAAATCATCTAGACCGTTTCTAGGTGTTAATTTTGATACTAGCTATACCGGGCTTGGCGCAAAGGTTTTGCGTCTAGTTGCTGGCGAGGCTGCTGAGAAAGCTGGAATTCCAGCAGGTGCTGTTATTAGAGAGATTGAAGGAAAGAAGATCAACGATCTAATAACTGCCATTGTCAGAGTCCGCTCCTTTGCCCCAGGAGAGAGCATTAAAGTCACAGTAGATATGCCTGGCGGAGGATCAAAGACCTTCTCAGTGGTGCTTGGTAGGGCCGACTCACAGTAATTGTTAGTTCTAGAGGGTCAGCTTAATTAACACCTGATAAGTTAAGGCTTACTCGCAGCGCTACTAGTGAATGGAGAAGTGCATTGGCCGACGAACACAACGATGATGATGTTAATGATGAAATCATTACTGAAGAAATGTTGTGGGAACGAATACCTGAAACTCAAGGTATAGATCGTGCCAGTACTTATTACGAATTAAGCGCTCGAATTTATGCTCGTGGCCAATACGATGAAGCTCTAGCTCTTGCCGAAACAGCTCGCGATATTTACTCAGAGCTTGGAAGCGCAGCCCCAAGTGAGGGGCTAGCTCAGGCCTATTCAGCAATTGGTTATAACTTAAATCAATTAAAGCGAATGAATGAGGCAGCAACTGCCATGAGTAAAGCTGTGGAATTGCTTCGAGAGAATAAATCACCAATGGCACTTGAATTAGCCTGCACCCTTGGTGAGTGGTGGTTTAGTTCCAAGGAATATCAAAACACGATTGATTGCATGCAGGAGTGTGCTCGCGAACACTTAATTGATGGAAATGAGTTAGGAGCAGCAACTGATTTCCATTTAATTGGCTGCGCCTATCGAGAGTTGAAGATTTATGAGAAAGCACTTGAAGCATTCTTTGAGGCAAGAAAATATTTTAAAGAGGCAAAAGAAGTGATTCATGTTGCAAGATGCGATCAAAAAATCGCTCATTGCTATACCGAACTTAGCGATGCCGATTCTGCGTTAACTGCAGCCCAAAAGGCTGTCGATGTTTTTACAACGGCTCATGATCAACGTCGCCTGACTTATGCCTCATTTGAACTGGGTAAAGCCCAGGTCCTATCTGGTGAGGTTTATGAAGGATTAGGCACTCTGGAGCGGGTACTTGATACCGCAGCCGAGGCTGATCTCAAAGACTTCGAATTTATCATCTCTATTGAGCGGCGAATTGCAGCGATTCTTCACACCCTTGGCAGATCTGATGAGGCGATTGAAATTGAACGGAGAATTAAATCGGTCTCAGAAATTGTTGAAGATTAGTGAGCGCAGTAAACCTCTCTCATCTTAAAGGTCGCGATAATTTAATTATCACCATGGTCTGCTACGGCAATATCTGTCGCTCTCCAATGGCAGCAGCAGTTCTTGCCAATAAAGTTTCAAAGCTAGAGAGTCCAAAAGTATTTGTTGATTCTGCTGGGACTTCAAATTGGCATGTTGGTCAAGGACCAAATCCTCCATCGAAGAGAACTTGGGAGAAGGCTGGATATTCCTTTGACCATATTGCATCGCAATTTAATTACTCACGTCTTGTAGCAGCTGATCTAGTTTTAGTGATGGATAAAGATAACCACTTAGAGGTAAGTAGATATGTCACAAGTGAAGAAGAAGAACGCAAGATCTATTACTTAAGACAATTTGATCCAAGTGGCCCTGATTCATTAGAAGTTCCAGATCCATACTCGCTGCCAGATTCAGCATTTGAAAGCGTTTTAGAAATGGTAGAGAAAGCAACAGATGGGCTTATAGAGCAATTACTTATTTAAGTGCTGCATCGCCCAGGCATACATAGCAATTGCTCCAGCAGCTGAGGCATTCATAGATCTAGTAGAGCCATATTGCTTGATTGATAAAACTTGGCTACAGACTGCAACTGCTTCATCTGACATACCAGCTCCCTCTTGACCGAGAAAGAGCACGCATTCTTTAGGTAATTTAGCGCTCTCTATGGGCTTTGAGATTTCCAAGTTATCAATCCCAATGATTTCCACTTTATTCTCATCAGCCCAGCTTTTGAATTCAGCGATAGTGGCATGATGAATTACTGTTAAATACTTATCGGTGACCATTGCTCCACGTCGATTCCAGTCACGTTTTCCCACGATATGAACGCTAGAGACATTAAAGGCATTAGCAGTTCTTACAACTGAGCCAATGTTTAGATCATGTTGCCAATTCTCAATTGCTATCCGTAAGGCATGTCGCTTGGTATCAAGCTCACTTACAATCGCTTCAACTTTCCAATAGCGATATTTATCAAGCACATTACGGCGATCGCCATTTTCAAGTAATTCAGGATCAAAGTGTTCATCACTTGGCCATGGCTTTGGATGAGGTCCTACGCCGACTACGGGATAAAACTCACCGGGCCCAATCTCACCTGGTGGCAAACTCATAGATTGCCTACCAACTTCTTTGCTTGATCAATAATTCTTTTCTCATGCTCTTTGAGTTCATGACCTGGATAATTATTTCCATGAGCAAATGGATCAGCTAATTTCTTAACTCCAGATAGCTCCTCTAAAACAAAGAGTCCACAAAATGGGGCGTATGAGGCGCTATAACCGCCTTCATGAGTCATCATTAATTTTCCAGAACAAACTTGGCTAGCCACACCCATAAGCTTTCTAGTCATAACTCGATAGCCTTCAGCAGTAACCAACATTCTTCCTAGCGGGTCATAAACTGATGAATCAAAACCTGAAGCAACAGCGATGATATCTGGCTTAAATTGCTTTATTGCAGGAATTACAACTTCATCAAATGCGTAGTAATACCCGCCATGACCTGTTCCTGGTGGAAGTGGAATATTGATATTAGTTCCAACCCCAACAACATCGACACTTCCTGTGTCATGGGGATATAACTGATCTTGATGAAGCGAGATAGTTAATACATTTGGATCATTTAAAAATATAGATTCAGTGCCATTTCCATGATGAACATCCCAGTCAACTACAGCCACACGAAGATCCTTATTATGAGTCTTCTTTGCTACTGCAATAGCAACAGCAAGGTTTGAAAAGATGCAATAACCCATCCCAGTTTCAGAGACTGCATGATGACCTGGCGGTCTAATAAGGGCATATCCATTATCAACATCACCGTTTAGGACAGCTTCAAATAATTCAATTGCCCCGCCTGCTGCCATAGCAGCAATTTCATATCCACCTTTAGCAAATGGCGTTGTTAAATCACCGCCATCACCACCAAGTCTTGAAGCAGATTCCTTCTTAATTCGCGCTATATGTTCCTTGGTATGAACAGTTGCTAATTCTGTCTCACTGGCAGCTCGTACTGGAATTCGAATTAAGTGTTCAATCAACCCTGAAACCACAACTAATTCATGGATTCTCTTCTTTGTCTCAGGATTTTCATAATTCATATATGGCTGCAGGCCCGCTTCAGGATCAGAGGGCATATCTCCGACAAATGTGCCTGTGTCATGCCATCCAAATATTTCGTGATAAAGATAACCAGTACGCATAGGCTCAAGCCTAAAGCCAAGTTGGATAAATGACTATTACTCTTTCATCTATGGCTAAATCAAGAGTGGCTCTTCTTCTAGCGCTACTGCTTGCCATTAACCCATTAGAGGCATCGGCGCTTCACTCTCTTGATAAATATGTAAATAGTAAGCACCTTGCTACCCCTGGCCTACTAATCCTTAATCCATTAGATGGTCAAGTTGTTGCACAGAATTCTCCAGATTCGCTACGCGTACCAGCATCAGTTCTAAAACTTGTTTCTTCAACCGCTGCTCTTCACTTTGTGGGCGGGGAGAGAAGGTATGTAACAAGTATTTTTACAACAGAGAGTGAAAATACCTATCTAATTAAGGGCTCACTAGATCCTTGGATGAGCAGCAATCTAACCTTAGCAAAGAAGAATGGACAGAAATATCTTCCCTCACTTATTACTAAAGCAAATCCAGAAAAGAGAAAGAAGATAACGCTTTATTACACAAGTCTCTTTGAAAAAGATCGGTATGACCTAAGTCTTAATCTAAAAAGAAAAGGTATTAAGGCCACATTTAAGAAAGTTGATTCAGCTAAAGCGAATCAAATAGCGAAAGAGGAGATAGCCTCACTAACCTCTCTGCCTCTTTCTGAGATGGTCAAGTTTGTAAACCTCTATAGTGATAACACTCTGGCTAATCGCTTAGCAATGGCAGCAGTGCGCGAGATTGGATTTGAAAGAACAAGTAAGGGCCTTACTCAAACTTTTAAATTAGCGTTAGAAGAAATTGGGGTTAATAGTCAAGGCCTAAAAGCAAAAGATGGTAGCGGTCTAGATAAAGGTAATCGCCTCTCAACACAAACCGTTGTTGAGCTCTTAGTGAAAATAAGAGAGAACCCAAAATATCAAGCTATTTATGAAGGACTTCCAGTGTCTGGAAAAAGCGGGACGCTAAAGAAGAGATTTATTAAAGATGGCCCTGAAGCAATAGGCAAAGTGAAAGCTAAGACTGGCTGGCTTAGAAATACAGTGACTCTTGCAGGCTATGCCAAGTCAGCAGATAAGGAATATGTCTTCGCAATTATGGCTGATGGGATAACACCAACGCTAAGTGGAAGAAATAAAGCTAGAGCTGCAATGGATCGATTAATTGAAGCTATTGTGATGGGGAATCACTAAAGACTTTAATTGAGCCACCATAACAAGCAACCCAAACCCTCTTTTGCAATTCTTCATAAGTTACACCGATTGGTCTATTACAGACTTTAATTTTCTGCAAGACCTTAAAATCACTAACTCTTACCTTAGCCAAAGTATTGCTGGTGTAATTAACTACATATAGTGCGCTGCCATCAGCTGAGATATCAAGGCTGCGCGCTGCAGAACCCGTCTTAACTGATTCCACAACTTTATTAGTAGATAAGTCAAAGGCAATTACGCGTCCTGCAGAGTTAAGGGTGGCATATAGATAAGCATTGTCAGGAGAGAGAACTAAGGCCCTTGGATTTGAGCCCACGTTAAGTAGCTCTTTTTCAAAACTTACAAGATTTATCTTATGAACTACTGAGCCTCCCATCTGGGCAACAAAAGCAAATTGCGAGTCATTAGAGATAGTAATTCCTCTTGGGTATGCCCCGATTTTTATCGTTTTCACAACTTTGCCTAGCTCTGTCGAAACTATGGAGAGATCGTAGGAGCACCAGTTACTCACCAAGACATATTTATTATCTGGGCTAACCTCAACAACTTTAGGAACTACCCCTACCTTATAAGCGGCATCAATAGACCATGACTGAGTATCGATGCGATAGAGAAATGAACGGTCATAGTTATCACTCGGATTACAGTTATCAGTGCCTTCTTTATTAAAGCCTTTGCCATACATCGCATAATTTGTTACATATAAATATTTACCATCTGGTGAAAATGCCCCTTCAACTGGGGAACCGCGATGAAGGCCAGAATAGCCTTTGATGCCAAGATCTTTAAGGTTGACCTGATCTGATATGGATTTCACCAATTCAAGACTTCGAGCATCATAAATTGTCACGCTATGGCGATACATCATGTTATGGGCAGAGACAAAGCCAGTATTGGAGGAGCGCACCGATTTAGGGGAGATATCACCAGTAATAGTGGCTTCCAGTTTTAACTTAAAGCTTTCAGATAGCGGTTCTGCAGAAGCTGAAATTGCGCTGGTAAATATAAGGTTTAGAGATATAGCCCACGCCAAGTAGATACGCACCAGTGCAATCTACAGGGTAATCTCAAGACATGATTTCACCATATATCGCGTTAATGAAATTGCGCGTAGTGGAATTGTTGCTAGTAACTACCCTACCTGCGCTCTTTCTAGCAGCAGATGGTGTTCCGCCACTTGGAATTTCTCTTGCAACACTACTTGGTGGAACTTTGGCAGCCGGCGCTGCTAATGCCTTTAATATGATAATTGAATCTGATATTGATCAATTAATGGATAGAACATCTAAACGTCCGATTGTGAATAAAGAGGTTAGCGAGAATCAAGCCTTTGCCTTTGCAACCGCCCTAACTGTCCTATCTCTCTCTATCTTTTGGATCTTTACCAATCCTTTAGCAACAGCGCTAACCATTGGCGCAATCACCTTTTATGTATTTGGCTATACCGTAGGTCTTAAGCGGCGCACTTCCCAGAATATTGTCTGGGGTGGGATTGCAGGCTGTATGCCAGTTTTAATCGGGTGGGCAGCAGTTGCCAATTCTCTTAATAGCACCGCTTTTCTATTCTTTATGGTTATCTTCTTTTGGACTCCGCCCCACTTCTGGGCCTTAGCTATTAAATATAAAGATGATTACGAAGCAGCAGGAATTCCGATGCTTCCAGTAGTTGCCCCAATTGCCAAAGTTGAACAGCAGATGTGGTTTCATACCATTGCAATGTTTGCCACTTCATACCTAACGCTTTATTCAGCAGCCTTGCCAGCCTGGAGTTATATTGCAAATACCGCCCTTACTACTTTCTTTGCAATACAGATGTTTAGCCTTAAGAGCTCGCAGATCGAAAAGTCTGCAGCAAAGATATTTCATGGCTCAATTACCTACTTAAGCCTTTATTCCATCCTTCTAGTTGCTGCAATATTCATCACTTTTTAACTGACACACCTACTTTCCACCTGCATTTCTCAGCCTTGGCCTTTATCCTTTCACTCAAGCAACTGACCCCCAATCCCCAGGGAGCCACGAATTGAAATCTAAACGCGCCCGCTTAATAGCGCTCTCCACCTCCTTTTTACTTCTGATTGCCCATAGCCCTGCCTATGGCAAAACTCCCAAGCCAACTATTGCTCAGATCGAAGCTGCAAAGAAAGCTGAAGCAGAGAAAAAGAAGATTGCAGATGCTGCTGCTGCCAAATTAAGTAAAGCAAATTTAACTTTAAAACAATTAACAGCAGTTGCCAATGCAGCCAGAGCTAAATATGAAGCAGCAAAGAGAGAGCTAGCAATTGCAACTAAAGAAGCTCAATCTGCTGCAGCCGCTTATAGCGTTGCGGTGAGTGAAGTTAAAGCTGCGCATGATTCCATTGGACGTCTTGCCACCAATGCCTACATCATGGGGGGTGGATTTACTGATTTAAACGCAGTACTTCACTCTGATGGACCACAAGATTTAATGGATCGCCTTTCAACTCTTGACACCTTAGGAAATCAAAACACCCAAGCTCTATTTAGATTTAAGGCAGCAGAGGAAGCAGCTGCAAAAGCAAAGAAAGCAGCTGATTACGCCAAAGCAGCGCAAGAGGTAGCAACTAAAAAAGTGGAAGAGACCAAAATTGAGGCAGATGCGGCTAGAAATGCTCAGCAAAAAGAAGTGGATAAACTTCAAAAGATTCAAGATCAGGTATTAAAAGAGCTCAATGCAGCAAGAAAGACACGCGTAACTCTTGAACAACAGAGACAACTTGCTTTATTAGAAGAAGCAAATGCAAATATTGCAACTACTACAAATGTCTATACCAAAGTCTGGCCTGATGCAGGATTTAAAGGACGGAGCACATCTCGCTCCACTCCAGAGATGCGAGAAGTTGCTGTGGCTTTTGCCAAGAAGCAAGTGCTAGCCAGAAAACCATATGTATGGGGCGATGAAGGTCCAAATACTTTTGATTGCTCTGGTTTAGTTTATGCCGCTTATCGCGCAGCAGGACTTGGCTGGCCAAATTGGGATCGTCTCAATTCATCTCTTTATTTCAGTTACACCAAACATGTTCCATTAAGTCAGTTAGAACCGGGTGACCTACTTTTCTACTCCTATAAAGGAACGGTAAACACCATTCATCACATCAGTATTTATGCTGGAAACGGAATGATGTGGGAGGCAAATTCCACAAAGACAGGCCTGCTTTTCTCCAATATTTATAGCGTTAAGGGATTAATGCCATATGGAGGCCGGGTCTAGGGCGATTACCCTTAGCCTCATGGCCGAAACCACCCCGCTCTATCAGATCCGCCTTGCTGTTAGATCTGAATTAGAAGACATTGCTGCAGGCGATAGCGTCCTAGTTGCTGCCTCTGGCGGAGCAGATTCTTCAGCTCTTGCCGTAGCTCTGTTATTAGAGTGCAAAGCAAAATCAATTAAAGTAATTGCTCTAATTATCGATCATGGCTTACAGAAAAATTCAGCAGATGTCACCCATGAAACAAAGCGAACGCTTACAAAAATCGGTTATGAAAATATTGAGATCAGACGAGTTACTGTTGAAATCACTGATGGCCTAGAGGCATCAGCAAGAAGAGCTCGCTATCAAGCTTTAAGCGATGTGGCTAACTCTCATAATGCAGTTGCTATTTTTCTAGGACATACCAGAGATGATCAGGCAGAGACAGTACTGCTTGGTCTTGCGCGAGGATCTGGATCTCGCTCACTATCTGGAATGGCAGCACGAGCTGATCGCTATCGCAGACCGCTTCTTGCAATTACTAGAGCGCAGACAGAGGCAGCATGTGCAGAAGCTGGAATTAAGTTCTGGCAAGATCCTCATAATCAATCAATGGAATTTACAAGAGTGAGAGTTCGCGAAGTAGTTCTGCCAACAATGGAGAAGGAGATTGGCCCCGGTATTAGTGATGCCCTTGCAAGATCTGCCAAGTTGCTCCGAGATGATGCCGACGCGCTTGATTCATTAAGTGATGAGATTTTTTCTAAGTTAGATCCAGCATCGCTAGATATCTCAAAGCTTGAATCACAGCCCCGGGCCATTAGAACTAGAATCTTAAGAAGAGCTATCTATCTAGCTGGAGCCCCGCAGGGCTCACTTTCAGCAGAGCATATTGAGCCTGTTGAGTCCCTCATCACAGCCTGGAAGGGGCAAGGGGCTATCTCACTTCCTGGTGGTGTGACCGTGGCTCGAATTTCGGGCAGACTTTCGCTCTCTAAAAGCAGTGGGCAGGAATAGTTAAAACGAGGCGAGAGGGCGAAGAGTGGATCTGGAATCAGTCAAGGGCGAGATTGAACGCGTAGTTGTAACTGATGAACAATTACAAGCTCGCTTAAAAGAGATAGCTGCCCAGATTGAAGCGGATTATAAAAATCAAGATCTATTACTTATCGGCGTACTAAAAGGCGCAGTGATGGTTATGGCTGACCTATCACGATATATCAATCGACACCTAGATATGGATTGGATGGCTGTTTCATCCTATGGCTCTGGAACAAAATCATCAGGTGTTGTAAGAATTATGAAAGATTTGGATAAAGATATTACGGGAAGAAATGTTTTAATCGTTGAAGATATTGTTGACACTGGCCTAACACTTGATTGGTTAAGTGCAAACCTTAAATCTCGCGGGGCAAAGAGCGTTGAGATAATGACTGTTCTTAGAAAACCAGAATCTGCTCAAGTTGAAGTTGCAGTGAAGTATGTTGGCTTTGATATTCCAAAGGATTTTGTCATTGGCTATGGACTAGATTTCAATGAGAAGTATAGAAACCTTCCCTTTATTGCCGTGCTTGCTAAGCATATGTATGAGTAAACATGGCCGATAAGAAAGTAAAAGTAAAACCTCCTAAGCTTCCTGCGAAATCTGGCAAGAAGCCAGCGCCTCAGAAAATACTCAAGCGCCCCTTATTTTGGATTTTAATTGCAATTGTTGGCGTAACAATCTTTGGTCAGATTTCATCTGGCAGTAATCAATTTACAAAGATTGATACCTCAAAGGCTATGGCAGCAATTACAAGAGGCGATGTGGAATCTGCCAATATCGTTGACCGAGATCAAAAGATTCAATTAGTTCTTAAACCTGGAGTGGCAATAAATGGAGCTACCAAGGTCGAGGCTTCTTATGTCACAGGGCAAGAGCCAATAATTGTTAGTCTTTTAACTGCAAATCAGCCTGCAAAAGAGTGGGATGTAACTGTTCCCAAGGTCAACATTCTTGTCTCGATCCTCTTTACCTTAGGCCCAATACTTCTTCTAGCGTTTTTACTCCTCTTCTTCTTGAGCCGATCACAAGGAGGATCAAAAGTATTTTCCTTTGGTCGCTCCAAGGCAAAGCTTCATGACAACGAAGTCCCACAAACTACCTTTGCTGATGTTGCAGGAGCTGATGAGGCAATTGAGGAGTTTCGGGAGATTAAAGATTTTCTAGCAGAGCCAAAGAAGTATCTAGAAATTGGAGCAAAAATTCCTAAAGGCATTCTCCTTTTTGGCCCTCCAGGAACTGGAAAGACTCTTCTTGCAAGAGCAGTGGCAGGAGAGGCAAAAGTTCCTTTCTATTCCATCTCAGGTTCTGACTTCGTTGAAATGTTTGTTGGCGTGGGAGCTGCTCGCGTGAGAGATCTATTTACTCAAGCAAAGGCAAATGCTCCTGCAATTATCTTTGTTGATGAGATTGATGCAGTTGGTCGTCATCGCGGCGCAGGAATGGGCGGCGGCCATGATGAACGCGAACAGACTTTAAATCAATTGCTAGTTGAGATGGATGGCTTTGAAGCACATGAACAGGTAATCCTGATTGCAGCAACAAATCGTCCAGATATTTTAGATCCAGCGCTACTTCGCCCCGGAAGATTTGATCGCCAAATTGGTGTGGACCGCCCAGATGTAAAAGGGCGCGAGGCAATAATTAAAGTTCACTCTAAGAATAAGCCTCTAGAAAAGAGCCTTGATCTTTTGGCGATAGCTCGAAGGACTCCAGGATTTACTGGAGCAGATCTAGCAAATGTTTTAAATGAAGCAGCTCTTTTAACTGCTAGAGAAAACCGCAAGGTAATTACATCAACTGATGTCGATGAAGCCATTGATCGTGTGATGGCTGGACCGCAGCGTAAATCAAGGCTTATGAGCGAGGAGGAGCGCAGAGTCACTGCCTATCATGAAGGTGGCCATGCGCTAGTTGCTCACGCACTTCCTCACACCGATCCAGTTCACAAGATAACAATTTTGCCAAGAGGGCGAGCACTTGGATACACCATGGTCTTACCTGATGAAGATAAATACTCCACCACAAGAAATCAGATGCTTGATCAACTTGCATACACAATGGGTGGAAGAGCTGCAGAGGAATTAGTTTTCCATGATCCAACAACAGGAGCATCTAACGATATTGAGAAAGCAACTGCTCTTGCTCGCGCAATGGTTACTCAATATGGCATGACTGAGAAGCTAGGTGCAATTAAGTTAGGAAGTAGTGATGCTGCTCCATTTATGGGAAGAGATTACGGACATCAAAGAGATTATTCAGAGGATTTAGCAGCAACTATTGATCAAGAGATTAAAGCCCTAATAGGCCAAGCTCATGAAGAGGCTTATGAAATATTAATTGAAAATCGCTCAATCCTTGATGCCTTAGTTGAAGAGCTATTGGAGAAAGAAACACTGCAGAAGGAAGAGATTGCCGCAATCTTTAAACATGTGGCATCAAGACCTAAGCGTCCAGCATGGACTGGATCTGCCTCTCGTATTCCCTCTCGCATTCCGCCAGTTGCAATTAAAGCAAGAGTAAGTAGCAAGAGCGAAGAAGGCGTTAAGCGAAAGAAAAAGCCACCTTCGAAAGAAGCTTAGTTAGATGAGTAAATCCTTTGATCAGGATAGAGCTGAGCGAGCGATAAGCGAGCTACTTGCAGCACTTGGCGAGGACCTTGAACGCGAGGGGCTACGTGATACTCCAAAACGAGTAGCAAGAGCACTAAAAGAAAACTTCCAAGGCCTCTATCAAGATCCAAAAGATGTTTTAACTACCACCTTTGATTTAGGCCATGAAGAGCTGATAATCGTTAAAGATATTGAGGTTTACTCACATTGCGAGCATCATCTAACGCCTTTCTTTGGTGTCGCCCATATTGGTTATATCCCAGGAGAATCAGGAAAAGTAACCGGGCTATCCAAGCTAGCCAGACTTGTAGATCTCTATGCCAGACGTCCTCAGGTCCAAGAGAGGCTAACAACTCAAATTGCAGATTCTATGGTTGAAATTCTTCAACCAGGTGGGGTGATTGTAATTATTGATTGTGAGCATCTCTGTATGTCAATGCGCGGAGTTAGAAAGTCGCAAGCAAGAACTGTTACTAGCGCTGTTCGCGGGATGTTAAGAGATCCAGCAACTAGAGCTGAGGCAATGAGTTTAATTACTGGTAAATAATAATGAGCACTTTAGTAATGGGAATCTTAAATACAACTCCTGATTCCTTTGCTGACGGTGGCAAGCATTTCAGAATTGAAGATGCTCTAAGGCGAGCAGATGAAATGATTGCTGAAGGAGTAGACATAATTGATATTGGCGGGGAATCAACAAAACCTGGAGCAGAGAGAATTAGTGAAGATGAAGAGAGAAGTCGAGTTATTCCAGTAATAATTGAGTTAGTAAAAAAAGAGGTCGCTCTCTCAATTGATACCACTCGATCAAGTATTGCTAAAGAGGCAATCAAATTAGGCGTGGAATATGTTAATGATGTTAGTGGCGGCCTTGCTGATGAGAAGATGTATAAAGTAATTGCTGAAAATCCTAAAGTCCAATATATAGCAATGCACTGGAGAGCTCACTCAAAGAATATGCAAGAGCATGCCAAATACGCTGATGTAGTTAAGGAAGTAAGAGAAGAGCTAGAAAATAGAGTGGAATCAGCGATTGCAGCAGGAGTTAATCCTGATCAATTAATAATTGATCCAGGTATCGGCTTTTCAAAGTTAGCTGAGCACAATTGGGAGTTATTGAGAAACCTTGATCGACTTGCACTTCTGGGCTATCCGATACTAATTGGAGCCTCAAGAAAGCGTTTCTTAGGAGAACTAACTGGCTCAAGTAATACTGAAGATCGAGAAGCAGCTTCAATTGCGATAACTGCAATGGTGGCAAAGCAGAACATTTGGGCTGTTCGCACCCATTCGGTTAAGCCTCATAAAGATGCCATTGCAACTGTTAACTCATTTACTAAAGGTAGAGTTTCAACATGAGCGACAAGATATCAATTAAAGGCATACAAGCTCATGGCTATCACGGCCTTTTGGAAGATGAGAGGAAAAACGGACAACTCTTTATTGTTGATGTAGAGGTAGAGCTGGATTTATCTAAGGCAGGAAAGAGCGATGATATAAAAAAGAGCGTTGACTACAACGCCCTAGCTATTTTGATTCATAACGAAATCACTGGTCCTGCTGTTAATCTCATTGAAAGCCTCGCTCACCGAATTGGTATTAAGGCCTTGGATTCATTCAAGGAGATAGATGAGATAAAAGTGACGGTTCATAAACCTAAAGCCCCGATAGAAGTTAGCTTTACAGATGTCTCGGTGAGCATAAAAGTAAAGCGATGAGAGTAGTTATTGCACTCGGTGCAAATCTTGGAAATCCTCGAGCGCAATTAGAAGAAGCGATAGAGAAGCTTAGAGAAGTAATAGTTATTGAAGTGATATCTTCCTTCTATGAAACCAAGCCTTTTAAAGTTAGCGAAGACCAACCTAACTATATAAATGCAGTATTAATTGGCGAAACTAAGTTAGAAGCAGAGCAATTAATGAAGGAGCTACTAGATATTGAGGAGCGCCTTGGAAGAAAGCGAAGCACTGTTAACGCTGCTCGCTCAATAGATCTAGATATTATTGATTTTCAAGGAATGGTTATTAATAGCCAGAATTTAACTCTTCCTCATCCAAGGGCTTATGAGCGGGAGTTTGTTTTGCAGCCTTGGTTAGAGATAGATCCAGAGGCGCAATTAACTGGTTTTGGAGCGGTTAAAGAGCTTTTGGCAGCCCTGATTTAGCGGGGTAGACTTGCCATTGCCTGGTACCACTAACGGACTGGAGCTGTAAATACGGTGAAAGAAGTAGACCTCCTTACTGACCTTAATAGCCCATGTGCATTTGTCCCCACCATGGGAGCACTTCACGCTGGCCATCAATCATTAATCAAGCGCGCCCGCGAGTTAACGGATGAGGTAGTTGTTTCGGTATTTGTTAATCCTCTCCAGTTTGAAAATAAAGACGATCTAGCAAAATATCCAACTACTCCTAAACATGATGGTGAATTAGCCAAAGAGGCAGGAGCAACAATTCTCTGGCGACCAAGTTATCAAAGTATTTACCCAGGTGAATTAAAGAAGCTCTCATCAGGTGAGATTGGAAAGAGCTTTGAAGGAGTTCATCGCCCTGGTCACTTTGACGGAGTATTAACGGTAGTTCATCGCCTCTTTGAATTGAGTAGGCCAAAGTATGCAATTTTTGGTGAGAAGGATTTCCAGCAACTCTTTCTCATTAAAGATATGGCAGCAAGGCTTCATCCTGAGATTCAAATAATTGCCGCCCCAACTATTCGAGATAGCAGCGGCCTTGCTCTCTCATCGAGAAATGTGAGATTAAGTAATCAAGGTCTTAAAAGAGCTGAGGTAATTTCAAAGGTGTTAATAGCGGCAAGTAGTGAATCGAGTCTTGTTAACGCTCGCCAAGCTTTGAAGCAGATAGA
>CAKZXY010000079.1 GCA_937883945.1 uncultured Clavibacter sp. | reverse complement strand
TAAAAGACATCGCCAGGATATGCCTCACGACCTGGTGGACGACGAAGCAAGAGTGATACCGAGCGATACGCCTCTGCTTGCTTGGAGAGATCATCAAAAACAATAAGTACATGTCCCCCGCCATACATCCAGTGCTGACCAATAGCAGAACCGGTGTAGGGAGCAAGGTATTTAAATCCTGCAGGATCAGATGCTGGGGCTGCAACGATTGTTGTGTACTCCATCGCTCCAGCTTCTTCTAGCGCTCCTTTAACAGATGCGATAGTTGAACCCTTCTGACCAATTGCTACATAAATACATTTAACCTGCTTCTTTTTATCGCCACTTCTCCAGTTATCACGCTGATTAATAATGGTGTCAATTGCAACCGCAGTCTTTCCGGTCTGACGATCACCGATGATCAACTGACGCTGACCGCGGCCGATTGCAGTCATAGCATCAATTGCTTTAATTCCAGTAGCTAGAGGCTCTTTCACTGGCTGTCTTTGAACAACTGATGGCGCCTGTACTTCAAGTGCGCGAGTAGTTTCTGCCTTAATTTCGCCTTTGCCATCAATTGGGCGACCAAGGGCGTCAACAACTCTTCCTAAAAAGCCATCACCAACAGGAACAGAGAGAATCTCTCCAGTGCGGCGCACTGTTGTTCCCTCTTCGATTCCGGTGAACTCACCCAAGATAACAACACCGATTTCGCGCACATCAAGGTTTAGCGCAAGTCCTAAGGTGCCATTTTCAAACTTTAGAAGCTCATTAGTCATTGTCGATGGAAGTCCCTCCACGCGAGCAATGCCATCGCCAGCTACAACGACGGTACCTATCTCATCGCGTGATGCGCTACCTGGATCGTATGACTTAACAAAGTTTGCTAAGGCATCACGAATCTCTTCAGGTCGAATCGTTAATTCCGCCATGATTTTTTCTCTCCCTATACTGCGAGCGCTCTGCCCGCGTCGGCCAAACGATTGACGATTGTGGCGTCAATCAATTCATCTGCAAATCGGATGGATAGACCACCCAAAACTTTAGGATCTAGTTCAACATTTAATCTCACTGGCTGCCCAATCTTGCCAGAGAGGCTGCTTGCTAATTTATCTTTCTGCGCTTGGCTTAACTCCACTGCGCTTTTAACATGAGCAATTACTCTCATCTTTCTAGCAGCGGCGGCGCTAGCATAAAAAGCGATAGTTCTTTCAATACTTCTTCCCCGCATTCCGCTTACCAATGCGGCTAGTAGTCTTGAAGTTGAAGGACTTACCTTTGATGCCAATAACTTTGCGACAAGCACTCGCTTGCCTTCACCGGAATACTTTGCTGAGTTGAGAATCTGACGAAGTTCTAGATCACTAGCCACGATTCTTGAGAACTGAAAAATCTCCTCCTCGAGGCGATCTAGCTCGTTATTTTGATTAGCAACAGATGCCTCGGCCTCAACGGCTAATTGCTCAATTACATCACCAAGATTCGATGGGCTCGACCAACGAAGGGCGGTTAGGTTAATAAGAAGCTTTATAGCCAGATCGGATGTGCTCTTACCAAAGAGCTCTTTAGCAAGTTCTGCCTTGGAATTAGCATCTCTGGAGTTATCAGTTAGCGCGCGGCGAAGTGGAGTCGAGGAATCAAGAGTTGTAACAACTGCAAATAACTGAGCAGAGAGCGCTGAAGCATCTGCTGCTGATAAGCCCTTTAAGAGCTCATCAAGTGATTTGCGAGCAGCGATAAGTGATTGGCGTGACGCCCCACCCAGTGCTGCCATTGCTCTACTCATTTTTACTTACTCTTCTCCAGATCTTCTAGGAAACGATCCACAATTCTTGACTGACGGACCTGGTCATCGAGTGCTTCTCCGACAATCTTTGATGCTAACTGCGTTGCAAGAGTTCCAACTTCATTACGAAGTGAAGTAAGCGCTGCTTGACGCTCTGACTCAATAGCAGCTTGCGCGCTTGCAGCGATTCGAGTTGCCTCTTCTTGAGCTTTGACTCGCATCTCTTCAATGATTGCAGCGCCTTGAACTCTGGCTTCCTCTCTAATGCTTGCAGCCTCGCCGCGAGCATCTTGGAGTTGAGCTTTATATTGCTTAAGAGCTGCCTCTGCTTCAATCTGAGCCTTCTCTGCTCGCTCCATTCCACCTTGAATTGCATCTGTTCTTTCAGCAAATGCTTTTTCAAAACGTGGAACAACTGCGCGTCGAAGCACCATATAGAGAAGTGAGAAGGCGATGAAGCCAACAATTATCTCTGCGGTATGGGGAATTAAAGGATTTAGCTCCTCTGCAGCCGCCAATTCAATAGAACGCATATTTATTTGCTTGACTCTAGAGAACGAATGCTAGAACTAGACCGAATAGCGCTAGAGCTTCAGCAAGAGCAAAGCCTAGGAATGCGATCGGCTGGAGAACGCTTCGAGCCTCTGGCTGACGTGCTACTCCATTGATATATGCGGCGAAAATAAGTCCGGTTGCAATACCCGGTCCAATCGCTGCCAGGCCAAAACCGACCAGGTTGAGTGTGCCTTCCATGTTTCTTACCTTTCCTTCTTCTTTATCCTTCGCGATAACCGAGCGTTATCGTGGGTAAATCTATTTATTTAATGCTCATCTACCAACGCTCCGGCGATATATAGAGCTGTTAGGAGGGTAAAGATATAGGCCTGGAGGCATTGGACCATAAATTCAAAGAATGTCAGCGCGATACCGATGGCAAATGCAAAGGGACTGATCAATTTAAGTCCTATTACTCCTTGTAGCAAGTGCTCCCCACCCAATATGAATACCAAAAGAAGCAGGTGGCCAGCAAACATATTGGCAAAGAGACGAAGGCTTAAGGTCATTGGACGGACTAAAAAGTAGGTAGCAAGCTCCAAAGGAGTTATCAAGATATAGGCAGGTTTTGGAATTCCTGGCAGGAACATAATCTCTTTCATGTATTTCAAGAAACCTTGTTTACGTATTCCAACATAATGGAAGATAAAAAATGTGAAAGCTGCTAGAACATAAGGAAATGAGATTCTAGACATCGTTGGAAATTGAATCATCGGAATAATTCCAAATAAGTTATTAACTAAGATGAAGGTAAAGAGAGTAAATAGATATGGGACAAAGCGCATAAACTCATGGCCAATTACCTCGCGCCCCAAATCATTTCTAACAAATGAATAGACCGACTCTCCAGCAAACTGAAGTTTTGAAGGAACGAGAGCTGCTCTTCTTGAAGCAAGAATAAAGAAGATTGAAATCAAAATTACCGAGAGAAAAACTAGAAGAATTGGCTTAGTTGCAAACTCATTACCTTCAATAAATGGAGGGAGGTTGAAGTCTCCGGCATCGGGGGGATTAAATCCCTCATCCTTGCCAACCTCGGCTGCATAACTAAGCAAGAAAGAACTCCTTGAAGCGTTATTGGACCTTAATTCATGGGGAAGACGGGGTAACCCTATGGGCAAGTGGCCAGGTTGAGAAATTCAACTTAGCCAAAATAGGGGTCAAAAGGGTTACTTGCCTTACTTAAATTAGCGGGGCTCTCTTACTTTCGCCCAAAGCGGAGCCAGACTAGATAAAGGGCTGAACCCATTCCCAGAAGAAGGCCTGAGAGCAGGAAGAAACCGGTGTTAAGCCATTGATCAAGCCCCCAGCCAATTCCGCCCCAGATTAGAAGCCCTGAGAGCATATATCCAAAGATGGTCCAGAAAGCATTGTCCTCGCTCGGTCTTTTTGGCTCGCTACTACTCATCATTACTCCTTAGATTGGCTCTTAGGTTGAGGTAACTCTAGTCGTAGTTTAAAGAAAGCCCGAACCTCGCCAGATAGCCATGCGGCAGAGATGACCAAGGCGCTTATGCCGAAGGCAGTCCTATCAAGTGAATCAGGCTCACTTAAGCGAGTGACTGCAATTAGAAAGAGTGCAATCAGCAAGAGCTTGGTGAAGTAGGACATCAGCGCTAGGGCCATCACTGAAATTGGATCTGAGTTCCTGCTTAATATTCCCACAACAATTGAGACAGAGAAAAATATTAGTACGACAAAACTTGCAAGAGCGCTACCAAAAAATCCTGGGGAACCTGAATAAATTGTGAAAAAAACAATTGCGATAACAGTTGCAACGAGTGAAGCGCTTAATGCCCCGCGCCACATCTGCTTATTAGATGATGCAATATCCATCTATGCCTTGACCTTCTTCTCTCGCTTGGTGGTAAGAACTGCGCTTAGAAGGAGCAGCGCGCCCACTAGCAGCGCTGCCCAGAGTGGAATAAATGCTGAGAGCATTGCAGGAAGTGCAAGCATGGCGGTTACTAGATAGAGAATTACTGCGCTTCGTTGTTGTGAGTTTCCCCATGCCATTAATTTGTGATGGAGATGCTCTTGATCAGGAGCAAAGGGTGAGCGCCCCGATCTAACTCTGCGAAGAACTGCTAGCGCTAGATCAAGTAATGGAATCGCAAGAACTGCAAATGGCAAGAGAAGCGGAAGAGCTGCAGGACCAATATTCTCTGCAAATACTGCATTGGCATCAATCTGACCCATCAAAGTAATAGCTGATGCTGCAAGCAATAAACCTAAGAACATCGACCCAGAATCTCCCATAAATATCTTTGCTGGATGGGCGTTATGTGGCAGAAAACCTAGGCAGCAGCCAATAACAATTGCTGTTACTAGCGATGGAGCGCCTGCGCGACTAAAGCCATTTTCAACAGCTAATAGATATGAGAAGCCAAAGAATGCTGCCGCAGAGATACCGACAATTCCAGTAGCAAGACCATCTAGCCCATCTATGAAGTTAACCGCATTAATGATGACAACTACCACAACTACTGTTAATAGCTGGCCAATATTTGTTGGAAGAACAATGATTCCATCTATTGGAAGCCAGAGAATTTGAATTCCAAAGATTAGAAGAATTGCTGCCGCCAAGCCTTGACCTGCTAACTTTGTAATTGCATCTAATTCATAGCGATCATCGAGAGCTCCAATTAAAAGTACAAAGGTTGCAGCAAGAAAGATTCCGAGTAACTCTTGTGAGTAAGCCTTGCCCACTAATTTAAGGCTGCTTACCATCACTAAAGTTGCTCCCATAGCTAGCCACATCGCTACCCCGCCCCAACGTGGGGTCACTTGAGTATGAATATCGCGTTCTCTAACAGAGGCAACTGCTTTTGAGTGCAGCGCAAGGGAGCGAACAAGCGGGGTGAACATATAAGTTAGTACTGCAGCGATTAAAAGAGTTAAGAAGTATTCGCGCATTAGGCTGGATAGACAGGGAACTTTGCAGTTAGCGCATTAACTTCCTTGCGAATTTGAGCAATCTTTGCCTCATCTTCTCCATCTTTAATGGCGCGAGCTATCAAAGATGCAATCACTGGCATCTGTTCGCTACCCATGCCTTGGGTGGTCACCGCTGGCGTTCCCACTCTAATTCCACTTGTTACAGCAGGTGATTCTGGATCATAAGGAATAGCATTTTTATTAAGTGAAATTCCGGCTCGGCCGCATCTCTCATCCGCTACTTTTCCATTAACTCCTGTTGAGCGAATATCAATTAGCGCCAGGTGGGTCTCTGTGCCTCCAGAGACTGCCCTCATTCCCTCATCCTCTAAGGACTTAGCAAGGGCTTTAGCATTAACAATTACCTCTTTGGCATAGGCCTGATATTGCGCTGTGGCACATTCTTTTAAAGCAATAGCTTTGGCAGCTACGGCGCTCATAATCGGTCCGCCCTGCATCCCTGGAAATATTGATTTATCAATTGCGGATGCATGAGCAGCTTTACTTAAAATCATTCCACCACGAGGACCTCTTAAGACCTTATGGGTAGTAAATGAAACTACATCTGCATATTCAACTGGCGAAGGAATAGCTTTTCCGGCTACCAAACCAATGAAGTGAGCTGCATCAACCCACATAATTGCGCCAACTTCATCACAGATACTTCTAACTGTTTTAAAATCAATCAAGCTTGGATAGGCGGTGGCTCCTGAGCAGATCATCTTTGGTTTAACTCTTAGCGCAATATCGCGAAGTTCGTCATAATCAATTAGTTCGTTATCTTGTCTTACTCCATATGATTCAACGTTAAACCACTTACCAGAGAAATTAACTTTAGATCCATGGGTTAGATGACCGCCATGTGGAAGTGACATTGCAAGCACGGTATCTCCAGGCTTTGTAAAGGCTTGATAAACCGCAACATTGGCACTTGCTCCTGAGTGTGGTTGTAAATTTGCATGTTCTGCTCCGAATAACTCTTTAGCTCTTGCAATACCAATTACTTCAGCTTTATCAACCTCTTCGCATCCTCCGTAATAGCGCTTGCCTGGATAGCCTTCCGCATATTTATTTGAAAGAGTTGAACCAAGGGCAGCAAGAACTGCTGGTGATGTGAAATTCTCACTCGCTATTAGTTGAAGATTCTCGCGCTGCCTATCAAGTTCAGAAATTAAGATTGCAGCAATCTCTGGATCTTGTCCCTGCAGGGCTTGGAAATCTGGGCCGAAGAAAGTCTCTGACATGGCCTAAATCCTAGGCGGGAACTGAAATATTGGCAGATACAGAGCGCAGGTCGGCAAGTGATATTGCTCCCGCTCGCACCAGCCTTGCCCCTTCTTGCTCAATAGCAATAACAGTTGAGCTTGGCCCCTCTGGCAGTTCACCTAGATCAAAGAGCGCTGCATAATCACTATCTAGAGCTGGAAAGAAAGTTGATTTTCTTGGAGCAGGTCTTCCAGATAGGCAGGCTGCGCCAACAGCTAGTGGACCTGAAGCAAGTGCAACGCTTCGAACAAATTCTGCGCTTGGCACTCGAACTGAAATTTCTTTCAAAGCTCTTGCATCTCCTAGATCCCAGACTAAACCTTGAGCTGGGGTGAGATTAATTGTTAAAAGACCGGGCCAGAATTTTTCTGCTAGCGCAGTAATTGTCTCACCAAATTGAAGAGAAATTCCTTTAACAGTTTTGATATCTCCAACTATTACTTGTGCGGCAGTTGCTGGAGGAACTTGACGTAACTTATGAATTTTCTTTACAGCTCCATGATTAAAAGCATCTGCTAAAAAGACATAGCCATGCTCAAGTGGCGCGATGATTAATTTGCCATCACGAAGTGATGCCACTGCTCTCTCAATTAACTCTTGGCTATCAATGAGGCCATCAGTTAGCGAGAATCTCTCTGCCATTACTCTGCCTCTCGCCTAGCGCTGATCCATCTTGGACGATTATTTAAATCTCGGTTCTGGTTTATCTCAGAGTAGCCCCTTGATAACTCAGCCTCAAGTAGCAGAGGCTGACTCTCATGATGTTCCATAATTAATAGACCACCAGGCTTTAATAAGCTAGATGCAGCCTGAATAAATCTTCTCGGAATTTCAAGGCCATCATCTCCTCCACCAAAAAGGGCCTCTTTAGGTTCATTTGCAATGACTAACTCTGGCAAGTTATCACCCTCTGGAACATATGGTGGATTTGCAATAACGATGTCACATTTAACTCCCTCTAACACCTCTAAAACATCGCCAGAGATAAGGCGAACAGAGACATCACAGGCTGCAATATTTCGCTTTAACCATTCAATAGCCTGATCTGATTTTTCAACGGCGATAACAGTTACTGGCCAATTCTTCTTCTCTGCCTCATAGGCAATGGAGATGGCAAGAGCGCCACTACCTGAACCTAAATCAACAATGCTTACAGGCGCTTTACTTGATTGGCTCTGCGCTGAAATCATCTTTTCAATCTCTAGAAGAGCAGCATCGACTAAAGCTTCGCTCTCCGGCCTTGGAATTAAGACCCCTTGGCCTACCTGGAAGGTTAGATATCTAAATGGAGCATGGCCAATTAAGTATTGGGTTGGCTTTCCTGAAATTCTCTTTGCGATTAGCTCATCAAGAAGTTCTATCTGCTCAAGATTTAATTCAAAGTCTCTTGCATGAAGTTCCATACGCTCAACGCCTAGGACAAATGCCAAGATTAATTCAGCATCTACCTCTGAAATTCCAGCAGATGCAAGTTGTGCTTTATTATCTTTTAGAACCTGCTTAATACTCATTGTCTTTACGCTTCAGCAGCTGAGAGCTTCTCTGCCTTATCAGCCTCAAGAAGGGCTCCGATTAGTTCATTAAGTTCTCCATTTAATACTGCATCAAGATTATTTGCTTTGAAATTTACTCGGTGATCGCTGATACGATTTTCTGGAAAGTTATAGGTGCGAATTCGCTCAGATCTATCAACGGTTCGAACTTGGCTCTTTCTAGTTGCAGATGCTGCAGCATCTGCTGCCTCTTGGGCAGCGGCCAACATTCTGGCTCTAAGAATACGAAGGGCTGATTCTTTATTCTGTAATTGGCTCTTCTCATTCTGGCAAGAAACTACGATCCCGGTTGGAATATGAGTGATACGAACTGCTGAATCAGTGGTGTTAACACTCTGCCCACCAGGGCCAGATGAGCGATAAACATCGATACGTAGCTCATTCATATTAATCTGAACATCAATTTCCTCTGCCTCTGGAAGAACTAAAACTCCTGCAGCCGAGGTGTGAATTCGCCCCTGTGATTCAGTCTCTGGAACTCTTTGAACTCTATGAACGCCGCCTTCAAATTTAAGCTTTGAAAAAGGGGCTGAGCCCACAGCTGCTCCGCCGCGAGCTTTAACTGCAACAGATATGTCTTTATATCCCCCAAGATCACTTTCAGTGACATCAATAATTTCAGTCTTCCAACCTTGCTTCTCAGCATAACGAAGATACATTCTCAATAGATCTCCAGCGAAGAGAGCTGATTCATCTCCGCCAGCTCCAGCTTTAATCTCTAAAATAACATCACGATCATCATTGGGATCTCTTGGTAATAGCAGCTCTTCCATCGCGCTTGCATAATCTTCATAAGCTTTTTCAAGAGCAGGAATCTCTGCAGCAAAATCTGGTTCAACCTCTGCTAGTTCGCGAGCAGCAGTTAGATCCTCTTCAGACTTTTTAAAGGCGCGATAGCCAGCAATGACAGGTCCTAGTTGGGCATATCTCTTTCCAAGTTGGCGAGCTTTTCCTTGATCAGCATGAATCGATGGATCTGCCATATCTTTTTCCAATTGCTCATACTCTTTGAGTATTTCAGGCATGGTGGAGAAACGGTTGGCATTCTTCTCAGCCATTTGCTCCCTGCCTTTCTAACCTCAAGTAGACCTAGTTTGATAAATAAGAAAAGACCGCGCCCCAATTACTCAAGGGGCAACGGCCTTTACTTTAAAAAGCTACTTCTTGGTCTGTTGTTTCTTGGCTCTCTCTTCGAACTTAGCAATACGTCCACCAGTATCAAGGATGCGCTGCTTGCCAGTGTAGAAAGGGTGGCTAGCTGAGGAAATTTCCACAGTAACTAGCGGATACTCCTTGCCATCGCTCCAAACCATCTTCTGATCACTTTTAATTGTAGAGCGGGTCAAAATCGCAAAATCTGCAGAGGTGTCACGGAATATCACATATCCATATTCAGGATGAATATCTTTACGCATCTTTATTGCTCCTTATTTTTTATCTAGCTGGGTCCGAGGAATTTCGGTGAACCAGCTACCTAGGTGCAAAGGCTACCTAAAGCCCCCACATTTGAGCCAATTGGCCCTTACTCCCCCTTCGGGGATTGATCAGGACCAACGGTGGTCTTTTGAACCTGCATCAAAAATTCAGCATTCGACTTAGTTCCCTTCATCTTCTCTAGGAGAAGTTCAAGAGCTTGTTGGGAATCAAGGGCGTGAAGAACTCGACGAAGCTTCCAGACAATATTTAGCTCCTCAGGTCCCATAAGAATTTCTTCCTTACGAGTTCCAGATGCATCGATATCAACTGCTGGGAAGATGCGCTTATCAGCAAATCTGCGATCAAGCTTAAGCTCCATATTTCCAGTTCCTTTAAACTCTTCAAAGATAACTTCATCCATCTTTGAACCAGTTTCAACTAGAGCTGTTGCCAAGATAGTTAATGATCCGCCATCTTCAATATTTCTCGCAGCTCCAAAGAATTTCTTTGGTGCATATAGCGCCGCTGAATCAACACCGCCGGAGAGAATTCTTCCTGATGCTGGTGCTGCAATGTTATAAGCGCGACCAAGACGAGTAATTGAATCAAGTAAAACGACAACGTCATGTCCTAGCTCGACTAAACGCTTTGCACGTTCAATAGCAAGTTCAGCAACGGTGGTGTGATCATCTGCAGGGCGATCAAAAGTTGATGCAATTACTTCACCCTTTACTGATCTTTGCATATCAGTAACTTCCTCAGGGCGCTCATCAACTAGAACAACCATTAAGTGACACTCTGGATTATTTGTGGTGATGGCATTAGCAATTGCTTGCAGCACCATAGTTTTTCCAGCCTTTGGTGGGGAGACAATTAATCCACGTTGCCCTTTACCAATTGGGGCAATCAAGTCAATTACGCGAGTAGTTAAAATATTTGGAAGGGTCTCAAGGCGTAGACGATCTTGGGGATAGAGCGGAACAAGTTTTGAGAAATCAACTCTCTCCTTTGAACTATCCGGCTCCATGCCATTGATAGTGTCGAGGCGAACTAGTGCATTGAATTTTTCTCTCTTTTCACCCTCGCGCGCTTGGCGCACCTGACCGGTGACTACATCGCCTTTTCTAAGGCCATATCTGCGCACCTGTTGGAGCGAGACATAGACATCATTTGGACCAGGCAGATAACCAGCAGTTCTAAGGAATGCGTAATTATCAAGAATATCTAGCAGCCCACCAACTGGAAGAAGCACATCATCTTCACTTAAAACTATCTCGCGCTCTCCGCGGCTTGGGCGATCTCTATCTCTACTGCGATCACGGCCTCTATCGCGGTGGCGGTCTCTGCGCCACTCTCTATCTCCTCGAGAGTTATCTCGTGAATTGCTATTGCTTGAGTTATTGGAACTATTACTTGAATTATCTGAAGGCATATCTTCCTCATCTTCATCATCATCTTCGCTATCAGATGACGTTGTTTCATTTGAGTTGTTGTCACGTCTCTTTTGATTCCTTGCAGCTCGCTTTGCTTCGCGTTCAGCTTTAGCAGCTTCGCGGTTAGCAGCCTGCAGATCGGTTATTGCTGTTACTAGGTCTGGCTTCTTTAAATCTGCTGCGCCTTCGATACCTAGATTAGTTGCAATTTTTCTTAACTCAGGAAGTAGCAATGCAGATAGATCGCCAGATTCTCTCCGAGCACGTGTGCTTGTTTCTGCCATTTATGGTTCTTTTCTAGACCTTAAGTGAGATCTTTTAGTTTGAATTTATGATTTTTTTTATCTGGTCTTACGGGAAGTATCAGATTGTGGGCTCAAGATGTCTGCCCTACGAGTCGTAAATCTACCACTGCCTCGAGCCAACCGACAAATCCAAGGCTTTGCCCGCTTTTTTAGGCTAGTTATACCGCTGCAATCCTTACGCCAGTTGGAGAGATCTCAAGATCCATCGCCTTAAAGTAATCGCCCCCACTGCGAATCAAATCGTCATGTTCGGCCTTAGTTGCAGTGTGCAGAACCAGAACCGAGGGCCCTGCCCCAGAGATCATTGCCGCTACCCCAGCTTTTCTAAATTTATTTACTAGATCTATCGACTTTGGCATCGCCTCTCTTCGATAACTTTGGTGAAGAAGGTCTTGCGTTGCAGCAAACAATAACTCTGGCCTAGAAGATAAGGCGTGAACTAAAAGGGCAGATCTTCCTGAATTAATACTGGCATCGCTATGGGATATCTGCTCCGGAAGCATTTTTCTTGCCTTGCCAGTTGAGAGCTGAGAGTCAGGGATAAATAAAAGTGCTCGGATATTTGGATCAACGCTAAAGCCTGAAGCGCATCCAGTTAAGACCTTTGCTCTATCTTCCATCCAAGAAATTGTTGCACCACCCAAGGTTGCAGCAGCAATATTATCTGGATGTCCTTCAATATCTGTAGCAAGAGCAATTAGATCATCATCGCTCATCAAATTACTTCCAGAGAGAACTAAGGATCTAGAAAGGCTTAGTCCGCCAACAATTGCAGCAGCTGATGATCCAAGTCCTCTGCCATGAGGAATTTCATTTAGGCATCTAAGTGCAATGCCTCTTGGTTTGCCACCCATAAACTCAAAACCTGCCATCATCGATTTGATTACTAGATGTTTTCCATCCTTCTTAACATCATCTGCTCCCTGGCCAGTAACATCAACATCAAAGACTTCATCATCTAAAATTTGAGCAACATAAGTGTCGCGAAGTTCAAGGGCTAGAGCTAAGCAATCAAAGCCAGGGCCTAAATTGGCAGAGCTAGCCGGAACGCTTGCCTGCATCGGAGTTGCCTTATAAGTGAGGCGATCTTTAAATCCTCTAGACATGGTTAGCTAAGTCCAATCACTTTGGCAGCTTTTTTAACATCAACAGGGACAGTGATTGGTTTATCTGCTCCATTTAATATCCATTGAATATCTTTTAGACCATTTCCAGTTACCGTAATAACAATTTTCTTTCCCTTTGGTAGCTTCTTAGCTGCCTTATATTTAATTAATCCGGCAAGTCCTGCAGCACTTGATGGTTCAACAAAGACTCCCTCTTTAGCTGCAACTAAACGATAGGCGCTTAATATCTCGGCATCGCTGACCATATCTATTAAACCTTTTGATTCATCTCTAGCTTGCTCTGCCTGCTTCCATGATGCAGGATTTCCAATACGAATAGCGGTGGCTAGCGTCTCTGGGTTTTTTACGATCTTGCCACGAACAATGGGTGCTGCTCCCTTTGCTTGAAATCCCCACATAGCTGGAAGTGATTTTGAAATCCTATCTGCGTAATACTCTTTATAACCCTTCCAGTAAGCCGTGATGTTTCCAGCATTTCCAACTGGCATAACATGTATATCTGGCGCAAAGCCAAGCGCGTCTATAACTTCAAATGATGCGGTCTTTTGCCCTTCGATGCGATAAGGATTTACTGAATTAACAAGTGAAACTGGATATTGTTCAGAGAGTTGCTTTGCAAGAGTTAAGCAATCATCAAAATTACCCTTTACTTGTAACAACTTTGCGCCATGGGCGATTGCTTGGGCTAGCTTTCCCATAGCGATCTTTCCTTGCGGAACTAAAACAACAGGAACCATTCCAGCCTTAGTGGCATAGGCAGCTGCGCTTGCACTGGTATTACCGGTAGAGGCGCAGATAACTGCCTTTGCCCCATCCTCTGCTGCCTTTGAA
>CAKZXY010000078.1 GCA_937883945.1 uncultured Clavibacter sp. | reverse complement strand
GAAGGGCATACTTCTGATCGCCTATTACTACGGTGTGGCCGGCGTTATTTCCGCCTTGATAGCGGACTACATATTTAACTTTATCGCCGAGAATATCTGTTGCTTTTCCCTTGCCCTCATCGCCCCATTGAGCACCAAGTAAAACAATGGCTGGCACGCGATTTTCTCCTACCTATGAGGATTACGGGTAATTTTCACACATTTGGCCAGATAGGAGAAATCGCGCATCCAAGAGCCCTTTTTATAGCCCGATACGGGTTAGCGCGCTTCTGATGATGAAGGAGGCCACCGTCCTTAAAATCTCAGAGCCCACCACTCTAAGGAGGAAGTCATAGAGATTGGTGCCAAAGAAGCCAATTGCTGGTGTTAATAGATACATACTCGCCTTGCTTTCTATTTTGAGGTTGATTTTTCGCAGCTTGCGAAGGTGGGCAATATGCCCAATAACTTTCCGTTAGATTCTTTGCGATAGGCCGTAGTGGGGGAAACTCAACGCTGGTAATCTGACAATGTGAGTGAGGCGCTATCAAACCTTGGAAGCGAGAATAGAACATTTGCTCCAACAGAGGCATTTGCTTCTCAAGCAAATGCTAAGCAGGAAATCTATGAGAGAGCAGATAAAGATTATTTAGCGTTCTGGGAAGAACAGGCAAGCGCTCTCTATTGGCATAAGAAGTGGGAGCAGGTATTAGATTGGCAGAGCCCATTTGCAAAGTGGTTTATTGGTGGAAAGCTAAACGCTTCGTATAACGCACTTGATCGCCATGTTTTAGAAGGACGTGGGGATCGAATTGCCTTTCTCTTTGAAGGTGAACCTGGAGATAGTAAGCAGATTACCTATAGCCAACTTCTTACTGAAGTTAAGAAATGTGCTAACGCTCTAACATCTCTTGGAATTAAAAGCGGTGTTCGAGTTGCAATCTATATGCCAATGATCCCAGAGGCAGCCATTGCAATGCTTGCCTGCGCAAGAGTTGGAGCTGCCCATAGCGTGGTCTTTGGGGGATTTTCTGCAGATTCACTTCTTGCAAGAATTCAAGATGCTGATGCCAGTTTGGTAATTACTGCAGATGGTGGGTTTAGAAAAGGTAGCGCCTTTGCCCTGAAATCAATTGTTGATGAGGCTTTAAAGGGAAAAACTAATGTAAAAAACGTTTTAGTTGTAAGAAGAACCGGGCAAGAGGTTTCTTTTACGACAAGAGATATCTGGTGGCATGAGTTAGTTGATAAACAAAGTAGTGAGCATGAAGCCGAGGCTTTTGATAGCGAGCATCCGCTCTTTATTCTCTACACCTCAGGAACTACTGCAAAACCTAAAGGCATTGCCCATACCACCGGGGGATATCTCACCCAGGCCGCCTTTACTCATAGAGTGGTTTTTGATCTAAAGCCTGAGAAAGATATCTATTGGTGCACAGCAGATGTTGGCTGGATTACCGGCCATTCTTATGTGGTCTATGGACCGCTAATTAATGGCGCAACGCAAGTTATCTATGAAGGAACCCCAGATACCCCACATAAGGGGCGAATCTTTGAAATCATTGAAAAATATAAAGTGACGATCCTCTATACCGCGCCAAATCTGATTAGAACTTGGATGAAGTGGGGAGATGAGCATCCAAATAAATTTAACTTAAAATCCTTAAGACTTCTTGGCTCTGTTGGAGAGCCAATAAATCCAGAGTCATGGATCTGGTATCGAAAAGTAATTGGCTCAGATAACTGCCCAATCGTTGATACCTGGTGGCAGACAGAGACTGGCGCCATCATGATCTCTCCTCTTCCTGGAGTAACTGCAACAAAACCAGGATCAGCTATGAGAGCCCTTCCTGGAATTAGCGTAAAAGTTATTGATAACGAAGCAAAAGAAGTTGGTAATGGCGGCGGTGGATATCTAGTAATTGATAGACCTTGGCCATCAATGCTGCGCGGGATCTGGGGAGAGCCAGAGCGATATAAACAGACTTACTGGTCAAGATTTGATGGGCTCTATTTTGCAGGAGATGGCGCAAAGCTAGATAGCGATGGAGCGCTCTGGCTCCTTGGACGCGTGGATGATGTTATGAATGTTTCAGGACATCGAATCTCAACAACAGAGGTTGAATCAGCTCTAGTTTCACATCCATCAATTGCTGAAGCAGCAGTTGTTGGAGCAAAGGATGAAATTACTGGCCAGGCAATAGTTGCCTTTGTAATTCTTCGAGGCGGAGTTGCAGCTGATAAAGATCTAGAGCAGAGCTTAAAGAGCCATGTGACTAAAGAAATTGGTGCAATTGCTAAACCGCGCCAGATTATGGTTGTTTTAGAGCTTCCAAAGACTAGAAGCGGAAAGATTATGCGCCGCCTGCTTCAAGATGTAGCTGAAAATAGAGCAGTTGGTGATGCTACGACCTTAGCTGATCCCAACGTAATGAAGTTGATTTCAGAAGGTCTGAAATCTGGAACGAAAGAAGATTAAAGTCAGCAATTTCTCTATAGATATCACTGCTACCAATAATTGAATCTGGTAGTTGCCAGGGCAGATATTTAATTAAAGTAATTACCACATAGGCAATCAGCGCTACTTGAGCAAGTGATAGAGCTGCTCCAAGGATGGAGTTAATGAATTTAAAGGGTCCAAAGAGAATCTTTTTATGTATTCCAATCCCACTCTTTTCTAGAATCCAACGCCCTAAATTTGCTCCGGCAAATATGGCAAAGAGATGGAGAAAGATTATTGCAGTAAGACCCTTCCACTCAGCGCTATACCAATTAGCAAGTGCAAAGCCTGCAACACCGCCGCCAAAGTATCCAAGAATCGATAGAAGTGTGGCGAGCGCTCCCTTGTTATAACCAGTTGCAATTGCAATGAGAGCAATAACAACTAGCGCAATATCTAAAATCATCCAATATCTATCTCTAAATACTCTTTTACTAGTTCTTGCATCTCTTCATAGGTAAAAATTGGTCCAACTTTCTGGAAGGTTAAAACTCCCTCTTTATTTATGAATTGTGTTATCGGAACTCCTGGGCCAAAGTAATTAGTTGACCTGCCATCAGGATCATAGAGCTGCGGGAAAGCTAAACCATTTTCAAGGGCGTGGTTATAGCCAATACTCTTTGAGCGCTCTTCAACATCTACCCCCACCACTTGCAATAAATCCCCTGCCTCATCATGCAGCTTTATAAAATTCTTCCGCTGCGCTGCGCAATTTGTGCACCAGCTGGCCCAGACTGAGATAACAGCAGGTCCTGCAATAGATTTAATTGAAATCTCATCATCGCTATCAAGGCATTCAAGGAGCATTCCATCATTTTCTGAAGTGCTAGTTTTTATGGAAGAACATGGCGCAAGTGAGTCGACAGGAGTTGCGCTCTTATCGCTCTGAGTTGAACAAGATGTTAGTAAAAGAGATAAGAGAACTAGCCATATTCTCATCTGAAATCCTTATCGCTCTTGAGTAACTCTTTTGCTCTCACCGAATCTACCTCGCCAATTCCATAACTAGGGCATAACTTAGCCAGTGCGCAGGCCCCACAAGCTGGTTTCCGAGAGTGACATACCCGCCTGCCATGCCAGATTAAGCGCTGGGAGAGATTGGTCCACTCTTTTTCAGGGATGAGTTCCATAATGGCAAATTCCACCTTCACAGGATCCATCTCTTTGCTCCAGCCAAACCTTCTCACCAAGCGGCCAAAGTGGGTATCAACTGTGAGCCCTGGGGTATTAAAGGCATGGCCTAGAACAACATTGGCTGTCTTTCTTCCTACCCCAGGAAGAGTTACTAACTCATCTAAAGTCTCTGGAACTTGGCCTTTGTAATCTTTAACAATTTTATTTGTAAGGCCCTTAATGCTCCGTGCTTTGGCGCGAAAGAAGCCGGTTGATTTAATGATTCTCTGAAGCTCGCTTAAATTTGCTCCAGCAAAGTCTTCAACCTTGTTATATTTCTTAAAAAGAGCTGGGGTTACTGAGTTAACTCGCTTATCGGTGCATTGCGCTGATAAGACGGTAGCGATTAATAGTTGTAGTGGATTTTTAAAATCTAATTCACACTTCACATCTGGATAGCTTTTAGATAAAACTCTATAGATAGCGCCAGCTCTCTTCTTCTTTGCTGCAATGCTCTCGCGCATAGTGGTTAAAATAGCTCGAATTGGAACCTTTTTCACTAGATAGTAAGGTGGACTCATGGCTCCCCGCTTAAATGATCAAGTCGATGAAGTAATAGTTCGTAAAACACCTCTTTTTTCTGGTCTTGATGAAGCCGCCGCCTCAACACTTCGAGCCTCGATGAACCTAGTAAAACTGCGCAAAGGACAGGTTCTCTTTAGAGAGGGTGATGATGGAGACCATCTCTACATCGTCTCTAGTGGAAAAGTAAAACTTGGAACTAAGGCAAGTGATGGACGAGAAAATCTTCTAATGATTCTAGGTCCTGGAGATATGTTTGGTGAGCTATCACTCTTTGACTCAGGGCCAAGAACAGCAAGTGCAATTGCTGTCACTGATTCCAAAGTATTAGCACTTGGCCAAGAGAAAGTGATTCCTTGGGTCAGAGAGCATCCTGAAGTGAGCCTTCAACTACTTGCCCGACTTGCAACCAGGCTACGTAGAACAAATGAAGTTGTGGGAGATCTAGTCTTTTCTGATGTTCCAGGAAGAGTTGCTAAAGCTTTAATTGATTTAGGTGTGAAGTTTGGTGAGAAGAGAGAAGAAGGCCTCTATGTAAACCATGATCTCACCCAAGAAGAGCTTGCTCAATTAGTCGGCGCATCAAGGGAGACCGTTAATAAAGCCCTTGCTGATT
>CAKZXY010000077.1 GCA_937883945.1 uncultured Clavibacter sp. | reverse complement strand
CCCAATAGTAATTGTTCAAAAGCCAACATCTGCAGAGTTAGTCCGCGCAGCATTTAAAGAAAATAGAATCGTAATCAAGACAAATCAAAACAATCGAGCGATCTAATCCCCATCTAGCCTTTTGTTAAAAGTAACTACTCGCAGTAGAAATTCGATAGAACCTCCAACTAAACCCCGGTAGCTTCACTTACTCAAGTCTGGTGAAGTTAGTGTTTTAAAAGACACCGTAAAGGGCCCTTACATTTAGGGGCCCTACTTACCGCCACTCCTTTTTATCTGATCAATTAAGCCCATTACAAACAAGCTCTCAGAGTGAGGCGGAATCCAGGCAGGTTTTCCCAATATGACATCTGATACCGCTTCAACCATCAATTGATAGGCATCAACGCTTTCAAATGAGTAAATCTCATCATTAACTAAAAGCGTTGATGGCTCATTCCAATTGGTGAAGGCTTGACCCTCTAGGAATTTAATACTTCCCTTACTTCCAGAGATAGTGATCTCCTGGCTTAACTGCCCAACAAATGAGAGATTAAAGTTGAATCTAACGCTGCCATTAATAAGCGCACTGCCAGTTGTCACTAGATCAACTCCGCTTGGGCCAATATCTTGGTTAGCCTTAAGGAGCTCAACTCTTGCCTCACTTCCAAAGAGCGATGCAATTAGATGTAGTGGATAAGGGCCAAGATCAAGAAGAGCTCCGCCGCCAAGTGCCGGATCAAAGCGATAATTGCCCTTATTGTTATTTACATAGGTAAAGGCGGCATCTATCTGAGTTATCTCGCCAATTACTCCCGCTGCAATCTGCTCGCAAGCTTTAATTAGCCTTGGATGCCAGCGAAACCAGATCGCTTCAACAAGTAGAGAGTTACTTGCCTTAGAAACTCTTACTAACTCTTCACTTTCTTGATAATTCATAGTTAGCGGCTTCTCACAGAGAACTGCTTTGCCTGCAATAAGAGCTCTACTAGCAATTGAAGCATGGACGTTATTGGGAAGGCTGATATAGATAGCCTCTACTTTTGGATCATTTATTAACTCATCGTAGTTATCATAAACACAGCTAGGTGAAAGGTTTAACGCTCTTGAGATATCTCTACTAGCAACAGCATATAAATTGGCATTTCTTGCACTTCTCACCGCAGGAGCAAGAGCTTTTGTTGCAACAACACCTGCCCCAATAAATCCCCAATTAACGCTCATCGCTATCTACCTATAGCTTTATTAGCTCTGGCTTTATCGCAATTGCATTAGATGCAGCTGACTGCTCAGCCTTTGCCATAATCTCAACGACATTTCTTGATTGCTCAGCTTTAATCTCTAGCCCAACTCCATCTAGGAGTTGATCAGCAACTGCCTGATGAAAGGCATATGGCTCTGCCTTAATCTCCTCTAATAGCTCAACTTCTCCATCCTCTTTAATCAATGAAATGATTGCTGGTAGATCTGCTGGAGTATCACCAGCTGCGCTATTCCAATTACCAACAAGGGCCCCCTTTGTCCCTAGGGCGTAATACTTAGGTTTTCTTGCTGCAGCTAGATCTGAGTTGATAAATATCGCCTGTTTTGAATCTTCAAAGGTAATTACCACCTGAGAGTGATCAGCATTTGTGATGTGGTGCCAATGGCGCTTCTGATTAAGCCCTGAAACATGAGCAATTGGTGAGCTAATTAGCGTCACTATCTGATCAATAAAGTGAGCTCCCCAATCAAAGATAGCTCCTCCTGAGATAAGCACATCTGAGTGCCAGAGCGAGCAGGGTTTCTTATAGCCGCCAACAAAGCTCTCGATATAGAAGAGATCACCGATTAGGCCATCATTAATAGCTTTTTGCATAGTGAGAAAATCTGAGTCATATCTCCGGTTCTGATAAACGCTAAGCAGAAGTGATTTTGATTTTGCTAGCGCAATTAACTCATCACACTCGTTAGTAGTTAGCGCCATAGGCTTTTCAACGATTACATTGATTGCAAGCTCTAAGGCCTTTTTTGCCCAAGTGAAGTGAGTATTTGGGGGAGTTGAAATGATCACTAGATCAAGAAGGCCTGATTCAAGCATCTGATCAGCATCACTAAAGCTTTTAGCACTTGGTGAGATCTTAAGAGCGGCAGCTATTCGATCTGCTTTAGCATCACAGACTGCAACTGTATTTAAACCCGCAGTAGAGGCAATGGCTTGATTATGTTCATCACCGATTGCGCCATAGGCAAGAAGTCCAACCTGAATCTGCCTATCTGCCATAGCTATCTGCCGCCTCTTGCTAAATTGATGAGAATTAATATTGATTAAAAGAAGAGTTAAAGCCTATCTCTATCCCTAGATATCATCCATATTTAGCAGGAGGGCAAGTAAATCTCTATCTTCTAGGGCTAAATAGATCTAAAAATAGCTAGAAGATGAACTCTTACTTCCTCTTACTTGAGCCATTCTTAGCAACAAGAAGAATTACAAGGATGGCAACTGCCACAATCACTAGCTCCATAACCCAAGTATGACCTAGATCGGTAAGTTTCAGAACTTTTATTACTTTCCTGCAACTTTTCAAGAGGTCTATAAGATCTGAGTAGCAGATTAATTAAAACAATTAAGAGTAAAAGCTGAATTTACTACTACGGCTTTATATCTAAAATCACTTCGTTATATCGCAGAATCCCTGGTTTCCAAGGCGGATCAAAGCGGGCGATTCGAAGCGCTCCAATTGGTGTAAGGCCCTCTTTTGTAAGGGCTGCGCGAAGCTCTACTTCCTTCTCTTGGACTTTGGCTGTAGTAGTAATGCCGCTAAATGCAAGTGATGCGCAGAGCTGCTCTGAGAGAGTGCGCAATGTGACTTTGGAGCCTTCAGGATTTGGCAGGTCTTCCAACTTCATCTCCGCTGGCATAACAAAGGAGATTATCCAGGAGCTTAAATCAGTTGATTCTTGAAGAACCGGCGCAGTCATTGCGATGTTGTTTTTGGATATATAAGTAACTAGGGGGCGAAAACCAAGGCTTGGGGCCTGCGAATAAGGAGCTTCAACAATTACATCGGCCATCACACATGGGTGGTAGCGACGAATTTCAACCTTACTGCCTGCAATCTTCTTAACAAGATCAAATTTCTGCCGCTCAGTCATAGAGCGAGGCTACTACTGAACTCTTAGTTATCTATAAATTAACAAAAGCAGGTAATCAAGCGTTGCTATTAGTCCAACCTACGCTCTACCCTAAATCCATGTACGCAGTTATCTTCCGCTCTACTAGAACTGAGCATTCAGAGCAGCTCTATCAACATCACTCAGAGCAAATGCAAGAGCTAGTTAAACAAGTCCCTGGCTTTATCTCCTCCTTTAGCCATAGAGATCCCATTACACAAAGCGGTGTGACAGTTGCCTACTTTGAAACCTTAGAGTCAATCAAGGCCTGGCGCGAGAACCCAGAGCATATGAAGGTTCAAGAGCTAGGAAAGAGCCACTTCTATAGCTGGTATGAAATAAAGGTAGTAAAGGTTGAGCGAGGATATGAGTGGAGTTTGTAGGGGAGTAATTTGAATCAATTTAGAACTCTCGACCCGGTGATTAAGAGGGTTTAGGCGACTAGGTTTCGATTTACATTTTCCATGGCCTCTGGTTGTATTCTCACTAACTAGGGAGAGGACCCACAATGAGCAAAGACCTACAGGAAGTAACGAGACTTATTAATCTCTATATCGAAGGTGCTGGAAAAGGTAATGCAGACAAGCTAAACGAAGCGTTTCATTCCAGTGCACGTTGGTTCGGCACAATGGGTGGCACTGACTATGACGTCGATAAAGCAGGATTTGTTGCTCTGATGGTTGAATCCCCAGCAGATGGCGGCCAACTCAAGGCAGAGATAACTGATATTCAAATTGATGGAACCGTTGCAGTAGTGACAGTTAAAGAAGAAGGTTTCTGGGGCACTCTCTCATTTACTGACTACTTCACGCTTTCAGTTCTTGAGGGTCGTTGGCAGATCACCAATAAGACATTTGCACACACAGGTGGAGAGCACGCTTAAAGAAGATATCTAAAATTTGGAGGAAATTATGAGTAATGACTTGAAAAATGTAGTTATTGATTTATTCGCAGCCTTTGACAAGCTAGATATAGAGTCTGTCATCGATAGGTTATCTGACGATATTGAACAAGTTGATGAACTTACGCAGAAGTGGTCACGCGGCAAGGCAAAAGTAGCAGAAGCCTATAACGCCTTGGCTGGGATGGTCTCAGAGATCAAATCTGAACTCTCTGACTTCAATGTAATCACCTCAAGTGATATGTCTATCGTGACATGCACGCTCCATCAAAGTTATATGCATGAAGGCAACCTCGTATCAATTGTTGCTCCAACGACAGTTGCGTTTCGCCAAGATGGCGGAGAGTGGAAAGTTGTATTAGTCCACTCACTTCCATTTGCTTAGAAATGAGGGAAGGACTGGGCCTAATTGCCTCAGTCCTTTTTACTTTTTCTCGGGCTTACTGTCGTAAGTGGGTGGTGAGGGACTCGAACCCCCGACCTGGTGATTAAGAGTTAAGGGACACGGCACTCTTCGATCAGAGCGCACCCGGCTTTTAATGAATTGTTTATAAGAAGTTTGCCAAGCATTTACTTGATGTTGATGACGCTGAAGCAAGGTGTCGGGATGAAAAAATTTCCGCTAATTGCAATAACAGCATTAACTGCCTCCGCACTAATTTCAGCTGGGCAACTTCCAGCACTGGCTAATGAAGCCACCGTTAAAGTCACCGAGATCTCAGCAATTGCTTCAGGCGATGGCGAGGGTAGCCACGAGATCGTTACCTACCACGCCGGCTCAAAGCGAATTTTCGCAACTAATGGCGTTAAGAACTCAATCGATATTTTTGATATTTCAGATGTAGCAAATCCCAAGAAGGTTAGCTCGGTTTCATTAGCTCCTTATGGAAATGACGTTACAAGCGTTGCCGCCGGAAAAGATGTTGTAGTAGCTGCCGTACTAGTTACTGAAACATTCTCCGCAACTGGTGTCCCAACTACTCCAAATGGAAAAATCGTAGTTTTTGACACCAACGGAAAAGTTTTAAGTTCAGCAGATATTTTAGGAGTATTACCTGACGCGGTAACTTTTGCGCCAAATGGCACCACAGCACTTGTTGCGATCGAGGCCTCACTCGTCTGCGCAAAAGACAATCCCGCTACTCCTGAGAAGGAAGAAACAGATTACACAAAGGCTTCAGACCCAGTCGGTGGCGTATCAGTTGTTGATCTAAGTAATCCAGCTACGCCAGTTGTTAAATTTGCCGGCTTTGATCAATTCAATGTGGCGGCGATGAAAGCCAAGGGAATCGCAGTCTCATCAGTTGTAAACAATGTCTCAAAGGATTTCGAACCAGAGTTTGTTACTGCCGTAGATAACAAGACTGCATATGTAACCATTCAAGAGGCTAATGCAATTGGCAAACTCAATATTGAAACTGCC
>CAKZXY010000076.1 GCA_937883945.1 uncultured Clavibacter sp. | reverse complement strand
TGGCGTCTCCATCATGACAATTAGACAGGCGCTAGCCGTTCTGGCCGACGATGGAGTTATTTATACAATTCCAGGCTCTGGAACATATGTAGCAGGAGAGAAAGTCTCTAAACGATTAGTCTTTGTCTCATTCTCGCAAGAAGTCAGCGACAAAGGAATGAAACCAACATCCAAGATTATTAAAGCTGAGCGGGTGACAATAAACAAAACTGAGTTAGCGAAGGTACTGCAGATTGCAATCGGTGATAGCGCTTATAAAGTAACTAGAGTGCGCTTAGCCGATGACATTCCACTTGCCCTTGAAGAGTCTTTAATACCCTGCGAAAACGCGCCAGGTCTATTAGACCAAGATCTAAAGGGCTCTCTCTATGAGATATTTAAAAGTACCTATGAGAGAGCGGTAGTTAGAGCAGATTCTGCAGTCTCGCCGATACTTCTCAATAAAGAGCAGGCCAGCTTGCTAAAAGCTGTAGTAAATACGCCTTCTTTGATGTTTCAACTAACTGCCTTTGATTCTCGCGGAAGAACTATGGAGCATTGTGTTTCAGTTAGGCGAGGGGATAAGTATGACTTTAGATTTAGTATTCAAGCCTAATTATCAATAATGCCTGATAAGAAGTGCTTAGTTAATAGATATGGATTAGTAATCGCAGTTCCAAGGCATACACACCATGCTCCAGCTTTAATTGCCTGAACAATCTGTTCACTACGATGGTAACCACCTTCAGCAATTATCGGAATCTGAACTTTATTTGCTATTTCACTTACTAGTTTTAGATTTGGCAGTTCTGGTGCAGGAGTCTCGGTATACCCAGAAAGCGTTGTTGCTACCGCGTCACATCCTAAAGATTGCGCTAATAGAGCGCTTTTAAGTGAATCTACATCTGCAAGGATTGCAATATCTGTTTTGGCTCGCACCTGCTCCATGAATCTGGCAAAGGTAATTCCATCTGGTCTAAGGCGCTCAGTAGCATCAACGGCCACGATATCTGCTCCAGCCTGCTCTAATTCAAGGACATCTGAAAGCAGCGGCGTGATAAAGATCGGTGATGTATCTACATAGCGTTTAACTAAGCCAATTATTGGAACCTCTACCAACTTTGCTATCGCGCGAACATTTTCAATTCCTTGGGCGCGGATGCCCACAGCTCCGGCCTGTAAGACGGTTTGAGCTTGAGCTGCCAAAAACTCTGGCGTATCGATAGCAGTTCCACTG
>CAKZXY010000075.1 GCA_937883945.1 uncultured Clavibacter sp. | reverse complement strand
GGCGGCGTTGATAGCGAACCCAACTCTTCAAGGCTTGCCTGCCCATGAGTAATGCGAAGCTGTCCTGCTTCGCGAAGATGATCTGGAATATCTTCTCCTAATATCTCCATCGCTCTTGCAACTCTTGCAGATGCAGCAACGGCAGCTCTTGCCGAGCGCCTTAAGTTGGCATCATCAAAGTTTGCAAGGCGATTTGCAGTTGCTCTAACTTCTCTTCTCATCCGCCGCTCCTCCCAAGCCATAACGCTCTCATGGGCTCCAAGACGAGTTAACAAAACTCCAATTGCATCGCCATCTCTAATCACAACTCGATCAACACCGCGAACCTCGCGAGCCTTTGCAGCAATTGTTATTCTGCGAGCCGCGCCAACTAAGGCGAGTGCAGCTTCAGGTCCTGGACAGGTAATTTCAAGGGCCGATGATCTTCCAGGCTCTGTCAATGAGCCATGAGCAAGAAATGCTCCGCGCCAAGCAGCTTCTGCGCAACAAATTCCAGCAGAGACAACTTGTGGCGGCAACCCTCTCACTGGACGTCCATGTGAATCAACAAGTCCAGTCTGTCTTGCTAAGTTATCGCCATCTTTAATAACTCTAACTAAGTAACGACTTCCTTTTCTTAAACCTCCAGCGCTAATTACAGCTAAATCTGAATCATGACCATAGATATCGGCGATATCTTTTCTTATCCTTCTTGCGGCTTGGGCGGTATCGAGTTCAATTTCAACCATTATCTTTCCCGCTGAGATATGTAGCCCTCCTGCAAAGCGCAAGATCGCTGAAACCTCTGCCTTTCGACAGCAAGGCTTTGAGATAGAAAGACGGCTTAACTCATCCTTAACCGCTGCAGTCATTGCCATGTGGGTTATCTAAGCATCTCGGCTTGAAAAATGTGGCTCAAAGTCAAAAATAATTTTTCAGTATCATGATGATTGCTCCCTGGGTGAGATGCAAGATCTGCGACAAATACCCTTCCACCCATCGCCTCAGCAAGGCCCTCTAGCTCTATTAATAGCTCGGAACGAGCGGCAATTGAGCTATCTAGTAGAGCAACATCACACTTTAATTCTGGGGCAAATTTTCTAAGAATTCGCAAGTGATCTGCCGGAGAGCTGCCAGCCAATTCATCCCCTGTGACATTGGGGATTGCATCAAGATTAAGAATTATCACTTTCTTCGCCTTTGAACTCTCCAGCGCCTGACGTTGTTTGGCTACAAGAAGATGTGGCATAACGCTGGAAAACCAAGATCCTGGACCTAAGGTAATAAAGTCTGCCTTAGCAATTGCATCTACTCCTTGAGTAGTTGGCGTTGGATCATTAGGAATTAGCCTTAAATCCTCAAGAGCTCCTTTTCCAAGAGCCACCTCTTGTTGTCCTTTAATTAAATGAGTTCCTTGCCAAGTCTTAAATACTCCTTCAATATCAAGTGGCTCTAAAGCCATTGGAAGCACTCGCCCCACAACTTTCAGCAGCGCACCGACTTTATCTAATCCTTTAACTGGATCGCTCTCGCTATCCCATAAAGCAGTTAATAGTAAATTACCAAGCGCATGTCCATCTAGCTCGCCCTTGGAGGTGAAGCGATATTGCATAATCTCTGCCCAACTTCTGCCCCACTCATCATCTGAACAGAGCGCAGCAAGTGCCATTCTCAAATCTCCTGGAGGCAGTGAGTTGAATTCTCTTCTTAGCCGTCCACTTGATCCACCGTTATCTGCCACAGTAACAATTGCAGTTAACTCATTAGTTATTTTCCTTAAAGCAGATAAGGTGGCAGCAAGGCCATGGCCACCGCCAAGTGCAACAACCTTGGGGCTACTCAACGCTCCCTACCTAAATCTCTATGAATAGCATGAGCAGAGACGCTATGTTCAGCATCAATTGCGCTGCCATTAATTCTTCGTGCAAGCTCTTCAGCAACCGCTACGCTTCTATGTTTTCCTCCAGTGCAACCAATTGCAAGAGTTATATATTTCTTGCCCTCTCTTAAATATCCCTGTCCTAGGCTATTAAATAGCGATAGGTATTTTTCTAAGAATTCTCCAACGCTCTCGGCGTTAAGGACTGCCTCACTAACTTGCTTATCAAGGCCATTCATTTCCCTTAACTCTGGATTCCAATGCGGGTTTGGAATAAAGCGACAATCCATAACCAAATCTGCATCCACTGGAAGACCGAACTTATATCCAAAGGATAGAACATTGACCTTTAATGAGGCTGAGGGATCTACCGAGAAGAGCTCAGCTATCTTCTTCTCTAGCTGATGAACATTTAATTGAGATGAATCAACTACAAGATCTGCTCCTGATCGAAGTTCTCTCAAGCGCTGTCGCTCTTTTTCAATTCCATCAACAATTCGATCGCTTCCCTGAAGGGGATGCGGGCGCCTGGATGATTCAAATCTTCTAACTAATACATCATCTGCAGCATCAACAAAGATAATTTTTCTAGATATACCCCGCTCAGCTAACTCGGCTAGAGTTTGATTCAAATCATCAAAGAATTGTCTTCCCCTTACATCAATAACTACTGCAATTGAATCATCACTGCTCTGGGTTAAGTCAAAGAGCGGAATTAATAGAGAAGGTGGCAAATTATCTATTACATACCAGCCGTGATCTTCCATGGCATGGGCAACCGTTGAGCGACCTGCCCCGCTCATTCCGGTTATAACTACTATTTCGCGTCCCATGTCTACATCATCCTAGGGCTGTCAAGAACGCTCAATTATTTCACCAGTTGAGGTATCAACGAAGTAGCCAGAAGCTGAATTAGCAAGGCCAGTGACAATACTTTCAGCGCTCTTTGGCCCAATTCCTGGAAGGGCTGCTATCTCCTCGAGGCTTGCCTTACTCAGAGCTGCAATTGATCCAAAGTTTTCTAATAACACGGCTCGTCTAACCTCACCTAGATTGGCAATCTCATCAAGGAGTGATTCCAGCATTAATTTAGATCGCTTTGAACGATGGAAAGTTACTGCAAATCTATGGGCTTCATCGCGAATTCTCTGCACTAAATAGAGAGCCTCACTATGTCGATCAAGGACTACTGGATAGCTCTGGTCGGCAAACCAGATCTCTTCAAGTCTTTTTGCAAGTCCTACTAAGGCAATATCTGTAATTCCAAGTTCAGCAAAGGCCCTGGCAGCAGCATTAACCTGTCCTTTTCCGCCATCGACTATTACCAGTTGTGGTGGATAGGCAAACTTAGGTCTTGCCCCTCCACTTAGCTCAATCTCAGTTAAATCCAAATCCTTCTCGGCTAGATATCTCTTAAAGCGCCTAGTAATAACATGATGCATCGCCCTTGTGTCATCAAACTTCTCTTTATCATCGATTCCAAAGCGACGATACTCGCTCTTCTTCGCCTGTCCATCTTCAAATACAACCATTGAGGCAACAACAGAGGTTCCTTGAATATTGGAAATATCAAAGCATTCAATCCTTAATGGAAGCTCTTCCAGATTAAGCGCGCTTGCTAAATCCTCCAGCGCTCGCCCACTCACACCAGCATCATTTGCTCGCTTACCTAGAAATTGAATTAAGGCTTGGTTAGCATTTCGCTTAACCATATCTAAGATCTCACTCTTCTCGCCGCGCTCTGGCCTCTTAATAGCAACTTTATAACCAGCTCTCTCAGAGAGATACTCGGCAAGAGCGCTTCCATCGATATCTTGATTTACTAATATCTCCTTACCAATTTCAAAATCTTGATAGACCCGATTGATACAAGCCTCAAGCAGCGAGGACTCCTCTGGAAGGTTTGCTAAATCAATCATCCAGGAGCGCGAACTAATAACGCGCCCAGCCCTAACTCTAAAAATAGAGATAGCAGCATGGGTAATATCTTGATGAATAGCTATGAAGTCAGAGAAGATGGAATCAGAGAGAGCGCTATCAGTTGATTCACTAGCGCGCTCTAGCGCCTCTAGTTGATCTCGCAATTTTCCAGCTCTTTCAAATTCTTCTGCTCTTGCAGCCTCAGACATCTGATCTCGCAGGGCTTGAGTAATATCAGCTGAACCATCAGAGATGAAGTCACCTAGCCTCTTAGCAAGGATTCGGTGATCGCTCTCGGTAATTCGATCTACACATGGAGCGGCGCATTTACCAATATCTCCTAGTAAACAGGGACGCTTTGCTCTCTGAGCTCTCTCAAAGTTGCTATTTGAACATGACCTAACTGGAAAGAGCTTTAGAAGAACATCAAAGGTTGAGCGAAGCGCCCAGGCATGGGTAAAGGGGCCAAAGTAGGTAACGCCCTTCTGTTTCGCTCTTCTGGTTATAAGTAGCCGTGGATATTTCTCATCCATAGTAAGAGCTAGATATGGATAGCTCTTATCATCTTTGAATTGCACATTAAAGGCAGGGTTCTCCTCTTTAATCCAGGTAAATTCTAATTGAAGCGCCTCAACCTCACTTCTTACTAGAGTCCAATCAACTCTATTTGCAGCATGAATCATTCGATAAGTTTTCTCGCCAACATTTTTTTGAAAGTAGGAGCTAATCCGATTCTTCAATGACCTGGCTTTTCCTACATAGATAACTTCATCTTTTTCATTGAAGAAGCGATAGACCCCAGGTTCATCAGGAACATTCTCTGGGCGGTATGAAGCAGGATCTACCATAGCTACTTCTTTAGAGTTTCGCGGAGGAACTTTCCGGTGTAGCTAGCGGAAACCTTTGCAATTGCCTCTGGAACTCCTTCAGCAACGATGCTTCCTCCCCCAGATCCGCCCTCCGGCCCTAGGTCAATAATCCAATCTGCGCACTTAATAACATCCATATTATGTTCAATAACAACAACAGTATTTCCAGTATCAACAAGTCTTTGAAGCACGCCAAGAAGTTTCCTTACATCTTCAAAGTGAAGCCCAGTTGTTGGTTCATCAAGGACATATATTGTTCGCCCCGTAGATCGGCGTTGAAGTTCTGTTGAAAGCTTTACTCTCTGCGCCTCTCCTCCAGAAAGGGTTGGAGCGGATTGACCAAGACGAACATAGCCAAGGCCCACATCACAGAGCGTCTTTAGATAGCGATGAATAGCAGGAATTGATTCAAAGAAATCTTGAGCCTTCTCGATTGGCATATCAAGAACTTCAGCAATTGTCTTACCCTTGTAGTGAACCTCGAGAGTCTCTCTGTTATATCTTGCGCCATGGCAGACTTCGCAAGGCACATACACATCAGGCAAGAAGTTCATCTCGATTGTAATAGTTCCATCGCCAGAGCAGTTCTCACATCTTCCGCCCTTTACGTTAAATGAGAAGCGCCCCTGTTGATAGCCGCGCACCTTTGCCTCACTTGTTTCGGAAAAGAGCGCCCTAATCTTGTCAAAGACTCCGGTATAGGTAGCTGGGTTTGAACGCGGAGTTCTACCAATCGGTGATTGATCTACGTGAACGACTTTATCGAGTTGATCGATACCAGTAATACTTCTATGGCGACCTGGAACTATTCGAGCGCCATTTAGCTTATTTGCAAGGACTGAATAGAGAATGTCGTTTACCAGAGTGGATTTTCCAGAACCGCTCACTCCTGTCACAGCAACAAAGACTCCAAGCGGAATAGTTACATCAACGTTTCGTAAATTATTTTCTCTCGCTTCTTTGATGGTCAAAACTCTCTTGGCGTTAATCGCTCGTCTCTTCTTAGGAATATCTATTTTTGATCGACCTGAAATATATGCTCCAGTTATCGATCTCTTTGAATCAATTAAAGCTTGATAATCCCCTGAAACAACTATCTCTCCACCATGCTCGCCCGCTCCTGGGCCTATATCAACTATCCAATCAGCTGTTCTAATCGTCTCTTCATCATGCTCGACAACAATTAAGGTATTTCCAAGGTCTCTCAGGTGTGTCAGGGTTTCAATCAAACGCTTGTTATCTCTTTGATGAAGACCGATGCTTGGTTCATCTAGAACATATAGAACGCCAACTAAACCGGAGCCAATCTGAGTTGCAAGGCGAATTCTCTGCGCCTCACCTCCAGAGAGCGTCGCCGCAGGCCTTGCTAGAGTCAAGTATTCAAGTCCAACATCAAGTAAGAAGCCAAGCCGAGCATGCACTTCCTTCATTACGCGCTCTGCGATCTTAGCTTCGCGCGAGGCAAGTTTTAAAGCTTTTAGAAACTTAGCACAATCCTCAATTGATAGCTCGCATATTTCTGCAATGTTTTTACTACCTAAAGTAACGGCTAGTACCTCTGGCTTTAGACGAGCACCCTTGCAAGCAGGACATGGGATCTGGCGCATATATGCTTCATATTTTTCTCTGCTGTAATCACTATCCGTTTCTGAATGGCGGCGCTGAACAAAGGGAATTACCCCCTCAAAGCCAGTTGAGTAATTTCTCACTCTTCCATAGCGGTTCTTATATTTAACATGAACCTCATACTCATAGCCATTTAATATCGCATCTTTAGCTTTGACAGAGAGCTTGCTCCAGGAAGTATTGAGCGAGAACTTAACATCAGCTGCTAGGGCTTCAAGTAAATTTAGAAAATAATCTGAAGATTGCCCTCCAGACCAAGGAGCTATTGCTCCGTCATTTATAGAGATGGAGTCATCTGGGATAACAAGCTCTTCATCAACTTCAAGTTTTGAGCCTATTCCAGAGCATTCAGCGCAGGCCCCAAATGGTGAATTAAAGGAGAAAGACCTTGGCTCCATTTCTTGGAAAGAGAGGCCGCAATCATGGCAAGCAAGAAGCTCGCTATAGGTTCGCTCTTTATCTGCGCCTTTTGCATCAACAAAATCTAGAACAACAAGACCATTAGCTAGTTTTAACGCTGTTTCAATTGAATCAGTAAGTCGCTGTTTTCCTTCAGGCTTTGCAGTTAAACGGTCGATTACAACTTCAATGGTGTGCTTCTCTTGCTTCTTAAGCTTTGGAACATCAGTTAAGGCAACTGTTGTTCCATCAACTCTAACTCTGGAGTATCCCTGGGCAATAAAGTCTTTGAAGAGATCAACAAACTCCCCCTTACGCGCTCTAATAACTGGCGCTAAAACTTGAAACTTAGTCTCTGCTGGAAGCTCTAGAATTTGGTCAACAATATTTTGCGGAGTCTGTTTTGCAATCTCTTTTCCACATTTTGGACAGTGTGGCTTTCCAGCTCTAGCAAATAGCAGGCGGAGGTAGTCATAAACTTCAGTAATAGTTCCAACTGTTGATCTCGGGTTTCGATTTGTTGATTTTTGATCAATAGAGACAGCTGGAGATAGCCCCTCTATGAAGTCCACATCTGGCTTATCCATCTGTCCTAAGAATTGGCGGGCATAGGCAGATAGTGACTCGACATAGCGCCTCTGGCCTTCAGCAAAAATTGTGTCAAAGGCAAGCGATGACTTTCCAGAACCAGAGAGACCAGTAAATACAATCATGGCATTTCTCGGAAGATCAAGTGAGACATTCTTTAGATTGTGCTCTCTTGCACCACGAACTATTAAGCGATCTACGCTCATCACATACCTCCTTCCTGCATTGCTCGAAGCTCCCTCTTTAACTCTTTAATCTCATCTCGCAGACGAGCTGCAAGTTCAAATTGCAGTTCAGATGCAGCATTTCTCATCTGCTCGGTTAGAGAATCGATTAGGCCCAGTAACTCGGCAAGTGGTAAGGCTACGAGTGATTTGGCATGCACGCCAACTGGAGTCTGAGTCATTCCGCGCTTCTTATTTCCAGCAAGCAAAGCGTTGGTGTCATCGCTCTCCTCAGCGATTAAATCGGTGATATCTGCAATCTTTTTACGAAGGGGTTGAGGATCAAGCCCTGCTGCAAGGTTATAGGCCACCTGCTTAGCTCTTCTGCGATTAGTTTCATCAATAGCCCTACTCATTGAATCAGTGATTTTGTCGGCATACATATGAACCTCACCTGAAACATTTCGGGCAGCGCGTCCAATAGTTTGAATAAGTGAGCGAGTTGAGCGCAGAAATCCCTCTTTATCAGCATCAAGAATTGCAACAAGTGATACTTCAGGAAGGTCTAAACCTTCGCGTAGCAAGTTGATTCCGATTAGAACATCGTATTCACCTAGCCTTAATTCTCTAAGGAGTTCTACTCTTCGCAAAGTATCAACCTCTGAGTGCAAATATCTAACCCTTATTCCAGCATCTGTGAAGAAATCTGTTAAATCCTCCGCCATCTTCTTGGTTAAAGTTGTGACTAATACCCGCTCATTCTTATCAGCTCTTATCTTAATTTCTGACATTAAGTCATCAATTTGATTCTTTATTGGTTTTAAAACTATCTTGGGATCAACTAGTCCTGTTGGCCTGATGACCTGCTCAACAAATACTCCCCCAGTTTTCTCCATCTCATAGGGGCCAGGGGTTGCTGAGAGATAAACCTTCTGTGGGGTTCGCTCTAGAAATTCGGCAAACCTTAAAGGACGGTTATCAAGAGCGCTTGGCAAGCGAAACCCATGTTCCACCAGAGTTCTCTTTCTTGATGCATCGCCTTCATACATAGCTCCAATCTGTGGAACAGTAATATGAGATTCATCAATTACACAGAGGAAATCATCTGGAAAGTAATCAAGTAGGCAGTTAGGGGCAGAACCTGGCTCTCGAAAATCTATATGCCTAGAGTAATTCTCAATTCCTGAGCAGAAGCCAAGCTGAAGCATCATTTCAATATCAAATGTGGTTCGCATTCTAAGGCGTTGGGCTTCAAGCAGCTTATTAGCTTTCTCTAACTCCTTAAGGCGAATATCTAGCTCAGCTTCAATATTGGCAATAGCCCGCTTCATCGTCTCAGGTCCTGCTGAGTAGTGAGTAGCAGGAAATATAAAGACTTCCTTAACATCGCTAACAATCTCGCCAGTTAATGGATGCAAAGTGGTTAAGCGTTCAATTTCATCACCAAAGAATTCAATTCTTGTAGCAAGCTCTTCATAGACTGGAATAATCTCTACCGTATCGCCGCGAACTCTAAAGGTTCCCCTTTCAAATGCCATATCGTTTCGTTTATATTGGATATCTACAAAGCGCCTAAGTAAAACGTTTCTATCGATTTTATCTCCCACGGCTAAAGTAATCATTCGATCGATATATTCCTGCGGAGTACCAAGGCCGTATATACATGAAACCGAGGCAACAACAATCACATCGCGCCTAGTTAAAAGGGAGTAGGTGGCAGAGTAGCGAAGGCGCTCAACTTCAGAATTTACTGAGGAGTCTTTCTCTATAAATGTATCAGTCTGGGGAACATATGCCTCGGGTTGGTAATAATCATAATAAGAGACAAAGTATTCAATAGCGTTATTAGGCATAAGCTCTTTAAACTCATTTGCAAGCTGTGCTGCAAGAGTTTTATTTGGCGCAAGAACTAAGGTTGGCCTTTGAACTGCTTCAATTAGCCAAGCGGTAGTTGCAGACTTTCCAGTTCCAGTAGCTCCAAGTAAAACGACATCTGTCTCACCACTATTTATTCTGCGAGTAAGGTCAGCAATTGCATCTGGTTGATCACCCGCTGGCTTGAAATCACTTATTACTTCAAAGGCCTTATCAGCCCTTGGTGTTGATGTGACCGCCCTTGCCATATTACAGGCCCTGCCTCTGAGCTCTAGGTAGAAGCTCAACGGCCATTAACTCCTCCACAGCCCTAGTTAGTTCATCGATGCTGCCATCATTTCTAAGGATGTAGTTAGCTATTTTCTCCCGATCTAAGTCTGCTACCTGAGCTGCCATTCGCTCTGTGATTTCATAATCTTTCAAACCTCGCAGCCGTAGCCGCTCTCGTCTTATATCCTCATCTGCAGAGACTGTTACAACATAATCAAATCTCTTTGCGCCATCACTTTCAACTAGCAAAGGAATCTGGTTGACTAAAATCGCCCCACTCGGCAAATTCTTTGCAAGCTTTTCAGCGGCCTCTCGAACGAGTGGATGAATTATTGACTCTAACTTCTTTCGTAAATCCTTTTCTTTAAAGACAACTGCTGCCAATTTTGCTCGATCTATCTGCCCTTCACTTAAAATTGAGTCGCCAAAAGCAGTAATAACTTCTTCATATCCTGGGCTTCCCCGTTCAATAACTTCACGGGCTAATTGATCAGAATCTATAACTAAGGCGCCTAGCTCTTCTAAAATCTCACCAACCAGGCTCTTGCCCGATCCGATGCCGCCAGTTAGCGCAACTCTTAACACTGCTTCAGCCTATCTAGAAAAATAAAACTGGGCCCTATGAAGTAGGGCCCAGTGATTTAAAGCGAGGCAGATTTACTCTGCTTCAGGGGTAGCAACTGAGGCAGCTGCAGCATCGGCTGCTTGAGCCTCTGCCTTCTGCTTCTTATGAGCTAAGAATCTAGTTTGAGCTTCAGCATATTGACGCTCCCACTCTTCGCGCTGTGTTTCATATCCTGGCTGCCACTCCTGCGTTGAAGCTTCAAAGCCTTCAGGATAAATAAAGTTTCCATTTTCATCATAGCGCGCTGGCATTCCATATTGAGTTGGATCAAAAGCTTCAACTGCAACATCTTGTCCTTCATTAGCTTGCTTAAGTGAAAGCGAGATGCGGCGACGCTCTAGATCGATATCAATGATCTTTACAAAGAGAGAATCTCCAACTTGAACTACCTGCTCTGGAATTTCAACATGGCGCTCTGCCAGCTCTGAGATGTGAACTAGGCCTTCAATTCCATCAAATACCTTTATAAAGGCGCCGAATGGAACTAGCTTAGTAACCTCACCTGGCACTACTTGATTAATAGTGTGGGTTCGAGCAAATGCCTGCCAAGGATCTTCCTGAGTTGCTTTGAGAGAAAGTGAAACTCTCTCACGCTCAAAATCAACTTCAAGTACTTCAACAGTAACCTCATCGCCAACGGCAACAACTTCACCTGGATGATCGATATGTTTCCATGAGAGCTCTGAGACGTGGACAAGGCCATCTACTCCGCCAAGGTCTACGAAAGCGCCGAAGTTAACTATTGATGAAACAACACCCTCACGCACTTGACCCTTAATTAACTGATTAAGGAATGTAGTACGGGATTCAGATTGGCTCTGTTCCAAAAATGCTCTACGTGAGAGAACTACGTTGTTACGGTTCTTATCAAGTTCAATAATGCGAGCTTCAATTTCTTTTCCGATATATGGCGAGAGATCTCTAACGCGGCGCATCTCAACTAGCGATGCTGGAAGGAATCCTCTAAGGCCAATATCAACAATTAATCCGCCCTTAACAACTTCAATTACCGTACCTGTAACAACTTCATCGCGCTCTTTCTTGCCTTCAATATCAGTCCAGGCTTTTTCATACTGTGCGCGCTTCTTAGAAAGTATTAAGCGACCTTCTTTATCTTCCTTCTGCAGAACTAGCGCTTCAACGCGATCTCCAACTTTGACCAATTCGCTTGGATCAAGGTCGTGGCGGATCGAGAGCTCTCTAGCTGGAATTACACCTTCGGTTTTATAACCAATATCAAGTAGGACTTCGTCGCGATCTACCTGGACAATGACGCCAGAGACTAGATCTCCATCATTAAAATTCTTTATTGTGCCTTCAATTGCGGCGAGAAAATCTTCTGCATTTCCAATATCGTTGAGCGTTATTTGAGTTGACAAGGTACTCCGTGGGGAATTTTTCTAGTAGGGCACGCGCAAAGTCCGACTCCATCTACTTGTAGATTTTCTACTAGCAAAGGGGCGCTTCCTACTACGTCCGAGGATGCACAGGAACCTTAAGCGAGGGGCGTAAATCTACTTTCTCATGCGCTTATCGGTCAATTTGAGGCTAATGGGCTGCTAAATCCCAACTCTTTCCAAAGCCAATATTGACATCAAGCGGCGCCTTTAGCTCAAAAGCGCTTCCCATCTGCTTTCTTACCAAAGCTTCCATGACCTCATGCTCGCCCTTGGCAATTTCAAAGATTAATTCATCATGGACTTGAAGTAATAGCCTTGAAGATAAATTCTCACTCCTCATAGCTCTTTCAACATTTAGCATCGCAACTTTAATTATGTCTGCAGCAGATCCTTGAATAGGCGCATTAAGGGCCATACGCTCAGCCATCTCTCGCCTACCACGATTCTCATGGTTTAGATCAGGTAGATAACGTCTTCTGCCAAGAATTGTTTCGGTATATCCTTTTTCTCGCGCAATCTTTACAACTTCTTTCAAATAATCTTGAATGCCACCAAATCTCTCAAAGTACTTACTCATCAAAATGCTGGCATCAGTTGGTGAGATATCTAATTGATTTGCAAGGCCATATGAAGATAGGCCATAGGCCAGGCCATAAGACATAGCTTTGATCTGCCTTCTCATATCTGCATCAACTTTTGATACCGGTACATCAAATACTTGTGCGCCAACAGTTGAATGCAAGTCCTCCCCTGTTCTAAAGGCCTCAAGTAGTCCCTTGTCATCTGATAAATGAGCCATGATTCTCATTTCAATCTGGCTGTAATCAGCAGTTAAGAGATCGACAAAAGGATCTTGGGCGACAAAACAGTTTCTAATTCTTCGCCCCTCATCACTTCTAATCGGGATATTTTGCAAATTTGGATCTGTTGATGAAAGCCGGCCTGTTGCAGTTGTGGTCTGCTGGAAAGTGGTGTGGATTCTGCTATCAGCTTTAGTTGAGTTAAGTAGCCCCTCGACTGCAGTTTTTAGCTTTCCAACTTCGCGAATTCGAAGAAGTGATGCTAGAACTGGATGCTTTGTTGTTGAAAAGAGCCACTCTAAAGATTCGGCATCGGTGCTAAAGCCAGTTTTGATCTTCTTCGTTTTAGGAAGCTTTAACTCTTCGAATAGAACTACCTGAAGTTGCTTAGGAGAGGCTGCATTGAATTCATGGCCCACTTCTTTATAAGCAAGCGAGGTTGCCTCTGCCTCTTCTTTTCCAAAGAAGTCCAGAAGTGATTTCATCTCTTTGCTATCTATAGCAATTCCAGTTGCCTCCATTGCAGCCAAAACATGCATTGTTGGCATCTCTATTTGGTTATATAGATCTAGGCAGCTCATAGCTTCAAGTTCTTTTGAAAGCGCTCTCCAGAGCTCTTGAAGATAGCAGGTGATACTTGGATCCCAATCTGAAGTGAATAGGTCGCCAGGTGAGTTATCAAGCTCAATACCAAGATACTTTTGCAAAAGATCACTAAGTGCAATCTCTCTTGAACCAGCATTGATTAAATAAGCCGCAACTTCAGTATCAACAGCTACCGCGCCTAAGACCTTGGAAGAGATCGCTTGCTTTGCCCCATGAAAGATAAATCCTTTGAAGCTAGAAATCGCATCTGCTACCTGGCCAATCTCAGCAACTAATACCGCCTCTGGCTCTACCGAAATTGCTGCCTGACTCTCCGAAAGAAGTAAACCCACAAGGCCTGTGCTAGAAGTGAGCGCTTTTTCAAATTCAACTCTATTTACCTCTCGAACGTTCACCTTTTTCGCAGCAATTTCTTTTACTTGCCCATCTTTAGCAAAAGGAGCAACCCTTGCTTTAAGAGCTTTAATCTCTAATTTTTCAAAGAATTGATTCACCTTTGAAATCTCAACACCGCTCCATGAAAGATCTGCTAAATCAGGCGATAGCGGCAAATCACTTCTTAGCTGAGTCAACTCTCGATTGGTAATTACTGAAGGAAGAGCTGTCCGTAGCGCCTCGCCTGCTTTACCTGGAACGGTATCTACCTTGGCAATTAACTCTGAAAGAGAGCCAAACTCCTGAATCCACTTAGTTGCTGTCTTCTCACCGACCCCGGGAATCGAAGGCAAGTTATCACTTGGATCACCTCGAAGGGCGGCAAAGTCAGGATATTGTTTTGGTGTTAGCCCATACTTTTCTAAAACTGCACTTGGTGTCATTCTTGCTAGCTCGGTAACGCCTTTTTTAGGATAGAGAACAGTTACTTGATCACCAACTAATTGAAATGAATCACGATCTCCAGAGCAGATATATATCTCTGCCTCATCGCTAAAGTGCTTCACGAAAGTTGCGATTACATCATCAGCCTCAAAACCCTCAAGTTCAAAGTGTGGAATCGCAAAGGCATCTAGGAGCTCATTGATATAGGAAACCTGAGAGCGAAACTCCTCAGGAGTTGCTGCTCTATTTGCTTTATATTCTGGAAACTTCTCTGATCTAAAGGTCTTGCGTGATACATCAAATGCAGTTGCAATGTGAGTCGGCTTCTCATCTCTGATTAGATTTATCAGCATCGAGGCAAAACCATAGATTGCATTTGTGGGTTGACCGGCAGAGGTTGCGAAGTTCTCAACTGGCAGGGCATAGAAAGCTCTAAAGGCCATTGAATGGCCATCGAGTATGAGCAACTTCTTCTTCATCGCACTTAATCTTAGGCATTGCCACATACAATTGCCCACATGACAGACTTCAATGAGATATTAAATGATCGTGGCCGCGGGGCCCTAGATAAGAAGATGGGAATTGAAATCACTGAAGCTAGCCCGCAGCGCCTAGTTGGCAGAATGCCGGTTGAGGGAAATACACAACCATTTGGCCTGCTTCATGGCGGAGCAAATGTTGTTCTAGCTGAAAGTTTAGGCTCGGTTGGAACCCATCTACATGCAGGGCCTTCCAGAAAAATTGTTGGTATTGAGATCAGTGCTAGCCATCATAAGAGCGCAACAGAGGGATATGTAACTGCAGTTGCAACAGCGGTAACCCTTGGAAAAACTCTCTGCACCTATAACGTAGAGATTACAAACGATAAGGGTGAGAAGACCTGCACTGCAAGAATTACCTGCCTTATTCTTGCTAAGCGCTAGTTAATCTAGTTCGCCCGCTCCAGTTCCAAGATAAGCAGATTTAACATGAGGATCGTTTAATAGATCCTTACCCTTGGCTTCCTTGGTTATATTTCCAACTTCTAATACATAGGCCCGATCAGAGCGCTGAAGCGCTTGCTGTGCGTTTTGCTCAACTAGAAGAATTGTTACTCCGATTTTATTAATCTGCGTAATGATGCGGAAAATATTGGCAATCATCTGTGGGGCAAGTCCCATTGATGGCTCATCAAGGAGCAATATTTTTGGTTTGGACATTAGCGCTCGTCCAATAGAAAGCATCTGCTGCTCACCACCTGAGAGAGTTCCTCCGGCCTGAGTTGATCTCTCTTTGAGGCGAGGAAATAGTTCATAAACCGTTGCTAAATCCTCTGCAATCTCAGACTTCTTCATCTTAAGGTGGTATTTACCAAGTTCAAGGTTTTCAAGAACACTCATCCCAGGAAAAATTCCACGACCTTCTGGTGCTTGAGATATTCCAAGTGAAACCCTCTGATGCGCCTTATATTTCAAAATATCTTCACCATCGTAGGTGATAGTCCCTGAGGTTGGATTTAATAGCCCTGAAATAGTTTTAAGAAGCGTAGTTTTTCCAGCGCCATTGGCTCCAATGAGAGAGACAATTTCGCCCTGATTTACTACAAGTGAAATACCTTTTACTGCCTCAATTTTTCCATAGGCAACGCGAAGGTCATTAATTTCAAGACGCATCTTCAGGTACTCCTAAATAGGCTTCAATGACTCTTGGATCATCTTGAACCTTGCGTGGTGAATCATCAGCAATTTTTTGTCCAAAATCTAGAACTACAACTCGATCTGACACCTTCATAACTAGAGACATATCATGCTCAATGAGAAGAACTGTGTATCCAGCATCACGAATCTTTCTAATTGTTGCCGCTAGCTCAAGCTTCTCTGCAGGGTTAAAACCTGCCGCTGGCTCATCAAGGAGAAGCAATTTTGGCTCTGCTCCCATTGCTCTTGCAATCTCAAGTCTTCTCTGCACGCCATAAGGCAAGTTTTTTGCAAGGCGATCTGCGTATTCTCCAATTCCTATGAAATCTAAAAGTTCTTGCGCTCTAGCTTTATCGCGCTTTTCTTCGCGCCGTGAAATTGGTAGACCAAATAACCCTGAAACTAGACCAGACTTTTTATGAGTATCAGTTGCTGTCATGACATTTTCCAGGGCAGTCATATCGCCCCAGAGACGAATGTTCTGGAAAGTTCTAGCTACTCCCCTTTTTGTAATCTTATAGCGCTTAACGCCAGATAAAGAGTTTCCATCAAAAATAATTTCACCTGAAGTTATCTGATATACGCCAGTAATTACATTGAATACAGTTGTCTTGCCAGCACCATTTGGCCCAATCAGCCCAAGAATCTCTTGATTCTTTACATCAAATGTCACATCACTAAGGGCAGTTACCCCACCAAATTTCATGGTGACATTTTTTAGTTGTATCAAGGATGTACTCACGATGCATCCTTCTTAACTATCGCCTTTTCACGTTTCTTGCGTGGCAGCAAGCCATCTGGACGAAGATTCATCATTATCACCAAAACAAGACCAAAAACTAGAAGTCTTGCATCAGATATAAAGCGAATGCGATCTGGCAGGTAGCCAAGAATTACGGCTCCTAGAATTACGCCCCAGATATTTCCCATTCCACCAAATACCACACAAGCAAGAATCAAAATAGAGATCTGAAGCGTGAAGTTATCTGGAGCGATGAATAGCGTCTTCGAAGCATAGAAAACGCCAGCTGCTCCACCAACAGAGGCACCTAAAACAAAGGCCCAAACTTTGTACTTAAATGTTGGAACACCTAGTAATTCTGCTGCATCCTCATCTTGTCGAATAGATTCCCATGCTCGTCCAGCTCGGCGCACTGAAAGGCGGCGCACCATCCAGATTGCAAACATGATTAAAACCAAGAGGGTCCAGTAATAAATTCGATGGCTATCAAATCTATATTCAACTCCAAAAATAGCAGGAGGCGTTGGGATGTTGATAATTCCTTCAGAGCGTCCAAGTGCACCAAGGTTTAGTGCAACAATTCTTACAATCTCGCCAAATCCAAGAGTAATAATTGCAAGATAATCGCCACGAAGCTTAAGGGCGGGAACTCCTAAAATAATTCCAGAAAACATCGCCATGGCGATTCCAATTGGCAAAATTTCCCAGGTGTTTAAATCTGTCTTGGTTCCAAGTAAGCCCATGGTGTAGGCGCCGATGGCAAAAAAAGCGACATAACCAAGATCTAGTAGTCCGCTCTTTCCAATAACTATGTTTAGACCGATTGCCATGAGCACATACATTGCAATTGGATAAACCAGCACTGATTCATAATCAGCAATTGGAGTATTTAGAATCGTTCCCCCCATAAATGGAAGAGCGGCAGCAATTGCAACTCCACCGAGAGCAATTCCAATACGACCAAGGCGGCTCTGGCGCTCCCAGATCGCTGCTCCCTTATCGCGAAGATTTATCATC
>CAKZXY010000074.1 GCA_937883945.1 uncultured Clavibacter sp. | reverse complement strand
GGCGATGAGGGCAAGGGAAAAGCAACAGATATTCTCGGTGATAAAGTTAAATATGTAGTCCGCTATCAAGGCGGCAATAACGCAGGCCACACCGTAGTTATTGGTGATCAAAAGTATGCCCTCCATCTACTTCCCTCCGGAATTCTCACTCCAACTTGTATACCTGTAATTGGCAATGGAGTAGTTATTGATCCTGCCGTCTTACTTGAGGAGATCAGAGGATTAAATGAGCGGGGCGTTGATACTTCAAATCTAAAAATCTCAACTAATGCCCATTTAATAACGCCCTATCACCGCACCATAGATAAAGTCTCAGAGCGATTTTTAGGAAAAGCAAAGATCGGAACTACTGGGAGAGGCATTGGTCCTGCCTATGCAGACAAGATTAATCGCATCGGAATTCGCGTCCAAGATTTATTCGATCCTTCAATCCTGCGTCAGAAGATCGAAGGGGCGCTAAAGGATAAGAATCAAGTATTAGTAAAAGTCTTTAACCGCAAAGGCTTAGAGATAGATGAGATATTAAAAGAGTATTTAGAGTATGCAGAGATATTAAGACCCTATGTCACCGATACTTCACTGCTGCTTAATCAAGCGCTGGAGCGAGGAGAGAATATTCTCCTAGAGGGATCTCAAGGAACGCTGCTTGATGTTGATCATGGAACATATCCCTTTGTCACCTCCTCTAATCCCACAGCTGGCGGGGCATCAACTGGCTCTGGAATTGGCCCGACAAAGATCTCTAGAGTTATTGGAATTGTTAAGGCCTACACAACAAGGGTGGGCTCTGGGCCATTTCCTACTGAGTTATTCGATGAAGATGGCGAGAAGCTACGCTCAATTGGCGGCGAAGTTGGCGTAACTACTGGGCGGGCCCGCAGATGTGGCTGGTATGACGCTCCTATTGCTAGATATGCAGTTCGTATCAATGGCCTTACTGATTTCTTCCTTACCAAGCTAGATGTATTAACTGGTTGGGAGAAGATCCCAGTCTGTGTGGCATATGAGATAGATGGCAGAAGAGTTGAGGAGCTACCAGCTTCACAATCTGATTTCCATCATGCAAAGCCAATCTATGAATTCTTACCTGGTTGGAGTGAGAATATCTCCAAGGCAAGAAAGCTCTCAGATCTACCTATTAATGCTCAGGGCTATATTAAGTTTCTAGAGAAAATTTCAGGAGCCCCAATGAGCGCTGTAGGAGTGGGTCCAGGCAGAGATGAAACTATCTTAGTGAGAGACTTTCTCTCATGAATAAAGTTCTAGTAATTGGTGGAGCTGGCTACATTGGCTCACATGTTGCTTATGAACTTCTCAATGAAGGTTATAGCGTTCGCATCTATGATGATTTCTCAAATGGACTTCATAGAAGAGTTGATGGAAAATTTAGAGATATTGTGGAAGGAGATATTTTAGATCGAGAGAAGTTAATTGAAGCTATGCATGGCATCGATGCAGTAATTCATCTAGCTGCAAAGAAAGCAGTAGGGGAATCGGTCACAAACCCACTTAAGTATTATGAGAATAATGTCGGGGGAACTCTAAATATCCTTGCCGCTATGTCAGTAAAGAAAGTGAAAACAATGGTCTTCTCATCTAGCGCTGCGGTTTACTCTCCAAATGATAAGGATGCAGTTGAGGAG
>CAKZXY010000073.1 GCA_937883945.1 uncultured Clavibacter sp. | reverse complement strand
CATCAATTGCGGTATACCAGAGCTCATTTGAATTAAAACGAAGAACGATATCTGGCTTTCCTGGAGCGAGATCTTTCTTTGCTAAGCGATCTGCCAAAATTGATGGATACCAGAGATCTAAATCAGGCGCCCCGTCGAAGGCATTAAAGTAATCACCTGGTCGAGCTGAACCAAGAACCCCATTTATATTTGAAGGCTCCCAATACGCTTGAACTTCAATAGGAACCGTTGATTCAAAATATGAAGCCCAGATATCAACTGCATATTTAAATGCTGCCTTTGTATCCTCTGGCACTCCGATATATTCGATATTCCACTTAGAGCGCGGGGCGCCAACTTCAATGCTCTCTGCTCTTGGCTGGGTATTTAAGTTTGTATTTTTCCCTGAGCCATATAAGTGGCCCCACTTAGTTGCAGGAATTGATTTAAAGCCAAGAGCTGGGGCTGAAACTGGAGTTAAAAGCGAGAAGGCAAGAGAGAAGATCAAAGCAAGGATGCGAATACCCAAGGCTCTCTGTTTCATAAGCACAAATGCTAGTGGTCTGGAAGGATGGGGGATTATGGACTCAGTAAATCTTAAGGATGCCTATCTGCGCGCAGCAAGAGAGCGTCCTGCCCTTGGGATCAATACTGGGCTAAGAGGTGAGGTCAGCCTTGATGAAGCAAGGACTGAATTAGCAGGATCAATAAGCCGAATTCTGCATAGCCTCTTTCAAGATAGATATGGGCCCCTTGTTGGATCATTGAGCGAGCCAACAATTACTGAAATATTAAAGGGATTTGAAGCCAATTTATCTAGAACTAAGGGAGATGTAACCCTAGTTGCTCAAGAACTTCTAGATCGTCTTCTGCCGCCAAATTCAAATAAGAGAAGATAGAAATTACTTACTTGCCGCCTTTGTTGCTGGGTGAATAACAAATAGAGGTAAGTGCTTAACCTTCCTACTTTTTTGCGCTTCAATTCTCACCTTACATAACTGAGCTAGCGTTTCATAAGCAGAGGCATTCATTAGCTTTATTAACTCTGTTTTATGAGATGCATAAACTGGCTCAGCTCCATTGTGGGCTTCACTATTTGAAGAGCAGTACCAATCCATATCAGCTCCACCTTCGCCCCAAGCCTCACGGGTATATTCACCAATAACAATTACGTCATACTTTTTGTCGCCAACATTTCTAGATTCCCAGGATCTGCGAAGTGGGAGCTGCCAGCAGATATCAGGCTTAGTCTCAGCAAAGTGTTTATCTTCAGCTAGAGCTAAGTGATGAAGAGCGCAACCAAAGTAATCCTTATTAAAACTAGATTCATTAAAGAAGATACAGGTCCTATTTACCTTCTTTGTTTTCCGGTCCTTATCTAGACCTAGCTCAGTAACATTTAATTTGCCATTTTTTCTTGCTACATCAAAGTTCTGCCACATACTCTTTGAAAGTCGTTTGGCAGCGGTAGTAACACGCGCTTCATCTTCCTTGTCATAGTAATAAGCGCCATCGCTGCAGCAGCCATGATCAGAGAGATCTTTATCAATACCCTGGCAGCCCTGACCAAATATGCAGTTCCAATAAGAAGTCAGCCAGGTGAGATCGCATTTGAATATCTCATTAGGGTTTTCAGGGTTTACAAATTCAACCCATTCTCGGGCAAAGTTGCTTTCAATCTCGCTCATCGGCGGCCATATTAGGGCTCGCGTGTAGCCTTGTCACATGAGCTTTTCAAAGGTTGGCATTGTTGGCACTGGAATCATAGGTGAGGCCCTAATTGAAGTTTTGCTTCGCTCTGGACTTTCAAAAGAGTCACTTTTTATTGCCGAGAAGCGTCAAGAGCGAAGAGATGAAATCATCAATAAGTATGGCGTTAGTGAGATTAAGGATTACGGCTCACTTGATACAATTCTTCTTGCAGTTAAGCCCCAAGACTTTATGGCGACCTTAGAAACAATCTTTGACTCTTTAAGCGGTTCTCCTTTAATTGTCTCTTTTGCGGCTGGCATTAAAATCAAATCAATAGAGGAAAAACTTGGCAAAGGTTCGCGAGTTACTCGCGTAATGCCAAATACTCCAATGGTCATGGGACGCGGAATGTCAGCAATGAGCCTTGGAGGCGCTGCGACCTCTGATGATCAAAATTGGGTTAAAGAGTTTCTCTCAAAAGCTGGAGAGGTAATAGTGATTGATGAGAGCCTTCAAGATGCGGTAACGGCGACTAGCGGATCAGGCCCTGCCTATTACTTTGCCTTTACAGAGGCTGTGGTAGGTGCTGCCAGGCGTTTAGGGATAAGCCAAGAGGATGCTGTAACCCTGGCAAGCCAGACCCTTATTGGCGCAGCTCTAATGGTTGAAAAGAGCGGAAAAGAATTAAAGACGCTTCGAGAAAATGTAACTAGTCCTAATGGAACAACCGCTGCTGCGCTTGCATCTTTTGGTAGTGACAATTTGAATTCGATGGTTGCTAAAGCAATGAAGGCGGCCCGCGATCGTTCGCAGGAATTAGCGTGAAACGCTTACTTTCCTTTGTATTGATCGCAGTTTTTCT
>CAKZXY010000072.1 GCA_937883945.1 uncultured Clavibacter sp. | reverse complement strand
TTCCACCCTTACTCAAGAGCACTTTCAAACCTGGTTTCAGAGCGATTATCTAAGACGGGCTATGCCTTAATAATTGATGTGCACTCCTATCGCCCTCAACAGCACCCGAATGCGATCAATCATGGTCAGATGCGACCTTCAATCTGTATGGGGACAGATAAATTCCATACCCCAGATTGGCTAAAGACTCTCTTTCTGAAGGAGTTTAAAGTTCTGGGGGAGTGCCTAGAGAATCAGCCATACTCTGGCTCCTACATACCTCTTGAATTCTTCGAAAGAGATGAGAGGGTCTGGTCTGTCATGCTCGAAGCCAGATCCGATACCTTTCTTGATCACGCTTTAAAACCTCATCAAGGACTAGCTGAAATCAGTGGCTCCCTAGCAAGGTTTATCTCCTCCGCCCAGGCTTCTGCCCTTTAGACCTTGTTTAATAAACTGCTTGGTGAGCCCGGCTCTACCCTCTTAGAGCTCTTCTAAGCTTGATTTTCAAGATGAAAGGGGAAACGGGTAGTAATTCACCAGAATCCTTCAATTAGTCAAAGCTCAAGAGCTTAAAAAGCGGTTTGGATGTGCATTTACCCCTGTGGACAATTTATAATATAGCCATAGCCAACTCCCCAAAAGGCTAGAGGCAAAAAGAAGTTCTGACAGTTCGTCAATTTAAAGCAAAGGACTAATTCGTGGCTGTATCTCGTGCGCCCAAAAACGCAGGTAAGAAAAAGAGCGTTGCAAAAAAGAGCACGAAGAGCGCTGTAAAAAAAGTAGTAAAGAAAGATAAGAAGAGCAAGTCAAAAGGTCCAAGGCTATTTCCTACCAAGGCAGAGCTTGAAGCAATGAAACTCGCCAGGGAAGCTAAGGCTAAGCCAGCTGAAAAAAGTGGCCCTCGCCGCTTTCCAACAAAGGCCGAGCTTGAGGCAGCAAAGGCTGCAGCTGCTGGAGTTAGTAAGCCTGCAGGAAAGAAGTTAATTGAAAAAGTTGATGGCGAGGAAGTTGAGCTAGAAGAAGTTGAGCTAGAAGATCTTGAGAAGCTAGTTGCTGAAACAGGGGAAGAAGTTGTTGAAGGCGCAAGTGATGTTCGAGTCGTTAATCTAAATGAGGAAGCTAAAAAAGAAGAGGGCGAGTTCACTCTTAAGGATTCTGAAGAAGATGATGCCCCGCCTCAGACTGTATTAACAGCAGGGGCTACTGCAGATCCAGTAAAAGATTATCTCAAGCAGATTGGTCGAGTAGCACTTCTAAATGCCGAACTTGAAGTTGAACTTGCAATGAGAATTGAAGCTGGATTATTCGCTGAGGCAAAAATGAATTCTGGCGAGAAGATGGAGCGTTCATTTAAGCGAGAGCTGGAATGGATTGTTGAAGATGGCAAGCGCGCTAAGAATCATCTCCTTGAAGCAAACCTTCGCCTCGTGGTCTCACTTGCCAAGCGCTACACCGGACGAGGCATGTTATTTCTTGATCTAATTCAAGAGGGAAACCTTGGCCTAATTCGCGCAGTAGAAAAATTCGATTACACCAAGGGATATAAGTTCTCAACCTATGCAACATGGTGGATTCGCCAGGCAATTACTCGCGCTATGGCAGATCAGGCAAGAACTATTCGTATTCCAGTTCATATGGTTGAAGTTATTAATAAATTAGCCCGAGTTCAGCGCCAGATGCTTCAAGATCTTGGTCGCGAACCAACTCCTGAGGAGCTTGCAAAAGAGCTTGATATGACCCCTGAGAAGGTTGTTGAGGTTCAAAAATATGGTCGCGAGCCAATCTCTCTTCATACTCCACTAGGAGAAGAGGGAGATTC
>CAKZXY010000071.1 GCA_937883945.1 uncultured Clavibacter sp. | reverse complement strand
TATCTGTGATTTAGCAAAGGCCGCTCCAAAAGTTGAAGCAATCCCCATAACCTCACCCGTTGATTTCATCTCCGGGCCTAGAACAGTATCAACGCCTTCGCCATCAATCCGTCTAAAGCGATTAAAAGGCAGAACTGCTTCTTTAACACTTATTCCCTTTGCAATTCCATCACCACTATCTGGAAGCATTCCACTTTTGCGTAGCTCTGAAATCTTCACTCCAGTTGCAATGAGCGCCGCAGCCTTCGCAACTTGCCTTCCCGTTGCCTTACTAACAAAGGGAACAGTTCTTGAGGCTCTCGGATTTGCCTCTAAAACATAGAGTTTTGAATCTGAGATTGCATATTGGATATTTATAAGACCTAAGACGCCAATGCCAAGAGCCAGTTTCTCTGTTGCTTGACGAATCTCAGAGATTAACTCCTCTGTTATTGATTGAGCTGGAATGACGCAAGCTGAATCACCAGAGTGGACACCTGCCTCCTCCACATGTTCCATTATCCCAGCAAGATAAAGTTCACTTCCATCGTAGAGCGCATCAACATCAATTTCTATTGCATCATCCAAAAACTTATCAATTAAAACAGGATGTTCTGGATTAATCTGAGCTGCAATAGTAATGAACTCTTCTAATGAGGCATCATCGTAGACAATCTGCATACCACGCCCGCCAAGAACAAAGGATGGTCGAACTAGAACTGGGTATCCAACTTCTTTTGCAACCTTCAACGCATCTTGATAAGAAAATCCAGTACCAAATTTAGGGGCTCTAAGTGAGCTTTTCTCTAATACCTTTCCAAAGGCGCCACGATCCTCAGCTAGGTGAATTGCTTCTGGCGTAGTGCCAAGAATAGGAACTCCGGCGCTCTTTAACGCTGCCGCAATTCCAAGAGGAGTCTGACCACCTAACTGCACGATAACTCCAGCAATTGGGCCAGCAGCAAGCTCTGCACGATAAACCTCTAAAACATCTTCAACAGTTAATGGTTCAAAATAGAGACGATCTGCGGTGTCATAATCAGTTGAAACTGTCTCGGGATTACAATTAATCATGATGGTTTCATATCCTGCCTGCGATAGGGCAAAACATGCATGAACGCAGGAGTAATCAAATTCAATCCCCTGGCCAATTCGGTTTGGACCACTTCCAAGAATTAATATCGCAGGTTTACTCCTAGGTTTTACCTCACTTTCTAGATCGTAAGATGAGTAGTGATAAGGAGTGAATGCTTCAAACTCCCCAGCACAGGTATCTACTGTTTTATAAACCGGAAGGAGCCCTAAACGCTCTCTGATTTTCAATATCTCTGATGCGCTAGTAGAGCGTAGTTGGCCTAGCTGTTGGTCTGAGAAACCCATCTGTTTGGCGCTTTTTAGCAGTTCTAGAGATAGTTCACCTGCGCTCTTAATCTCAACTGCTTTCCTATTTATTTCATCAATCTGAGAGAGAAACCAAGGATCTATTGCGCACTTGTCAAAGACTTCTTCAATTGAAGCGCCTAACGCTAGCGCCCTTTGAACCTGGATCAACCTATCTTGAGTGGGTGTGGCAATCTTCTCCATCAACTCATCAAGGCTCTCAGTAAAGTCCCAAGAAAAAGATGAACCCTTCTTCTCCAAACTTCGCATCGCTTTCTGCAACGCCTCAGGAAATGAGCGACCAAAAGCCATAGCCTCTCCAACGCTCTTCATCGTCGTAGTCAGACGAGTATCTGCCTCTGGGAATTTTTCAAAGGCGAAACGCGGGATCTTAACTACGATGTAATCGAGGGTCGGTTCAAATGATGCTGGCGTTTTCTGAGTAATATCATTAGGGATTTCATTAAGTGAATAGCCAATAGCAAGCTTTGTAGCAATCTTTGCGATAGGAAAACCCGTTGCTTTTGAGGCTAAAGCTGATGATCTTGAAACTCTTGGGTTCATCTCAATGATAACCATTCTTCCATCCTTAGGATTTATTGCAAATTGAACATTAGACCCACCTGTCTCTACTCCAATTTTTCTAAGGCAAGCAATTGAAGCATTTCTCATTACTTGGTATTCTTTATCAGTAAGTGTTAGGGCAGGAGCTACAGTTATTGAGTCACCA
>CAKZXY010000070.1 GCA_937883945.1 uncultured Clavibacter sp. | reverse complement strand
CTGGAGCTAGAGCGGTTAGAGCTCTCTGGGATTTAATTTGTTTCACAAAGAGTGGAATCAAAATAGTTCTAATTAAGACCACAAGTCCCATAATCGATAGAGTCCATGTGACTCCACTTGCTCCACCAAACACTGGTGAGAGGGCTTTATGGATAGAGACCATAACCCCAGAAACAACCCAATAAAGCGGATCTAAAATGCCCATTTAGCTCACCATGCTTTCTGTCTCTTTATTTGATAGTAAAAAAGGGCCTATTTTCAACGTTTTTGGAGGGTAATCCACTCCACCGTGGCTTAGTGGGTTACATCTAATAACTCTCCAGACACCTAGAGCTAGACCAAAGATATGGAAGTTTTTAATTGATTCATATGTGTATTGGGAACAAGATGGATAGTACTTACACCTTGGAGCAAGTCCTGGCGCAATAAAATTCTGCCAAGTTTTAATTATTAAAATGAATGGAAGCATAAGTAAGTCAAGTAATTTATTAATCATCTTCCCGCCTTTTCATTTAACGCGGTAAATAACCTTGGGATTTCATTATGAACATTCTGCTCTGGTTTGGTTGCTCTAATTACCACCATAGATTGGGCAGGAAGAATATGAAGGCTACTTTTTGAAGCGTGCCTCAACTGTCTTGTCACTCTATGACGAATCACTGAGCCACCTATTGCTCTTGAAACAACAAAGCCAACTTTTGGAGATATGAGGTTTGGTTCTTTACTTAAATAACCAACAAGGCTCTTTGTTGTTGAGCGAATTGGTGAACGAGTAACCCGCGCGAAGTCTTCGCGAGAGGTTAGGCGGTTAATGGCTGCTAGCACGCCGGTTATTACAGCTTAGGCGGATATACGAGCGCGACCCTTAGCGCGACGGGCAGAGAGAACTGCGCGTCCACCACGAGTTGCCATACGAGCGCGAAAACCATGCTTCTTCGCGCGCCGACGATTATTCGGCTGGAAAGTACGCTTCATCTTCTTCTCTCACTCCTTTAAAAACAGCTCTTAATTTGAGCTGTTGGGATTGATCAGGTCTTGAGGTAATCGCGTAGCTGCGATTGGGGGCCACAAGAGCAGGGGGCAACGGTATCTGCTGACCTACCGATTTGGAAAACTGGGGATATCTTTTAGGGCATTTAGGGCCTTTGGGAAGATTTTGTGGATAACCACTTGCTTTTATTGGGATAAAGGCATACTTTCCGCCTCTATCCACAGGCAAGAAGGTTTTTTAGCTCTTTTCCCCGGAGATTAAGCCTAAAGTCGAAGTATAGACCACAGCCTGTGGATAACTTTGTGGATATCTAGTGAGATGAGGGGTTATGTCGATTGCTGAACCTGGAGCCCTTGAAGCCAAGGAAATAGAGGCTGACCTTCTAGAGCTTTGGAAGGGAATTGTTGATTCTGTTGCTAAAGAGTCTCCGCAAAATCGCGCCTTTCTCACCCTGACTAAACCTTTAGGTTTGTTAAAGAGCGATGGGGGATCAAATCTCCTTCTTGCCGCCCCTAATGTTTTTGCAAAAGATGTTTTAGAGAGCCGTTTAAAAGTTTTATTAAATGATGCGCTATCGGCCAAGATGGGTGAGAGAATAAATATTGCAGTCACTGTTGATGAATCTTTAGATACCGATCTCTCTACGGTTGAAGAGACAGATGTAGAGGTTGAATCGCCAAGGGCAGGAACTGGGCGTCAAGAAATCCAGAGTAAAAGCTCTGATCAAACACAGTTAAACCCTAGATATATTTTTGAAACTTTTGTTATCGGTGCATCTAATCGCTTTGCCCACGCCGCAGCTGTTGCTGTCGCTGAGGCTCCTGCAAAGGCTTATAACCCACTCTTTATTTATGGTGAGTCAGGCCTTGGAAAGACCCATTTATTACATGCAATTGGGGCTTATGCCAAAGAGTTATATGGCGGGGTTCGGGTTCGCTACGTCTCCTCTGAAGAGTTTACAAATGACTTTATTAACTCAATTCGCGACGATAAATCTTCTAACTTTCAACGCCGCTATCGCGATCTTGATGTTCTACTTGTTGATGATATTCAATTCTTAGAAAATAAAGAGCGGACCCAAGAAGAGTTCTTCCACACTTTCAATACTTTATATAATGCTAATAAGCAGATTGTTATCTCAAGTGATCGCCCACCAAAACAATTAACTACTTTGGAAGATCGTCTCCGCTCTAGATTTGAGTGGGGTTTAATAACTGATATCCAACCGCCAGAGCTAGAGACACGTATTGCTATTTTAAGAAAGAAAGCTGCTCAAGATAAATTAAATGCCCCTGATGATGTTCTGGAATATATCGCTTCGAAAATTTCCACAAATATTCGCGAGTTAGAGGGAGCGCTAATTCGTGTTACCGCTTTTGCTTCTTTAAATCGCCAGATAGTTGATATGAATTTAGCTGAGATAGTTCTTAAAGATTTAATTCCTGATGACTCAACACCTGAAATCACAGCTAGTTTGATAATGGCCCAAACTGCCTCATATTTCAGTCTGACTTTAGATGATCTCTGTGGAACTTCTCGCTCTAGGGTTTTAGTTAATGCCCGCCAGATCGCTATGTATCTCTGCCGCGAGATGACTGAGCTATCACTTCCTAAAATAGGTCAGACTTTTGGCGGACGGGATCACACCACTGTTATGCATGCAGACCGAAAGGTCCGCCATTTAATGGCTGAGCGTAGATCGATTTTTAACCAGGTTTCCGAACTAACAAACCGGATAAAACTGCAGGCTAAGGTTTAATCTCTGAAATATCAGAGGTTGGGGATAACCTGTGGATATGTGTGGATAACCTGTTGGTAAAGGTTGGGTTTGAAAAGACCTGATTTTCCCAAGTGGTTTGTTTTAAGAGTTACTCACAGTTTTTACACAGAGAAGAGGTGGTTTAGATGAAGGGTAATACGGCTTTGAACTGCGCTTTTCTTTCTTTTCCACAGTTAAACCGTCTGGTTACTACTACTAACTCTATAGATAAGAAATCTCATCTAAGAGAACAGGTCTTGATAAGACAATTTAAACCAAACCAACTATCTAAATTAAAGATGAAAGAGTTAGGCTGAAGATTATGAAATTCACAGTAGATAGCGCAGTGTTAACCGATAGCGTTAATTGGGTTTCAAGGAGTTTGTCCACTAGACCAATTATGACCGCGTTACTAGGAATTGTGATCGAGGCGGGAAGCGATATCACTCTAAGTGCTTCAGATTTAGAGACCTCTGCCAAGTCTTCATTCTCTGCAGATATAAAAGAAAAAGGAAGAGTATTAGTTCCAGGAAGGCTGTTAGCTGAAATTTCTAGAGCGCTACCGAACAAACCTGTTTCATTTAATTTAGAAGGAAGCCGGGTTTTAGTAACAGCAGGAGCTGCTAAGTTCACTCTTCCCACTCTTCCAATAAATGAATACCCAAACCTTCCAGTAATGCCAGATACCTCTGGAAATATCGCTAGTGATTTATTTGCAACCGCGGTTAATCAAGTAGCGGTTGCAGCTGGGCGAGATGATTCACTACCAACCTTAACTGGAATTCATGTTGATATTAATAAGGAAGTTATTACCTTTGCCGCAACCGATCGATATCGTTTAGCAGTTAGAGAAATTAACTGGAGTCCAAATAATCCAGAAGAGACCACAACAGCTCTACTTAGAGCAAGAACTTTGGCAGATGCAGCCAAAACAATTTCATCTAGCAAGAACATTTCATTCTCTGTAGCCCCTAACACCTCTAATGAGCGCTTAATTGGCTTTACAACAGAGCAGAAATCAATGACTTCAAGGCAGTTAGATGGCGCCTTCCCTCCTTATCGCCACCTACTTCCTAGTGAAAGTATTGCAACAGCAGTCATTGAAGTTGCGACCCTTTTAGATTCTGTGCGCCGAGTAGCGTTAGTAACCGATAAAACCGTGCCGCTTCGTTTAAAGTTTTCAGATAACTCCCTTCACCTCGAAGCTGGCGCTGGAGATGAAGCAACAGCCACAGAAGAACTTCAAATCTCATACACAGGAGAGGCGATAGATATCGCTTTCAACCCAACATTTTTAGCCGATGGTTTAAATGCCCTTGGAACACCTTATGTAAATATTGCATTTACAGGATCTAATAAACCGGCGGTTTTATCAGGCAAAAATAAAGTAGATGGCGAGATAGATAGCTCTTACCGCTACCTTCTAATGCCTATGCGTTACGCCTCTTAATTAACTACCTTTAAAAATGTTCGTCTCCCATCTATCTTTAAAAGATTTCCGCTCTTATGAAAACCTAGAGCTCTCTTTAAAAGCTGGCCAAAATATTTTTATCGGGGAAAATGGAGAAGGCAAGACCAACATCATTGAGGCTTTAATGTATCTAGCTCTACTTTCGTCGCACCGAATATCAAGTGATCAACCTCTTATTAAATTAGATAGCGAGCGCGCTTATATCCGAGCCAAAATTGAATCAGATGAGAGAACCACCCTTGTTGAGTTAGAGATAAACAATGGCAAGGCAAACCGAGCCAAAGTAAATCAAAATCCAGTACGGAGCCAGAAGGAATTATTAGGTTTAGTAAAGAGCGTTTGTTTCTCGCCGGAGGATTTAGATTTAGTTCGCGGTGACCCAAGCGAGCGAAGGTCTTTTCTAGATCAACTTCTAATCCAACAGAGCCCGCGCCTTGCTGGTGTAATAAGTGATTATGAGAGGGCTTTAAAGCAGCGCAACTCACTACTTAAAAGCCGAGCACCTGAATCATCGCTTCGTTCATGGAGCGAACATCTAGCTACTTTCGGCGGTGAGGTAATAGCTGGTCGAATTAAATTAATTAACGAAATAGAACCGCTATTTCAAATAGCATATAAAAATCTATCAGCAAAAAAACTAGCTAAATTGGGATATAAATCAAGCATCCCCGCACCTTCTTCAGAAAAAGAAGTAAATAAAGAGGTAATGTTAAAGGTAATAGAAGAGGTTAAATCTCAAGAGATAGAGCGAGGAATTTCTCTAGTAGGTCCACATCGCGATGACCTTATTTTAAACTTAGGCGATCATCCAGTTAAGGGCTATGCCAGTCATGGGGAGTCTTGGTCAATTGCTCTCGCTCTTCGATTAGCTAGTTATCAATTATTTATCAATGAAGGAGCAAAACCAATATTAATATTGGATGATGTCTTCTCTGAGCTTGATGAAGGACGACGAGAGAAATTACTCGAGATTGCAGATAGCGCAGAGCAGACATTTATTACAGTCGCTGTTGAGAATGATTTACCTAAAGCAATTCAAGGTGCTAGATTCAAAGTTGAGCTGGGCAAGGTTGTAACTCTATGAAGCGCGATATCGCAAGAGAGCTATATCGTTCTTATAGAAGTGGTTATAAGAAAAAGAAAGAGGTAGTTGATCAAGAGCGCAGCCTTAGCGGTGAGCCAGAAAAGCTTTCAAACCTTATGAACGAATTAGTACAAAATAGAGAGTGGCGACAAGGAATTGCTGAAGGAAATCTTTTTAGCGATTGGGCTCAAATTGTTGGCAGTGATGTTGCAGAACATGCCACACCAATTACGTTATTCGAAGGAAAATTAACAATACAAACCTCATCAACTGCTTGGAGCACTCAACTTCGTTTAATAGAGAGCGAGCTTTTAAAAACAATCCGTAAAAGCTCTCCAGGAGCCCTAGTTGATGAGCTAGTGATCATGGGTCCTCACGCCCCTTCTTGGAAGCGAGGCTTAAGAACGATCCGAGGGGCAAAAGGGGCCAGGGATACTTTTGGGTGATATTCAAGGCTCAACTACCTTCTAAAAACGCGCCTAATCCACCAACAACGCCCTTTTTTGGCTATCTCTAATTTGATTTACCACTAGGATTTACCCCTGCCTAGCCCAATAAAGAGGCGAGAGTTGTCTCTGGCGGGGTCAAACTATTGATAGAAGAGGGGCTTAGCGTGGCTGATAAGAAGGTGGCGCGGGCCTATGACGCCAGCGCAATCACCGTTCTAGAAGGCCTAGAAGCTGTTCGTAAGCGCCCTGGAATGTATATCGGCTCAACAGGTGAGCGAGGCCTGCACCACTTAGTTTATGAAGTCGTTGATAACTCAGTAGATGAAGCTCTAGCTGGCCACTGCACCCATATCAGCGTTCTACTACAAAAAGATGGTGGAGTTCGAGTAAACGATAACGGGCGTGGAATTCCAGTAGATATCCATCCAATAGAAAAGAAACCAGCGTTAGAAGTTGTTATGACAGTACTTCACGCCGGAGGAAAGTTTGGAGATGGCGGCTACTCAGTATCAGGCGGCTTACATGGCGTTGGAATATCTGTTGTTAATGCTTTAAGTAGAGATCTAAACGTTGTAGTTCAAAGAGATGGTTTTATTTGGGAACAGAGTTACAAATTAGGAGTTCCTAACTCTCCAGTTGAAAAAGGCGTTGCTACAAAAGAGACAGGAACTGAAGTTACCTTCTATCCTTCTGAGGAAATATTTGAAACTACAGATTTTTCATTTGAAATTTTATCAACCAGATTTAGAGAGATGGCCTTTTTAAATAAAGGCCTAACTATTACTTTGCGTGATGAAAGAGCGGGTCATGTTGATGAGAAAGGTGAGGCGCTAGAAGTTAAATACTGTTATGCAGGAGGAATTGTAGATTTTGTTAAACATTTAAATACTACAAAAGGCGTTGCTCATAAATCAATTATTGCTTTTGAAACAGAAGATCTAAAACAGAAGATGTCACTTGAGGTGGCAATGCAGTGGAATACTACTTTTACTGAGTCGGTATATACCTTTGCCAATACTATTAATACCCAAGAGGGCGGCACGCACGAGGAAGGCTTTAGAACATCACTTACCTCGCTAGTAAATAAGTTTGCTGAAGAGTGGGGTTATATAAAGAGAAAAGAAGATCGCCTTACTGGCGATGATATTCGCGAAGGGTTAACGGCAATTATCTCTATTAAGATAAGTGAGCCACAATTTGAAGGTCAAACAAAGACAAAGCTGGGAAACACAGAAGCTAAGTCCTTTACTCAAAAAACATTGAACGATGCAGTCGGCGCCTGGTTTGAAAAGAATCCTTCTGAAGGTAAAGAAATTGTAAGAAAAGCTATAGATGCAGCAACTGCTCGAATTGCAGCAAGAAAAGCTAGAGACCTATCTCGCAGCAGAAAAGGCCTACTTGAAGGTCGCGGCATGCCTGGAAAATTAGCTGATTGCCAATGGACCGAGCCTGAAAAGTGTGAGCTCTATATTGTTGAAGGAGATTCAGCGGGCGGCTCAACAAAAGGCGGAAGAGATTCTCGTTATCAAGCAGTTCTTCCAATTAGAGGAAAAATACTAAATGTTGAAAAGGCAAGAATTGATCGCGTACTACAAAACAATGAAGTCCAAGCTTTAATAACTGCTCTTGGCACAGGAATTCACGATGACTTTGATATCGCCAAACTTAGATATCACAAAGTTATTCTTATGGCAGATGCTGATGTTGATGGGCAACATATTAGAACACTGCTCTTAACTCTTCTATTTAGATTTATGCGACCGCTAATTGAAAAGGGTTTTGTCTATCTAGCGTCACCTCCGCTATATAAAATTAAATGGGGCGGGAAAGAGCCAGTTCAATATGCATTCTCTGATAAAGAGCGAGACGGCTTAATCCAACTAGGGTTAGAGGCAGCAAAACGGCTACCAAAAGAAGATGGAATTCAACGTTTTAAAGGCCTTGGCGAAATGCCAGCTAAAGAACTATGGGATACCACAATGGATCCAGCCCACCGCGTACTTATGCAAGTGACTCTAGATGATGCAGCAGCAGCAGATGATTTATTCTCAGTTTTAATGGGAGAAGATGTTGAGCAGAGAAGACAATTTATTCAAAGAAACGCTAAAGATGTTAGGTTCCTTGATATCTAATGGAAAATCTTGATGAAAATAAAGTCGATCGTATTGAAATGGTCGATCTTCAAGTGGAGATGGCTCGCTCTTATCTTGATTATGCAATGTCAGTTATCGTCGGAAGAGCGCTACCTGATATTAGAGACGGGTTAAAACCAGTACACCGCAGAGTTTTATATGCAATGTATGACGCGGGATATCGCCCAGATAAGGGTTATTACAAATCATCACGCATCGTCGGTGATGTCATGGGTAATTACCATCCACATGGCGATGGAGCTATCTATGACACCTTGGTTCGTTTAGCGCAACATTGGTCACTTAGATATCCATTAGTTGATGGCAATGGAAACTTTGGATCTCCTGGCAATGATCCAGCTGCAGCGATGCGTTATACCGAAGCTCGTATGGCCCCTCTTGCAATGGAGATCATGCGAGATATCGATGAAGAAACCGTTGATTTCATTGCAAACTACGATGGACGAAGCCAAGAGCCGCTAGTACTTCCCTCTCGCTTCCCAAATTTATTAGTTAATGGTTCAGCCGGTATCGCTGTTGGAATGGCAACAAATATCCCACCGCATAATCTGCGCGAGATTGCCGGGGCTGTGCAATGGGCCCTTGATAACCCAGATGCGTCAAGCGAGGAAACACTAAACGCTCTTCTTGGAATTGTTAAAGGACCAGATTTTCCAACTAAAGGAATCATCGTTGGGCGTCAAGGAATTGAAGATGCCTATCGCACAGGGCGTGGCTCCATTCAGATGCGCGCTGTTGTGGAAGTTGAAGAGATTAATAAACGAACATGTTTAGTAGTAACAGAGCTGCCATATCAAGTAAATCCTGACAACCT
>CAKZXY010000069.1 GCA_937883945.1 uncultured Clavibacter sp. | reverse complement strand
TGGCAGAAACGGAGCAAGATGTTTTTTAGCGATTACTGGACCAACGCCAGGTCCTCCCCCGCCATGAGGAATACAAAATGTTTTATGAAGATTTAGATGTGAGACATCAGCACCAAATTTTCCAGGTTGAGCAAGTCCAACTAGAGCATTTAAATTTGCGCCATCGACATAGACCTGACCGCCAGCGTCATGGATAAGAGCGCAGATCTGACTAATCTCTGATTCAAAGACTCCATGAGTAGATGGATAGGTCACCATTAAAGCTGCCAATTGCTCACCATATTCAGCAATCTTTGCTTTGAGATCATCTATTGAAACATTTCCAGCTTCATCGCAGGAGATAACAACTACTCTCATTCCTGCCATAACAGCGCTTGCCGCATTTGTTCCATGGGCACTTGATGGAATCAGACAGATATCACGTTGACTCTGGCCTAGTGAATCAAGATAATTTCTAATAGCAAGAAGGCCCGCAAATTCTCCTTGAGAGCCAGCATTTGGCTGAAGAGATACCGCGTCATATCCAGTTATATCTATGAGCCACTTAGAGAGCTCAGAGATTATCTTTCTAGTTCCAGCTGATTGGTTACTTGGCGCAAAGGGATGGAGATCAGCAAATTCAGGCCAGGTAATAGCCTCCATCTCGGTTGTGGCATTTAATTTCATTGTGCAAGAACCCAGAGGAATCATCGTTCTATCAAGTGCTAAATCTCGATCTGAGAGAGTTCTGATGTATCGAAGCATCGCTGTCTCAGAGTGATAGGAATTGAAAACTGGATGCTGCATATAGGAAGTAGAGCGAAGCGATGCAATCGCGCCATATGGTTCAGAGCTGCTCTGCTTTAAACCCCAGGCACGAATCAATTTCTCAACAGTTGCGCTAGTGCTTACCTCATCAAAGGCAACACTTACTCCCCCACTGATCTTTCTAACATTAATTCCAGCCTTGAGCGCAGCATCAATAAGCGCGTCACTATTACTTGCAAGAAAAGAGACTGTGTCAAAGAAATTAGGGCTATAGAGTTCAAAGCCGCTCTCCTTAAGAGAGCCGGCAAGCTTTCTAGCTAGCTGATGTGTTCTAACTGCAATCTCTTTTAAACCCTCTGGGCCATGCCACGCTCCATAGAAAGCAGAGATGACCGCTAGAAGAACTTGCGCTGTGCAGATATTGCTTGTTGCCTTATCACGCCTAATATGTTGCTCTCTGGTCTGAAGAGCAAGTCGAAGCGCTGGGTTTCCATGGCTATCAATACTCTGTCCTACAAGCCTTCCTGGAAGAGATCTCTCGAGACCTTCTCTAACCGCAAGAAATCCTGCATGCGGTCCGCCAAATCCCATCGGAACGCCAAATCTTTGAGCAGAGCCAACTGCGATATCTGCTCCCCACTCCCCCGGAGATTTAATTAATGTAAGTGCAAGAAGATCACTTGCCATGATTACTAACGCCCCACCGCTATGTGCCTTCGCAATTGCATCAGAGAAATCATTTAGAGACCCAAAAGTATCTGGGTACTGGAGAAGGACTCCAAAGCAATTACTCAAATCAACACCACTACTTAAATCAAGAACTTCGCAACTAATCTTAAGTGGCTTGGCTCTTGTCATCACTACAGCTTGGGTCTGCGGATGAACTCTTGAATCAATTATAAATCTTGCCTCGTCGCCAAGCTTGGTGCTTCGCCTTGCAAGTGTCATTGCCTCTGCTGCAGCAGTTGGCTCATCAAGCATGGAGGCGTTACAGATTGGCAATCCCGTTAGATCACTAACCATAGTTTGGAAAGTAAAGAGAGCTTCAAGTCTTCCCTGACTTATCTCAGGTTGATAAGGGGTGTATGCGGTATACCAAGCAGGATTTTCCAAAACATTTCGAAGTACTACTGGCGGAGTAACACTTGCGTAATAGCCAAGACCAATTAATGATTCCATCTTGCGATTCTCTGAAGATAACTTTCTTAACTCAGCAATGACTTCTACCTCTGATATTGGTTTTGGAAGTAGCGGGCCAAACTTGGCAGTTAATTTAATTGAATCTGGAAGAACAGCTTGGGTAAAAGATTCTAAATCCCTGTATCCAAGCTCAAGGAGCATTGTTGAGATCTCATCACCTGATGGACCTATATGCCGATCTGAAAACTCCTGCCGCGCCATGGCGACAAGAATAGAGGCAGTGCTTTATTTACGCCCCTCTAAGTTTCCGTCTTGCCGCAAGTTCATCTGAAGCACTTGGGGTAATCGCTCCATCGCTGACATTCTCTGCTTGAAGGTGAGAGAGCGAGCCTTCAACCTCATTCCAAACTTTGCCAATGGCGATACCAAACACCCCTTGGCCCCCTTGAAGCAGGTCAAAGATCTCCTCTGAACTGGTGCACTCATAGATTGAAGCCCCATCGCTCATCAGCGTGATTCTGGCAAGATCTTCAACCCCGCGCTCTCGAAGGTGGGTCACAGCGCTTCTAATGTTTTGAAGCGAAACACCAGTATCAAGAAGGCGTTTAACGATTTTTAGCACCAAAATATCTTTAAAACCGTAGAGTCTTGAACTTCCAGAGCCGCTTGCTCCTCTAACCGTTGGTTCAATCAAACCAGTTCTTGCCCAGTAATCGAGCTGTCTATAGGAGATTCCGGCTGCAGAGCAGGCAGATGCGCCACGATAACCAAGTTCTTGAGAGAGCTCTTGATTCTTCTCCATAAGTCAGCCTCGCAATTCAATCAGGGAAGTTCTGCGGGTAAGGAAGTAACGGTAAGGCCAGCGATGCTTGGAATCAATGACCGACACCCTCCAAACCTAAAGTTGAGGTTAATGGTTTCGCCTTCTTCCTCTCAACCCATAGATATAGGTCAGAGTAAAGAGGGCTCCCACAAGAGCGTAGGCAACCTTGCCCATCCCCCATGGGGCGGGAGTAAGAAAAGTGAGCAGGGTAAGAAGGCTACATATTCCAACCATCAAAACTCCGACCTGACGAAGAGCTCGCTCTGGAGCAAAGGCAGCAACTAGAGGCATCATCACTGAAGCTATGAGAAGACAGACGCCCATCATTCTCATCGCCCAGACTAATTCCTCGCTATAGCCAACTGGGCCTCTCTCTAGTTTAAGAAACTCGAGAAATGATTGCGGAGCGGCAACAAGAGCGAGGGCTGAGAGGGCAAAAACTATCGCGCCTACACGAAGCGTTAAAGCCAGGCGCCTTGCCAACATCTCTACTCCTATCCCAGGAAATCCTCTGGATTAATCTGATCAAGAAACTCTTTAAACTTTTCGACTTCATCATCTGATTGATCGGGAATCTCAATACCGGCATCGCTAAGAAGGGCCTCGCTTGCAAGAATTGGAGCGCCAGTTCTTAGCGCAATTGCTATCGCATCGCTTGGTCGCGAAGAGACAATCACGCCTCCTTGAAGATTGATAAGGGAGTAGAAGATGCCGTCCTTTAACTCTGTTAGATGAATTGAGTCAATTGAAACTTGTAGTGAGGCTAAGAGATCTTTCATAAGATCATGGGTAAGCGGCCTTGGCGGTGTTACTCCTTGCTGCGCAAAAGCTATAGCAGTTGCCTCCACCGCCCCTATCCAAATTGGCAGATATCTAACTCCCCCAATTTCTTTAAGAAGAACAATTGGTTGATTAGAGGGCATCTCAACTCTCACCCCAATTACATCAAGGGCGTGGAAATTCATCTTGCGCGATTCAAACCAGAGCGAACTAGAGCGGCGTGAAGTCTTACAGAAAGAGATGCAATCTCGCGAGATACTTCTTGCGCCCTTGCTTTTGAATCAGGATTCTTCTGGCGAAGAAGAGGGGTAATAACTTGCTCAACAAGTCCAACCTCACGATCAGCAGCGGTTTTAAAGGCTCTTAGGTGCCTTCCTTCAATACCAAAGCCAGAGATTTCAGCAACAACCTTTGCAACAGTTAGCGCATCGCCATCATAATGACGACCTTTTAGTTCGATAAGACCATATCCTTCAAGCTCTACCAATTGCTCTTCGCTAATTCCAGAATTTGAAATGAGTTCATCTCTTGAAAGTCGCATCTCACTCTGCTCAATAAAGGCAGAGGCAGAAAGAGCGCTATCTACACTTGATAGGCGAGCTATTGGAGCGCCATTAACGCTAGATGATGGTTCAAGGCCTCTATCTAGCGCATCAAGATTATCTTTAATGACCTTAAGCGGAAGATATTGATCGCGCTGGGCAAGGAGAACATAGCGGAGGCGCTCTAAATCAACTGATGTGAACTTGCGATATCCCGAGGGAGTTCTCTGCGGCTCAATGAGCCCCTCTGATTCTAGAAAGCGAATTTTTGAGATAGTTACATCTGGAAAATCTGAACGCAACTTTCCTAATACCTCGCCAATACTTAAATACGCTCTGGCTGGAACGCTCATCCTCTAACCCTTCCCCCGATAAAGAAATGCAAACGATATTTTCCAATATGTAACTCAGAACCATCTTGTAGCTCTGCCTGCTCACTTATCTTTCCATCCAGATAGGTTCCATTTAAACTTCCGCTATCTTTAAAGCTATAACTCTTTCCACTTCTCATAACTTCAGCATGTTTCCTAGATACCGTTACATCATCTAAGAAAATATCGCTCTCAACCGCTCTGCCAATCACAGTTCTATCCGAGTTGATTAAAAAGCGCGCACCTCGGCCGGGACCGCTTAGAGAAATTAACATTGCAGAGCCTTCGCCAAGTGCGTTGATTACATCTCGCTCCTCTTGGCTAGTTTTATCAAGCAGTAGCGAGAGCTGATCTGAAACTGGTCTTAGCGAGCCCATATTGATAGTTCGAGTTAGGTCGCGCTGGCTATCTTCTTGCTCCACAGCGCCCCCTTACTCTCTACCAAAGGCTAAAGCTCTAAAGAGCCTCACCGTTATCTTGAGGCTGACACTAGGCGTGCGGTAAGGGGTGAGTCAAGCGGTGAGTGAGGCGTAATCCCCCGCTGAGAGCAAGCCTTCTAGCTCGCTAGCAGTTGAAATCTCAACTTCAAAGATCCAGCCTTGGCCATAAGGCTCTTTATTCAAAGTCTCTGGAGCGCTATCTAAAGCATCATTAACTAAGACAACTCTGCCACTTAGTGGGGCATAAATTTCAGAGACGCTCTTAGTTGATTCCACCTCGCCACAGACTTTGCCAGCGCCTATCTCATCGCCAACCTTTGGTAATTGAATATAGACAATGTCGCCGAGTGCTACTTGAGCATAATCAGTAATTCCTACCCGATAGCGATTAGTTGAAACTTCGCTAACCCACTCATGCTCTTTGGTGTATTTCAACTGATCTGGAACGTTTGCCACAACTATCCCCTCTTTAAGCTCTTAATACCTGAGCGAGCGTAACTTAAACCAGTTAATAGGTATAACCCAATACCCCAACCAGCAAAGCCCCATCCAAAGATGTAGGCGGCATCAGAGATCAACCCTGAAGTGGAATCGGTAAGAAGAAGTAAGGGAAGGGCATAGAGGAGGTTAAAGGTTGCTGCCTTTCCTAGATAGGTTACTTTAAAAGGCGGAATTGCCTTTGATCTCATCACTATTAGAAGAATGCCTAGCAGGATATCTCTGCCGGCAATCAAGGCTAATACCCATAGGGGAACAACCTGGGTGGCAAACATCGCTATAAGAACCGAGATTATGTAGAGGCGATCAACAGCTGGATCCATTAGCTCGCCTAGTCGAGATTCTTGATTCCAAGCCCTTGCAAGTTTTCCATCAAAATAATCAGTGGCTCCAGCAATCACTAAAGTGAGAATCGCAAGGCCCATCTCTTCTCGCACTAGAACCAGATAGAGAAATACCGGAATGCCCAAGGCGCGGGCCATGGTTAATAGATTTGGAATGGTAAACACGTCGGGACGAGAGGATTTGAACCTCCGACCACATGACCCCCAGCCATGTGCGCTACCAAGCTGCGCTACGTCCCGCAAAAACTTAGACAGATACTACTTAATTTCCTTCTTAACGCTCTCTTATGCGAACAGAGACTCTAATTGGTGAGCCTGAAAACCCGAATTCTTCACGTAGGCGTCTTTCAATAAATCGACGATAGGAGGCTTCAAGAAATTCTGTTGCAAAGATAATGAAGGTGGGCGGAGCGATACCAGCTTGAGTAGCAAAGAGAATTTTAGGTTGCTTTCCGCCTCTAATAGGAGGTGGATTACTCCCGATTAGCTGACCAAGAAAAGAGTTAAGCCTGCCGGTAGGAACCCTTGATTCCCAACTTTCGAGAGATCTTTGAATAGCTGGTAGTAATTTATCTTTATGCCAACCTGTTTTGGCTGAAATATTGACGCGCTCGGCCCACTCCACTTGGTCGAAGTTTCGCTCAGTTTCTTTATCTAGAACTACTCGCCGATCTTCATCAACTAGATCCCACTTATTTAGACCAATAACTAGAGCTTTTCCTGAATCTTCAACCATAGTAATGATTCTTAAATCCTGCTCAGTAATAGGGGTTGAGGCATCGATAATCATGATGACCACCTCAGCATTTTCTATGGCCCGTTCAGTTCGAAGGGCGGCGTAATACTCAGAGCCTGAGGCTTGATGAGCCCTTCTTCTAATCCCTGCAGTATCGATAAAGCGCCAGGTCTTATCGCCAAGATCAATAAGCTCATCTACTGGATCCCTCGTTGTTCCTTCTGCATCATCAACTAGCGAGCGAGTAGAGCCAGCAAAAGAGTTTAGAAGGCTGCTCTTACCAACATTAGGCCTTCCAACAATTGCAATTCTTCGATATCCATCATCTATCCGACTTGCTCCCACTTCTGGAAGTTGGGAAACGATTAAATCTAGAAGATCACCACTACCTCTTCCATGAGCTGCAGAAATAAAATGTGGTTCACCTAAACCAAGGTTCCATAGCAAATGCGCATCTAGTTCATCTTTTTCAGAATCAACTTTATTGGCAATTAACATCACAGGCTTTTTAGATTTGCGAAGCACAGAGATTAGAGCGTCATCATCTGATTGCTGGCCAACCTGAGCATCAACTACAAAGAGAACTAGATCAGCATCTGAGATGGCAGACTCTGCAGCATCTGAGATTTTAAGAGCAATACCTTCTGAGGTTGGCTCCCATCCTCCGGTATCGATAACCATAAAGGTTTTGCCATTCCACTCTGCTTCATAGCTAACTCGATCTCTTGTTACTCCTGGGGTATCTTCAATTATCGCCTCACGAGAACCAATGATTCGATTAACTAGAGTGGATTTTCCAACATTTGGCCTACCAACTATCACAGCTCTTGGAAGGCCGATAAGGCTTCTGCTCTTTAGAATATTCCAGATATAGGAAACAGTTTCATCAAGAGTTAAATTCGTTGAATCAACGATGATGGCATCTTCTGCTTTTCTAAGCGGAGATACTGCGCGGGTGCTATCAACCTGATCCCTATTTGATAAAGATGCGGCAACGCTATCTGGCGAGCTAGTCTCTAAACCCCTTGATTTATCCTCTAAATCTCGCCTTATTGCTCTAGCGTTAATATCTGCTTGGAGCCATATCTTTAGATTTGCGCCAGGGGCAACAACAGTTCCTATATCTCTGCCTTCAACAACAATTCCATTCTTAGCGCTCTCAATAATAACTCTCTGCAGCGCTACCAATTCTTTTCTTAGCTCTGGCCAACTACTAACTCTAGAAACAGCCGAAGTAACCTCAGCGCTTCTTATCGCCTCAGATACATCTTCTCCCCCACAGAATGTAAGTGGATTGCCTGGATCGGTTTTAAAGAGAATCGGAGATTGCTTAATCGCTACTAGTAATTCAT
>CAKZXY010000068.1 GCA_937883945.1 uncultured Clavibacter sp. | reverse complement strand
TATGAATTATCTTGGCTCACAGCCATGGCCCTTTCCGGCATCAGTGATGATTGCTTATGAAGCAAATATTTCAAACCCTGACTCAGTTGTTGCTGATGGGCAAGAGATCCAAGAGATTATCTGGTTGACTCGAGAAGAGTTAAAGTTGAAATGTGAAAGCGGCGAGCTACTACTTCCGCCAATTATTTCAGTTGCTCGAGCGATGATTAATGCTTGGTATGGCCCAACAGCAGAGAGTGAATTGTCAGGTCAGTCGTGGCGCAATTAGCTGATGAGATTCTTGCATCCCTTGATCCCCAGCAGCGAAGTGTTGCAACTGCTCTAAAGGGGCCAGTATGTGTAATTGCTGGAGCGGGAACTGGAAAAACTAGAGCGATAACTCATCGCCTGGCATATGGCGTTGATATTGGAGTTATTGATCCAAAGCGAGTACTCGCCCTTACCTTCACTGCAAGGGCCGCAGGTGAGATGCGAACCAGGCTTAGATCACTTGGAGTGGCAACTATTGCTGCAAGGACCTTTCATGCTGCAGCCTTAAAGCAGCTAATTTACTTCTGGCCTGAGACGCTAGGAGGGCGTTTTCCCTCGCTATTAACTAGTAAAACTGGTTTCTTAAGTGAGGCGATGAAGCGGGCAAATATTTCAAGTAGTAAGAAGAGCTCGCTACTTAGAGATTTAGCAGGAGAGATTGAATGGGCAAAAGTCTTAGCCCTGGCCCCCGATCAATACTTGCAAGGACTCAGCGATTACTCCAGAGTCTTTAGCCCAAGTAGCAAGATAAGCGCTGAGCAGGTGGCAAAAGTCTATGAAGCATATGAGTCGCTAAAGAAACAAGAGCGAGCAATTGATTTTGAAGATGTCTTACTCCTAACTGTTGGAATGCTTGAGGAAGAACGTGAAGTTAGGGAGAGAGTAAGAGATCAATATAGATACTTCACAGTTGATGAGTATCAAGATGTTTCACCGCTGCAACAGAGGCTATTAGATCTCTGGCTAGGAAAGCGAGATGACATCTGCGTTGTAGGAGATCCAGCTCAGACGATTTACTCATTTGCTGGCGCAAGCCCAGCCTTTCTACTCAACTTCACTAATAAATATCCAAGCGCTGAGGTAATTAGGTTAAGCGCTGGATATCGCTCAACACCTGAAATTATCAATACTGCAAATACCATCTTGCGAAGCGCCAACCTTGGCCATGAACTAGATGCGATAAATAGCCATGGCGAAAAACCAATGGCTAAGGGCTATAAATCACAGAGCGAAGAAGCGCAGGCGCTAGTTTCGCTAATTAAAGAAGATATCGCAGGCGGCCTTGCAACAAATGAGATAGCAATTCTTACTAGAACAAATAGTCAATTAGAGCTTCTTGAGAGCGCTCTTGATGCTGCAGGCATTGAGAATCAAATTAGAAATTCAGAGCGCTTCTTTAATAGGCCGCAGGTTAGAGAGATAATTGGAGCGATAAGAAGCGCTTCAGTTCTATCTGAATCTGATTGGCTATCTGACTTGCGAGATTGTCTAAAACCATTTGGGCAGAGTGAATATGTACGCTCATTTATGCAATTAGCGGGAGAGCTTGAGGCAGAGGGTCTTACCTCCCTTAGGGCATTTCTTCGTGAACTTGAAGAGCGCTCAGAGACAAATAACCCCCCGATCCTTCCTGGGGTGGCCCTTGCAACGCTACATGCTGCAAAGGGCCTGGAGTGGCGCAAGGTTTATCTAGCAGGGGTTAGCGCTGAGGTTCTCCCTTGGCAGGCTAGCTCAATTGATGAAGAGAGACGTTTGTTTTATGTGGGGGTAACTAGAGCGCAGCAGAGCCTGGCTCTTACCTACTACGGAGTAGCAAGCCCATTTTTAGCAGAGGCAGGGTTAATAAATTAATTAGTTTGCATCAATTGCTAGCGATGCATTACTCTTTGCAAACTATGACAGCGGCAAGAAGTACTTCACTAACGATGAGCGCATATCGCACACATCGCAATTGGAGCATGCCTGCATTTGGTTACAAGTATTTTGCAACCAAGTCAACCAAGGCCGATGGATTCGGCACCTGGAGCGCTATCGGCTAAGACCGATTAAGCAAAGCCCAGGGGCCTAGAATCCAAAAGGATTCGGGCCCCTTTTTCTTTATCCAGGTAATTAAAAATGAGATGAAAAAGGAAGGCAGAGGTGAGAACGATGAGCGTTCTCTTTAGCGAACTATTAATTCCAGGCTGGGCCGAGGGCGAAGGCGCCATGATCGGACTAGATGCAGTCACTGGCACATATGGCAGTGATCAAGCATTTACCCTGCCTTGTCACACTTCAAATCCTGAAATCTTCTTCTCAGATAAGAGCGATGAGATCGCATATGCCAAGAGCCTCTGCGGCGCATGTCCGGTAAAGAAGGAGTGCTTACAAGGAGCTCTTTCACGAAAAGAACCTTGTGGTATTTGGGGCGGGGAGCTATTTGAAGATGGAGTAGTTATCGCTGCACGCAGGCTTCCTGGAAGACCAAAATTAATTCAAGAAGTTTTAACTTCTAAATTAATTGATGAGAAGGTTTTGGTCGCAACTGCTTAAATAGCGCTGCAACTAAGGTGTTAATGGGGTGAGCGACGGGGCTTGAACCCGCGACATCCCGGACCACAACCGGGTGCTCTACCAGCTGAGCTACGCCCACCATGCTTTGCAAATGATTTCAAAGCAATCATACTATGTGATGCCTCTAGAGGTAACCGCGAAGGTAGTTTCGCAACAGCACTATCCTTAACCCATGGCAGAGCGCGATATTAATAGTGAGATAGCTGCCCTTGATGCTACGTTGAAATCAATTGAAGCAGTATTAGATCTAGGTAGGTTAAAAAAAGAGCAGGCTGAACTGGAGACTCAGGCAGGAGTACCAGATCTCTGGAGCGATCCAGAGGCAGCGCAGAAAGTAACGAGCGCTCTCTCAAGGGTAAATAGCACTATAAATAAAGTAAGTAGCCTTAGATCAAGAGTCACTGATCTTCCTATTATGTTAGAACTTGCTAATAATGAGTCAAGTGATGGAGCTGAACTAGAAATACTAAAAGAGTTAGATTCTTTGACTTCAGCAATATCAGATCTTGAAATACAGACGCTATTAAGTGGTGAATATGACCATCGAGATGCGCTTATAACTATTCGCTCAGAGGCTGGTGGTGTTGATGCCTCTGACTGGGCTGAGATGGTCTCAAGAATGTTTTTCAGATATTGCGAGCGCCATAATTATGGAGTTAGTGTTCTAGAGACCTCTTATGGCGAGGAGGCTGGAATCAAATCAACCACCTTTAAAGTAAGTGGCCCATACTGTTATGGCACTTTATCTGTTGAGCAGGGCACTCATCGATTGGTGAGAATCTCTCCATTTGATTCACAGAACCGGCGCCACACATCATTTGCTGGAGTTGAAGTTGTGCCAGTAGTTGATCAAAGTGATGATATTGAAATTGATGAGAAAGATATTCGAATCGATGTTTATCGATCATCAGGGCCTGGAGGACAGGGAGTTAACACCACTGATTCTGCAGTTCGAATCACCCACATCCCCAGTGGAATTGTAGTTTCATGTCAGAACGAACGATCTCAAATTCAGAATAAAGCAACAGCGATGGCAGTTCTCCAATCAAAATTGCTGGAGAGACGCAATGCGCAGGAGAGAGCAAAGATCGACGCCCTCCGCGGAGATACTTCAGGCTCTTGGGGTAATCAAATTCGATCCTATGTGCTTCATCCTTATCAAATGGTCAAAGATCATCGAACTGATTTTGAAACCGGCAATACCCAAGCAGTTCTAGATGGCGATCTTGATGGATTTATCTCCTCTGGAATTCGTTGGCGTAGAGAGAGAAAATAGAGTGAGGAATCTAGGCTCAAT
>CAKZXY010000067.1 GCA_937883945.1 uncultured Clavibacter sp. | reverse complement strand
CCGCGTTCTTACTGTTACTGCTGGAGAGAGCGGTTCACATTCAAAAATTGGCTGGCAAGAGATCACCGAGGAAATTGTTACTCACTGCGCCAATTTGGGGGCAGTTGGCCTGCTCTGGGGATCAAGTGCTAGGGAGCTTGCCCATCTCTTTGAATCAGATTCTTTAGTTGAGGGAGTTCATCCAAGTCCACTCTCGGCACATAGAGGATTTCTCGGTTCAAAACCTTTTTCAAAGGTGAATCAAATCTTGGAGAGTAAAGGAAAGACAGGAATTACCTGGTGAAATGAATCTGGCCCGGGGTTAACCGGGCCAGATATCTAATTGCTTTTACTCGATTATGCAACCCAAGCATTAATTGGGTTATTTAGGAAGTAGATCATAAATAGACCTGCTGTGAGAAGAAGGAGAGGATGAACATCCTTGCGTCTTCCTTGCAGGTATCTAATTACTACATATGAAACAAAGCCTGCTCCAATACCTACTGAGATGTTGTAGGTAAATGGCATCAAGATAATTGTTAAGAAGGCAGGAATTGCAATTCCATAATCTTCCCAATCAATTAACTTGATCTGTGTCATCATCAAGAAACCTACGATGATAAGAGCTGGAGTAGCTGCCTCATAAGGAATCACTGCAACTAGTGGAGCTAGGAAGGTAGTTAGAAGGAATAGAACTCCAGTAACTACTGAAGCTAAACCTGTTCTAGCGCCCTCGCCAACACCTGATGCAGATTCGATATATGAAGTATTTGATGAAACTCCAGCAGCGCCACCTGCGACAGCTGCAAGTGAGTCAACAAGAAGGATGCGGTCTGCATTTGGAGGTGTTCCATCTTTATCATTTAGCCCAGCTTCTTGACCGATAGCTGTCATCGTTCCCATAGTGTCAAAGAAGTCAGCTAGTAGGAGAGTAAAGACAAGGAGAAGAGCTGTAATTAGTGGAACTCGATCAAATGAACCGAAGAGGTTAAATGAGCCAAGTAGACCAAAGTCTGGAGTGGCAACAACTGCTTCAGGTAGAGCTGGAACATTTAGATTCCAACCCTTTGGATTTACATTGCCCGTTGCTCCGTCAAAGAGTGGTCCAATCTTGTAAGCGCTCTCAAGAGCTATAGCAAGACCAGTTGAAATAATAATTCCAAGGAGAATAGCTGCCTTGATCTTTCTAACCATCAAGCCAATGGTTAAGAAGAGGCCAAAGGCGAAGACAACTACAGGCCAACCAACTAACTCACCATTGTTTCCTAGAGTTACTGGAACAGGTCCTGAGCCAGTGCGTCGTACGAATCCGGCGTCAACTAGACCGATAAGGGCGATAAATAGACCAATACCAACTGAGATAGCGATCTTTAGCTGAGTTGGAACTGCGCGAAATACTGCAGTTCTAAAGCCAGTAAGAACGAGAACAGTAATGATAATTCCCTCAAGAACAACAAGGCCCATGGCATCTGCCCAGGTCATCTTGGAGGCAATACCAACTGCAACGAAGGTATTAAGACCAAGACCAGTTGCGATGGCTAGAGGGAAGTTGGCAACAAAGCCCATCAGAATGGACATCACTCCAGCAACTAAAGCAGTTGCTGCTGCAACGAGGGCTAAATTTGGAACATCTCCGCCACCGAGGTATTTTCCATCCCCGTCTTTTGAAAGACCGATGATTAGTGGATTGAGAGCAACGATATAGGCCATCGTAAAGAAGGTAACTACACCGCCGCGGACTTCTTGGGCTACTGATGAGCCCCTTTGCGAGATTTTGAAGTATGTATCGAGCATGCTCTTCCTTTTCACCCCACTGAAGGGATGTCGCTAATTTTTTAACGGTGGTGGTTGCGACACCGTGTGGATGCAGTCCACAAGCCGAGAGGAATGGCTTAAATCTATTAGTTACTGCTTAGTAAGCCTGGAAACGACACCAAATCCTGCTGCAACTGCGTAGCCAATGAGCAGGGCAAAGAGCGCTGTTCCAAGCCCAATTCGCCCGCCTAAGGCCCAACCAGCAAGAAGAACGGATATCTCAATCGCAGTTCTAACCCTGCCAACCGGGATTCCACTTCTTCTATGAAGCGAGGTCATCCAACCATCACGGGGACCTGGTCCAAGGGCGCAGGTGATGTAGAGAGCTGATCCGATGCCTATTAAACCAATTCCAACAAATACATAGAGAAGTTTGAAGATAAATAACTCAGGAGTTTGTATAAAAGCGATACCAACATCGATACCAATAGCAATAACAACTATATTTGCAAGAGTTCCAAAGCCAGGTTTTTCTTTGAGTGGAATCCAAAGAAGTAGAACAAGACAGCTGATAATAAATGTTGCGCTGCCAATAGTTATAGAAGTTCTTGTTGCCACTCCTTGAGCTAGAACTGACCAAGGCCCATTACCGAGCTCAGAGATGATAATTAAGCTATCACCTACTCCGAAAGTGAATAAACAGAAAATAAGGATTGAAACTCTGGAAAAGGAGAGATCCCAACGGTGAGCCGCGCTCCACGGCGTTATAGGGATAGTTTTATGCGGTCTTAGAGCATCTATAAATCTCTTCACTTTCTTACGCTACACCATCAATACCCTAGACTTGCTTACATGTTTGTTGGAATCGGAACTCTTATAAATATCTTGGCCATTATTGCTGGCGCCAGTTTAGGCGTTCTACTTGGAAACAAGATGAGTGAAAAAACACGCAATCTTGTCATGGATGTACTCGGCGCCATTACGTTGATAGCCGCAGCCGGCGCCATCAAAGCACTTTGGAACAAGGACTTTATTTCGCAAATGCCAGATGGTTCTCCACTGTTAGTTGTACTGGCCTCGCTACTTCTTGGGGGATTACTTGGATCCTTGCTTAAAATAGAAGATCGCTTAGAGGTAGTGGGAATCCAATTGAAACATCGCTTTGATAGAGATGGAAAATCACCTTTTGTTGAAGGCTTTGTTAGCGCCTCACTTCTTTTTGTAATAGGTCCACTTGCAATTCTAGGAAGCATCAGCGATGGAATGTCTACCGGAATAGAGCAGTTAACTTTGAAAAGTATTCTCGACTTTTTCACATCAATAGCCTTCGCAGCAGCTCTTGGTTGGGGAGTAGCTCTTTCGGCCTTGCCGGTTGGAATCTATCAATTTGCCTGGACAGGAATTGGTTTTGCACTTGGCTCAATTCTTGAGCCTTATAAAGTCAGCGCTATGACTGCCACAGGGGGTGTTTTACTTCTCGGTATTGCTTTGAAATTATTAAATATTAAACAGATTGCGATCGGCAATCTTCTTCCAGCGCTTGCTCTTGCACCGCTCTTTGCTCTCTTAGTCAGAGCAATTTAAATTATTGAAAAGGTAGTGGCTCGATTGATTGGTGAGCCGCTCCTGAGTTTCTAGCAGTAACTTTTCTCATATGGTGGCGACGACATAAAACTTCATATGCCACCTCATTTGCAGCATTTGTATCTCCAACAACAACCTGTTCGCCTTCGGTAACCATAACTCCGCCAACAGTTCTTGCGTTGTGAGTCGCTCTCCTGCCACACCAACAGAGCGCTTCAACTTGGAGGGTTTGAACCCGGTCAGCAAGCTCGATTAGCCTTGCAGAGCCAGGAAAGAGTTTGGTTCGAAAATCGGCAAGGATTCCAAAAGCGAATCATTTTTCACCGCCAAGTGCACACGATTGTAAAAAGCTTGATGGTCGGCCTGATGCGATTGGGTGAGTTGCTTCCAAGAAAGTCCTGCTAAGCCTTCTAAATTTTTGCGGTTTTGAGCGGCAATATCCTTGTGATAATAGGAGGAGTTTGAGGCGATTTGAAGTTGAACGACTTTGGCGTTTTTAACAACCAATTGTTGGTTTTCAGCTTGAACGTTGCCCTGCTCAGTATCTATTTGCAGCAAGGTTTCAAATTGTACTCCCGAGGTAATGGGTGCCGGTTTTGAATCAAACATTCCTTTTCTTTGGGTGACTTCTCCCTTCATTTTAAGGGTATTTTGTTCGGCAGTCACTTCGACAGTGGGGACACCTTCGTCTTCTGGGCGACTCAATCCCACCCGTGCATTGATTCCCTCGGGATGTTCACTTTCAATCCGGATTAAGATACTTTGGTGGGGATGGGAAACAATAATTTCTTCTTTTACAGCATACCCATCCACGTTGTAGGAAACGGTCGCCATGGCTTGATTCAGGTTGAGCGTCCGTTTATATTCGGTAATGTTTTTATGATCAAAATCTATGTGTAAATCCCCCAAGGTTTGGTGGGAGCGCACTACGGTTTTTCGGGAAAACCTTTCGACCATCATTGCATCAGCTTCCTCCATTTTCCCTTCAAAAATCAATTGACGAACTGCGGCTAAATCTTGGGGATTGCCATCGGGTTCTTTCCAGCCCAAATCGTTGGGCCATAGGGAATCATCATTGAGTTGCAGGTGCTCTTGTTGTGGATCACCAAATACCATCACACCAATGCTGCCGTTGCCCAACGGAAGGGCTTCTTCCCAA
>CAKZXY010000066.1 GCA_937883945.1 uncultured Clavibacter sp. | reverse complement strand
CACTCCTCTTCTTTCTATTGGCTGATGAGAAGCTAAGCCGGCGCTTTCTCTTAGCTCTACTGGCTGGGGGAGCCTTCTTTGCCCCACTACTTCATTGGAGCTCTATCTATGTCGGATCCTTGCCCTGGTTGATATTGGCCTTGGGGGAGAGCTTGATATTTTCATTAATTGCTCTGGTTCCGATAAAGAGAAGTATTTATGGAGCAATTGTATTCGCATCCACTTTCACCTTAATTGAATTACTCCGGATGAAAGCTCCATTTGGCGGCTTTGGATGGGGTCGAATTGGATTTACTCAAGTTGATTCGCTACAAATGTTTTATCCAATTATCGGCGTAGTTGGAGTTAGTTTTATTGCATTATCTCTATCGGCATTATTAGTCGTAAATCCAAGATTTTTATTTGTTTTCATTCCTATATTTGCTTTAAGTTTTTTTGATGTCAATCTAAATACGCCTTCAGGGAAAAGTCTAAAGATCGTTGCAGTCCAAGGCTCTGTTCCGCAACTCGGTTTGGAATTTAATCAACGCGCCTTAGCGGTTTTAAACAATCATATAGATGCAACACCTAAGCAGAGCAATGCTGATTTAATAATCTGGCCTGAAAATGCATCTGATGTTGATCCCATAACGAATTTGAAGGCTCGTCAGGGGATAGCCGATCTCATTAAGGAGATTGAGAAACCGTTATTAATTGGCGCAGTGGAGCAGAGAGGCTCTGGGCCTCTAAATTCCAGTCTTTTTTATGGGGCTGATGGAGAATTACTCTCGCGATATGTTAAACAGGATCTAGCTCCTTTTGGTGAATATATTCCCCTTAGATCAATATCGGAGATTATTTCTCCGCTTGCCAGACAGGTTAGAGATTTTATTCCAGGGGATAATTGGGTAAAGCACAAAGTCAATAACATAGAGTTTCAATCACTTATCTGCTTTGAAGTTCTAGATGATGACCACATTCAGTCAGGGGCAGTTAACGCAGAATTCTTCGTGGCTCAGACCAATAACGCGACCTTTGGTGATAGTTATCAGGCAGCCCAGCAACTTCAAATCACTAGAGCTAGAGCTGCAGAACTTTCACGGCAATTTGCGGTAGTCAGCACCACTGGATACACCGCACATATTGATCAAAATGGAAAAGTCTTAACAGTTGCAGAACAATTCACACCGATTGCTTTAGAGATGGAGATTAAGGCCTTCAAGGATCGAGCTACCACCGTAAGAGGAAGTTACTCATGGGTGGGCATTTTGAGTGTTTTATGGCTTTTATGCGTATTTGGACAAAGTCGGTCACGCTGG
>CAKZXY010000065.1 GCA_937883945.1 uncultured Clavibacter sp. | reverse complement strand
ATTTGCATATGGGGTATAACCAACTCCATAATCAATACCTTGCTCTTGCGCTAAAACAGCAGCTCTAGTTGCAAGATTTACCGTTATAAGAAAACCAATTTGTGAGATAAGAACAAATATAAAAGCCCAACTAGCAAGCCTCATTGCCTTATCAAGGCCAACCCCCCGCCAATCCCTGCGGAAAGATAGCTTTAACCCTGATTTCTTTAGAGTCGGAATAAGAATTAGCGCTTGTAGCGCAATTCCTACTGTGCTTCCCAGGCCGAGTAGAGCAATCTGTGAATCACTTATAGTTTCAAGTGAGATCTCATCTGTTACTGAGATGAAGTAGGAGAAGAGGGCAATAACGAGGAGATTATTAGCGATCGGAGCCCACATCATTGGTCCAAATTTTTCTTTGGCATTGGCAATCTGGCCCAAAATTCCATATAGGCCGTAGAAGAGAATCTGTGGCAGACAGTAGAGAGCAAAAGCAAGGGTTACATCTCTAGAGCGCCCAAAGAAAGTTGGGGCATAGAGTGAAATTAACAATGGAGCTAGCAGCATCGCTGCAATTGTTATAAAGAGTAGCGCTGATGCAATTAATGAAAGTAGGCGGCTGATATATGCGCTGCCACCATCTTCCTGCCTAAAAGATTGAACAATTAAGGGAACAAATACAGCAGATAGCGCTCCACCTATAAGAAGGTTGTAAATAATATTTGGAGTGGTATTTGCAACATTAAAAGCATCACCTAATAACCCAGTACCAAGGGCTGCGACAAGAAGAAGATTTCTAATTAACCCAGTAGCCCTTGAAATTATTGTTCCTAGGCCCATAAAGGAGGAAGATCTAATTAGATTGGCATCTTCACTCATTTGCCTCTCCTGCTCTTAACTCTTCTAACGCTCTGCACAATTGCGGCGAGTAAAAGAATTATCGCCATCCCAGTGGTCAACCAGGTAGTAATGGGAGAAATAATCGCGAGTCGAAGTGGAATTCTTTCTTCAAGGCCAATCAAATCTGCCTTAGGTGTGTAGAGCTGGAGGCGAAGTGCGGTATCACCAGATGCAATTACCTCTATTGGAACCTCTATTTGAATTTGAGACTGCCCATCAATAGTAATTCTTGGAACATCATCAACTAATACTCGGCTATTAGTGGTAGTAATAACTAAGTCAAGGCTTACTGGCTGGGTAAAGTCATTGATAATGGTTACGGGAAGATCATAATTTTTAGTAGTTATGGTGTAGTTACCAGGTGAGATACGAAGTTTGTTATTTACCCCTTTTATAGCTGCGCTATAGCTTTTAGATATTAGTAACGCATCATCTTTAGATAGGGCTGGGTTTAAAGTCTTTGCAAGGCCAAGGCGTAAATCTTCCACATCTTTACTTGTAATTACTGAATTATTGATTTTTATTGATTTACGCAGGGCTGTGTAGGCATTCTTTGCAATTAACGCAGGCTCACCTGCAACGCCCGATTTTCCAGGCGCAATAACCTCTCTGTTAAGAAAAGCCTCAAGGCGAAGTTTTGAAAGAGAGTTATAGTTTAAAAGCTCACCTGGAGCTATTCGCTCTAGAAATGCTTGAGATGGAGCTCCATAGGTAATGGCAACAACACGATTGTTTGAGATCAAAAATCTAAGTTTTATCAGCCAGGTATTGGCAAGATCAAAAGGGGCCACTTCAACATCTTTTCCTTCTTGGTCAAGATAGATATAGCCATCGACTAAATCAGTAATTTCTTCAATTAAAGCTGGGTCAATTAACCAAGTTCGACTATTAGAAGGCGTTATCTCTAAAGCCTTTCCTAAATTACCACCAGGTGAGATAGAGATTGCCAGCTCATTATTTATAAAGCGGCCATCAGCAAGTTTAGTTGTTGGCGCAGTTAAAGTTACTAGGGTAGAGCTTTGGGCAGGAGATATTGGAAGCAAGATAAGTAGGAAAGCTAGAAGAATTCGCTTCAAGAAAGTAAGTCCTTAGAACGAGAGATTAACTTCTTCTCATCGGGATAGGCCAACTTTGTGACAATCTCATCTAATGGAAACCAGCGAACATCATCTACTTCACTAACCTGTGGAGCTATTTTTCCCCCTACTTCTTTAAATAAGAAGTGATGAACTGTCTTATGAATTCTCTTTCCTCCGGCCATAAACCAGAAATCAATTACACCAAGTGATTTATCAATCTCACTTTCAATTCCGGTTTCTTCTTTCACCTCACGAAGCGCTGCTGCCTCAGCGCTCTCACCCTCTTCGATATGACCCTTAGGTAGTGACCAGAGAAGCCTCTCCCGATTTGGATCTTTCGCATCTAAGCGACCAATTAATAGGCCTTGAGTTCTAGATTTATCGATTACAAGCCCACCAGCGCTGACTTCATCAACGCGTTTTGCATAAGGGGTGCGCTTATGGCGCTTATTCAAACCCTGATTAGGGCTTTTATTATCAGAGCTATTTGAGTGTGAGCGTTTTGAAGATTTAGAGCGAGAGCGCTTGCGCTTTCGTTTTTTCTTAATTTCTTCGCCGCCCGCACTAGGTGCCGGGGTCATGGCTCAAGACTACCCGTCATGGCCAAGAACGGAAGGCAAGCCTGCATCGGTAACCTTAGACATAATGGAAACTCCACTATCGGCAGCGAGCCAGATCGCAATCGCAACGCTTAAAGAGCGCGCCCCAGAAGCCTTTGAATTAGCTGGGTCTTTTAAGGCTGCCGGTTTTCGTCTCGCCTTAGTAGGCGGAACAGTTCGAGATGCTCTACTTAATCGACTTGGAAATGATTTAGATTTCACAACTGATGCAAAACCTGAAGATAGTAAGAAGATATTAAAGAAGTTTGCTGATGAGACTTGGGATGTTGGAATTAAGTTTGGAACCATTGGCGCAAAGCGCGGCGAAACCACATTTGAAGTAACAACATATAGGGCCGATAGCTACGAAGCAGATACTAGAAAACCAGAAGTTCAATTTGGCGACAATATAGAAGATGATCTGCGCCGTCGAGATTTCACTGTTAATGCAATGGCGATAGAGCTAACAACAGATACTCCTGAATTTATTGATCCCTATAACGGAGTGACTGATTTACTTAAGAAACTTCTGCGCACTCCAGCAACCCCTGAGATGTCATTCTCTGATGATCCATTAAGAATGCTAAGAGCTGCTCGTTTTGCTTCGCAATTAGGTTTTGCAATTGATGAAGCAGCGCTAAAGGCAATGGGCGAGATGAAAGATCGCTTGGAGATAGTCTCTGCAGAGCGGGTAAGAGATGAGTTTATTAAGACTGTGCTCTCTGATAACCCACGCGTTGGAATCAATATTCTGGTTGAGAGCGGGCTTTGCGATAAGTTTCTTCCAGAGATTTCAAAGCTAAGGCTAGAAGTTGATGAACATCACCACCATAAAGATGTCTATGAGCATACGCTGACAGTTCTGGAACAAGCCATCGCTCTAGAGCAGCGCTTAGGTGGAGCAAATCTTGTCGTCAGACTAGCTGCCCTCTTTCATGACATTGGAAAACCTAAAACCAAAGCTCTAGTTGATGGCGGCGGGGTTACTTTTCATCACCATGAAGTAGTGGGTGCAAGAATGGCTAAAGAGCGCTTAAAAAAGCTCCGTTTTGATCAAGATGTAGTTGCTGCAGTTAGCGAATTAACCTTTCTACATCTGCGTTTTCACGGTTATGGCGATGGAGCCTGGAGCGATTCTGCGGTGCGAAGATATGTTAGAGATGCAGGCGATCTTCTAACCCACCTTCATGTTCTAACTAGAGCTGACTGCACAACTAGAAACAAGAAGAAAGCCGAGACTTTAGCGCGCCATTATGATCATCTAGAAGAGCGCATCGCTGTTTTAATGGAGCAGGAAGAGCTATTAAAAATCAGACCTGATCTTGATGGAAATGAAATTATGAAACTACTCAATATTGCAGCCGGCCCAAATGTTGGTAAAGCCTATGAACATCTCTTGGAGCTGAGGTTAGAGCACGGCCCTCTTGGAAAAGAGAGAGCAGAGCAAGAGTTAATGAATTGGTGGAGCGCTAGAAGTCAGAATTAAAGCGCGACTTTCTGAGAGGCAATAGCGCAAATACAAAGTATGTAATGGCAATTACTAAAGGCAATACTGAAGATTCCCCAGATGGGGGCAAGAGAAGAGCGGCAATTATTGCGCCAGAGACAATTCCTCCATTTACAACTACATCATAAACTGCAAATACTCGGCCGCGATAATTATCATCAATCTTTGATTGCACTAGAGCATCGTTTGTCACCTTAACACCCTGGCCTGCCATACCGGCAAAAAATCCAGTAGCAACTAAAAAGAATTCACTTTGATCAAGCGCTAAAGCAATTGGAAGTATCCCGCTTGCAAATAGAGAGTATCTAATCCAGGCATGTCTTCCATATTTCCTAACTCCAAATGGCGCAATGATTGCCCCCAGCGTTATACCAACACCTGCTACGGTAATTGCAAAGGCAAAGCCAGCAAGGCCGGCATCAGAATCTGCTGGATCATTAAAAGTATTTCGATTTAATAAAAGCGCCATTAAAGTCAGAGCTGTTAATCCGCCTCGTTGAACAGCGGTTGCTGCAATTCCAGAGAAACAATCACGAACCTTTCGAAGAAATCTATATCCCTCAGCCATCTCTTTATATGCCGCCGCAATACTCTGTCTTCTCACTTCATGAGCCAGAGGGCCCAATTGCTCTCTCTTTAAACGGAGAGAAAGAAGCGCTGCGATGAGGAAACAAATTGAGGCAAAAATTATTAAGTTGGCATCTGCCTGATTAGCACTTATCTCCCCTTCTAAAAGAGTACGAATTCCAATCCCCACTCCGCCGCCAATAACTACAAATACTGTTCCACCAGTAACAGCAGCGGCATTAACTGAAACTAGATTATTTCTCCCCTCAACTCCATCAAGATTAATTAACAATGGAAGTCCTGCAGAGAGGCCAGCAAGGATTAATCGATTAACCCCAAAGGCAAGAAGTACAAATATCGTTAACTCAATTCCAGTTGCGCCATTTCTTATCAGCCCTGCAATAAAGATTAAAGTCAGAGCTCTGAATAAATTAGCAAATAGAATAACTCTCTGTCTTGATACTCGATCTAGAATAGTTCCAACAAAAGGTCCAATTAGCGAGTAAGGAAGTAATACAACGGCGAAAGCAGCAGCGGCAGATTTTGCATCTGGTTGGCGCTCCGGTGAGAATAAAACAAATGAGGCTAGAGCTGATTGAAATACCCCATCTGTGAATTGCCCCATCCAACGAAGGGCAAGAAGTCTTCCCACAGCCGTTTTTCGTATGACTTTCCAGAAATTCACATCTCAAGCGTAGTTAAGTTTTTGGCTTTATCCTTCTCCGGTGTGGTCTAAGCGAGCCTATGTTGATTTCACCTTAAGGAAGCGGGCGACTATTGCCGCTATCTATCGGGGCCTTAACACCACCTCTGATGCCTGTGATGCCCACCCGTATTTGAGATTGGCTGCCAAACATCACGGACTTTTAACACAGAGAGATTGTCCAATGTGTCGCAGAGATAAAGTCCATGAGTTGCAGTACACCTTTGGTGATCAACTCGGTCAATACTCAGGGCGCATTAAGAACGATTCAGAATTAGATGAGATGCAGAGTGAATTTGGAGAGTTTCGCGTCTATGTTGTCGAAGTCTGCTTAGGCTGCGGATGGAATCACTTAACCTCCTCATTCCTCTTAGGAGATGGGCAAGAGCGCAAACCACCAAGAAAGGCTAAGACTCTCTAGTAGGAATCACTTGGTTAGGCTAAGCACATGGAATGGCTAAAAAAATCATGGGTAAAGCTGGGAATTCGCATCTCAGGCTTTCTATTTCTCATTGGAGCCACCGCTTTTACTATCGCTTATTTCACAACAGATATTCCAGATCCAAATGAATATGTAAATTCCCAATCCACAATAATTCAATTTGCTGATGGCGATGAAGTTGGAAGAATTGGCGCACAAAATCGCACCATCATTCCGCTAGCTGGAGTGCCGCAAGATCTAAGACGGGCAGTACTAGCAGCAGAGGATAAAAACTTTTACTCGCAAGGCGCTTTTAATCCACTAGCAATATTAAGAGGAGCGATAAATACCGCACTTGGTAGAGGGCTGCAAGGTGGATCAACGATTACTCAGCAATATGCAAAGACTGCATTTCTAACCCCAGATCGAACAATTCAGAGAAAAATCATTGAGTTAATTGTTGCGATAAAACTTGAGAATCAATTATCGAAAGATCAAATCTTTGAAAACTACTTAAACACTATCTATTTTGGAAGAGGCGCATATGGAGTGGAGACTGGAGCAAAGGTTTACTTTGGCAAAAGCGCAAACCAACTAACAATTCCGCAAGCTGCAGTTCTAGCAGCGATATTGCGCTCCCCTGGCTACTACGACCCCGAATATAGAGAGGGAAATAAGGAGCGCTTAGAGGGTAGATATAAATATGTTCTTAACAATATGGTTGGCGAAGGTTGGCTAGAGCGAGAAGAAGCCGATAAGTATTTAAAGAAAGTTCCCGAGATTCGTCCTCGCCTTAGCACCGGACAATTAGCAGGAAACAAAGGCCATTTAATTGAGGCAGTAAAGAAGGAGCTAAACTCCTTAGGTTTCACTGAAGAACAGTTAATGATAGGTGGATTAATTGTTCGAACCACTTTAGAGAAAGGCCCACAGACTGCAGCAGAGACAGCGGTCTTTAAACAATCTCCGGCAAATGCCCCAGATGATCTTCATATTGGTCTAGTTTCAATAAGGCCTGGAACAGGTGAGATTGTTGCAATGTTTGGCGGGAAAGATTATCTAGAACGACAATTAAACGATGCCACCCAGGGAATTACCCAGGCCGGATCGACATTTAAACCATTTGCGCTAGTTGCAGCCCTGGAACAAGGAATATCACTTGCAAGTGTTTGGAATGGTGATGGGCCAAAGATATTTGATGACTTTCTAGGTCGGCCTTATGAAGTTTCAAATTATGGCAATAAGTCATTTGGTAATGTCTCACTGCTTAATGCAAGCGCTGTCTCTGTAAATACAATCTATGTTCCACTTGGCATTAAAGTCGGGGTAGATAAAGTAATTGATGCTGCAAGAAGAGCTGGCATTCCAGAGAGCGTTGCTATGGTTCCCTCTCCTTCTGTTGTGCTTGGAGTTGCAAGTCCAAGGGTTATTGACGTTGCTAATTCATTTGCCACCTTTGCGGCAAACGGCATTAAATCAAAGCCATTTCTAGTCAAAGAAGTATTGGGCCCAAATAAAGGAATTCTCTATCAAGCTCGGATTGAAACCGAACAGGTCTTTGATGAGAGCGTTATGGCTGATCTAAATTACGCACTTGGTGAGGTAGTAAGAGCTGGTACTGCATCCTCTGCCTTAAGAGGATTTGGTAGACCCGCTGCTGGAAAGACTGGAACTTCTCAATCAAATGCTTCAGCTTGGTTTACTGGATATACCCCGCAACTTGCAACCTCTATCGCATTCTTTAGAGATGATGCCACTGAATCACTAAATGGTATTGGTGGTCTAAATTCTGTAACAGGCGGAAGTTTTCCGGCTCGAATCTGGAACGCATATATGAAGGCAGCTCTTAAGGGCCAGCCAAAGTTAGATTTTCAAGCGCCCACATTTATTGGTGGAGTTGATTCTTTTCCAATTCCAGATCCAGTTGCAACGATTGCGCCATCAGATGCTGCCGCATGGTGCTCTACTGCAGATCTTGAAGGAACTATGAAGGATCTAAGGGAGTTCTGCGAAAAGGCGCTAAAGAATTATTTAATTACCACCCCAAAGGGCAATCCATAAAGTGTTAAAGAGTAAGAGCCTGCAAATAGCTCTGCTAGTAACGCTGATTGCAACGCTACTCTCCTTCGCTAAATTCAATAACTGCCGCAGCACCAATTGGGCAAGCCCAGATGTATATATCCATATGTGTTATTCCGATATATCAGCCCTCTATGGAGCAAGGCAGATAAATACCGATAAGTGGCCCTATACCTCAGCTGATAATTCATTGGAATACCCAGTGCTTACGGGAGTCGTTACTTATTTAACTGGGCTACTAATTGATGATCCAAATGGATATCGCGCATATTTTGACTTAAATGCCTTCTTAATTGTGCTATTACTATTTGTATCAGTATTTATTCTCTGGCGCCTTGCTCCCAAATACACACCGTTATTTCCAATCGCGCCAGCAGTCTTTGGCTCACTCTTTATTAATTGGGATATCTGGGCTGTTTTATTTGCACTTCTTGCTATCTACTTCTTTGAAAGCAAACCTAATCTCTCAGCACTCTTTCTAGGAGTTGCTATCTCAACAAAATTCTATCCAGGAATAATTCTCTTTGCTATTGCGCTACTTCTTTGGAGCCAGGCAAAGCGATTAGCGCTAATTAAGTATTTAGCTATAACACTTATATCCTGGCTAGTAATTAATCTTCCGGTAGCTATCAATAGCTATGACGGCTGGCTGCGTTTCTTTAAATTAAATCTTGAGCGAGATAGCGATCTTGGATCAATTTGGTATGCAGCAAATCTCCTTGGCTTTTATGGCGGTAATATAAATAACTTAACCATCATTGCTTTTTTGATTGCACTTGGCGCGATTGCACTCTTTTTCTTTGCAACTGCGCCATCAAGAAGTGATCTGGCAAATTTAAGCACCGTAGCCTTTTTAACCCTTGCTGCCTTTGTAACGATAAGCAAGGTCTACTCACCGCAGTACATCCTCTGGTTAACCCCCCTTGCAGTATTGGCATTAAGTAGAGATAGCCAACGTTTTGCATTCTGGGTTTGGCAGGCAGGTGAGGCGCTCTATCACTTTGCTATCTGGCAGTATTTAGCTTCCTACTCTGGGGCAAAATTTGGCCTCAGCCAGGAGCTATACGCCCTTGCAATCTTGGCTCGAATTGCAGCTCTGGCCTATTTCTCAAGTGTTCTGATTAGGGCTGCTCTGGCAGATAGATCCCAGAGCCTGCGTAATGCACAGAAAAACCCGCTGGATTTTCTCCCTGACAGTATCTACGGCTAGGCTCGCCCTCCTTTCCTTTTTTGAAGGGCTCTCTATATAGAGGGCTATAAGAAGAGGGACAGGAAATGTAGGTAACCCTCCTGTCGCGGAGAGACCGTGACCGAATGAGTCCGAAGGAGGTGGGTTTAACGCATGCGTCGCTATGAATTAATGGTGATCCTAGATCCCGATCTAGAAGAGCGCACAGTGGCACCAAGTCTTGAGACATATCTTAAGATTATAAAAGAATCAGGTGGTCGAATAGACAAACTTGATATCTGGGGCAAGAGAAGAATGGCATTTGAAATCGCAAAAAAAGGCGAAGGAATTTATGCCGTTGTTGATATGCATTGTGAGCCAGCAGCAATAAAAGAGCTGGACCGTCAACTCAATCTGAATGAAGCAGTGCTTCGTACAAAAGTTGTCCGTCCAGAATAAATCCGCAGATAAGTAGAGACCACTTAAAGTAGATAGAGGATAAGAAATGGCAGCCGGAGATACACAAATCACACTCGTTGGTAATTTAACTAGCGATCCAGAACTGCGCTTCACACCATCAGGTGCTGCAGTTGCAAAGTTCACCGTGGCATCAACACCACGTTATATGGACCGCCAGACAAATGAATGGAAAGACGGAGATACTCTCTTTCTTAACTGTCAGATCTGGCGTCAAGCAGCAGAGAATGTTGCCGAGTCACTTACTCGCGGAATGCGCGTAATTGTCTCTGGCCGTTTAAAGCAGCGTTCCTATGAAACTAAAGAAGGCGAAAAGCGCACCGTTTATGAAGTTGAGGTCGATGAAGTCGGTCCATCACTTCGAAACGCAACCGCTAAGGTCACAAAGACCACACGCCAAGGCGGTAATAACACCAGCTTTACCGCGCCAACTGAATCTTCCGATGACCCATGGTCATCACCGGCAGGCGTTAGTGGCGGAGGATGGACATCCACCACCGCTGATGAACAGCCACCTTTTTAATATAAACCAACCATTCCGCCCTTAATCAGGCGGGCCCTAAAAGAAGGAGCACCACAATGGGAGCACGTTCCAACCGGACGCTGAAGCAGAAACCAAAGGTTTCGCCAGCGTTAAATAAGAAGTTTAAGAAAAAGCCCTGCAGTTTCTGCAGAGATAAGGTCACCTACATTGACTATAAAGATGTAGCGACCTTGCGCAAATACATCACCGATCGCGGCAAGATTCGCGCAAGACGAATCACAGGCGCTTGTACTCAGCACCAACGCCAGATCTCTGATGCTGTTAAAAACAGTCGTGAAGTAGCGCTACTTCCCTACACCTCAACAGCGCGATAGGGAGAGGATAGAAAAATGAAACTAATCCTGACTCGTGAAGTTGCAGGCCTTGGAAACCCAGGCGATGTAGTTAATGTTAAAGATGGCTATGCCAGAAACTTCCTTCTACCTCGTGGATCAGCAATTGCCTGGTCTAAAGGTGGGGAAACCCAGATTGATGGAATTCGCAAAGCTCGTCAAAATCGCGAGATTCGCGATAAAGATCATGCCAATGAGATCAAGGCAAAGCTTGAAGAAGCAAACCTTGAAATCAAAGCAAAGGTCGGAGCAACTGGTCGCCTCTTTGGTTCAGTAACAGAGAAAGACATTGCGCTAGTAATTAAGGGCGCAACTGGTATTGATGTTGATCGCCATAAGATCAAACTGGTTAAGCATGTGAAGAACCTTGGTAAGCATTCAGCTAGGGTTTCACTTATGACTGGAGTGGCAGCAAATATCACCGTTAACGTTGTTGAGTAATTAAGCGTTAGAGAAAACGGCTCGGCTAACTCCGGGCCGTTTTTTTGTTTTCCAATGGCAAAGCAGGTAGAAATCTCAACTATTGAGAATTAGAAATAAATCTTTACCCACAGAGCTAAAGCCCTTTCACCTGCGTATTTGCTGAGAAATTGAAAGTTACCCACATTTCCTCCACAAGCTCCACACAGGATTAGGGGTACTTACCCACAGATAAAGAACTTTTACCCACAGCCCAATACACAGTAAAAATCAAGGAATTAGCCCCTGTCAGTGCTGGGTAAGAGGATACGCACATGAGTCTGGCTGAGGTCCCAAATTTTGATGAGCGTAGATCAAGCGCACCTGAATTTGATCGCACGCCGCCACAAGATTTAGTTGCTGAACAATCAGTTCTTGGTGGAATGCTCTTATCAAAAGATGCGATTGGCGAAGTTGTTGAAGTAATTAGACATCGAGATTTTTATCGGCCAGCGCATGAATTAATCTTTGAAGTAATTGTTGATCTCTATGGCAAAGGTGAACCAGCAGATGCAGTAACAGTCTCTGCTGAGCTAACAAAGCGCGGTGAGATTACAAGGGCTGGTGGGGCTCCATATCTACACACTCTTATCTCTGCTGTTCCAACTGCAGCGAATGCTAGCTATTACGCAAAGATTGTTAGAGAGCGAGCTATCGCTAGAAGACTTGTTGAGGCTGGAACAAAGATTGTCCAATTAGGTTATGTGGCAGAGGGCGATGTTGATTCACTCGTTGATATGGCTGAGCAAGAGGTTTATCAAGTAACAGAGAGGCGCGCTGGAGAAGATTATGTTCAATTGAGTTCATTAATTCCATCCGCTCTTGATCAGATTGAGAAATTGCAATCAGGAGAGCTAGCAGAGGGAATTAAAACTGGTTTTAAAGATTTAGATGCGCTAACAAATGGTTTCCATCCTGGAAATATGATTGTCATTGCAGCTCGTCCCGCTGTTGGTAAATCAACCCTTGGCCTTGATATTGCACGACATGCATCAATTACAAATGGTGATTGCTCAGTTATCTTCTCACTTGAGATGAGCCGATCTGAAATTACAATGCGTATGCTCTCAGCAGAGGCTAGAGTTGCTCTAAACAATATTCGCTCAGGTGCGCTAAGTGATGAAGAGTGGTCACGCCTTGCTCGAAGAATGGGCGAAATCAATGAAGCACCGCTATTTATTGATGATTCACCGAATCTTTCAATGATGGAAATAAGAGCAAAAGCTAGAAGACTTAAGCAGCGCCATGATTTGAAATTAGTTGTTATTGATTATCTTCAGCTGATGACCTCAGGAAAGAGAGTAGAAAATCGCCAGCAAGAAGTCTCTGAGTTCTCTCGTCAATTAAAGCTACTTGCAAAAGAACTTAATGTTCCTGTCGTTGCAATCTCACAGCTAAATCGATCTCCAGAGCAGCGCTCTGATAAGAAGCCGCTACTTTCAGATCTTCGCGAGTCAGGCTCTATCGAGCAGGATGCTGACGTTGTCATCTTGCTACACCGAGATGATCTCTATGATTCACAGAATCGCTCTGGTGAGGCAGATTTAATTGTGGCTAAACATCGTAATGGACCTACCAAGACAATTACTGTTGCTTCACTTCTTCACTTTGCAAAATTTGGCGATATTGCGCCGAAGTATGCCGCTCCTGAGAAGTTTGTTAAAGATAACTAAAGTACTTTTCTTAGCTCTCCAGTTTTAACATCAAATATCGCTCCCACAACTTCTAAATCCTTTGGAAGTAGTGGGTAGTTTTGAATACTTGCCACATCCTCTTTCAAAGCAGCAACTTGATCTGTAACAGTTCTAATTTCAATAGATCTAGTATCGATGCCAGAGGCATCAAAGAGCGCTTGATGAATCTGCTCCTCTGTTCCACTTGCCATACGACAATCGGTATGAGGCATTACTAAAACTCTCTTTACTTCTAGAAGGTAGGTAGCTAGAAGCAGAGTTCTTAGCATGTCATCAGTTACGCGAGCACCTGCGTTACGAAGGATTTTTACATCCCCTGCGCTCATTCCAACAATTTTCAAAGGATCTATTCTTGAATCCATACAGGTAATAATTGCTAGCCCTTTTGCTGCCCGCCCAGTTAAGCCACTTGATTTATAGCCCTTTACATACTCACTATTTGCAGCAAATACTGCATCAAATTCACTACTCAATGGCCGCCTGCCTTTACTCGCGCTTTATCAGCGACAAATATACCGAGTAGAACGACTACGCAGCCGATTAATTGGACTCCACTTAAACTCTCACTTAGCCACCACCAGGCAAACATTCCAGCTAGAACTGGTTCAATCATTCCAAATATGCTCGCCGTTGATGCTGAGAGAATCTTGAGACCACTTACAACAAGAAGATATGGCGCAATAGTTCCCATAACCACTATCCATAGAATTAATACCCAACCAGGAAGGCTGTATTGGCTAAAGCGACCAAGTAGCTCCATATCTTTGCTAAATACCTCTACTGGAAATTGCCAAGCAGGAAGAGTGAAGAAGAGTAGGGCGCTTGATACCCCAAAGCCCCAGAGAGCAATTGCAGCGCTGGTTTTGGTTTTTCCTAGACGATCTCCAATAAGAAAATATCCAGCGAGTGCAAATGCATCAAGAAGGGCTGCTATGAGCCCAATTTTATCTAGCGAGATTCCTGACCAGACTTGGGTAATAAGAAGTAGCCCAGTAAAACTTAACAAAATGGCATACCAGAGAGAATTTGGAACATGTTTCTTCAAAACAAAGCGGAGAAATAGCAGAATCCAGATAGGAGCTGTGAATTCAATAAGGAGCGCAACGCCAACATAAAGTCTTTCAATTGCAACAAAATATAGGGCTTGAACAAGGGCAACTCCTACAACTCCAAATGCGATCAACCAAGGTAGTTCTTTTCTTGTGGTTTTAAGCTCTGACCTTCTAAAAGTGAAGTAGATGGCAAAGAGGATTACAAATGCCCCGCCGGTTCTTATCTGAGTCAGGCGCCAAGCAGAGAGGCCATCGAGTAAAACTATTTTTGAAATGATGCCATTAAAAGAGAATAAAAGAGCCCCAGATAGCAGGTATATCTCGCCACGAAGCTTTGTTAGCACTCGCGTACTTTACAGGGCTAAAAGGCTCCTTCAGAAATTGTCATAATCTCGCCATCTTCACGCTCAACTATTGCTCTCGTTGCGCTAATTAAAGGCAAGAAGTTATGGATGAAGTATCTAGATGCTGCAATCTTTCCTTCAAAGAAGTCTTTCTCTTTTCCAGAAGCGCTACCAATTTTAGAAGCTGCGATATCTGCTTGGCGAAGCAGTAGCCAAGAAATTATTACATCTCCAACAGCCATCAATAGGCGCGAGGTGTTAAGCCCACACTTATAGATCTCATCAGGTTTTTCTTGGCTAGCCAGAGCGTGGGTCACGAGAAGGCCGATAATTGCCTGCATCTCCTCTAAAGCTTTTCCAAGAGATGCTTTCTCTTCAGCATTATTACCACCACTTGCTGCAACTTTGCCGATCTCTTTAGAAAGCTTTGTTAGCGCACGGCCATTATCTTTAATAATTTTACGGAAGAAGAAATCTAAACCTTGAATCGCTGTTGTTCCTTCATAGAGCGTATCGATTTTGGCATCTCTTACATATTGCTCTAGCGGCCAATCTTGAGTGAAACCAGATCCACCAAATGTCTGAAGTGATTCGGTTCCAAGCAGCGTCCAAGCTCGCTCAGATCCATATCCTTTAACAATTGGGAGTAAGAGATCATTTAGATGCTCTAGATCTTTAATTTCATCCTCTGATTTGCCATTAGCTTTAGCAAGAAGCACTTCATCTTGAATTGTCGCGGTGTATAAAACTAAGGCCCGCATACCTTCGGCATAAGCCTTCTGTGTCATTAGCGATCTTCTAACATCAGGGTGATGGATAACGGTGACTCTAGGACTTGCCTTATTAGCCATATCCTTCATATCTCCGCCTTGAACTCTGGTCTTTGCATATGCCAGAGCCTGCTGATAACCAGCAGAAAGCGTTGAAATTGCTTTAGTTCCCACCATCATGCGGGCAAATTCAATGATTTTAAACATCTGAGCAATGCCATTATGGACTTCGCCAAGTAGATATCCAACAGCTGGTTCATTTTCTCCTAGATTCATCTCACAAGTTGATGAGACATTAAGCCCCATTTTATGTTCAACATTTGTGACATAAACGCCATTACGTTTTCCAAGAGCTCCAGTTTCAAAATCAAAGATGAATTTAGGAATTAAGAAGAGAGATAAACCTTTTGTTCCAGGTCCAGCGCCTTCTGGGCGAGCAAGAACAAAGTGCACAATATTTTCAAATAAATCTGCATCACCTGATGTAATAAATCGCTTTGTACCAGTTATATGCCATGTGCCATCTGCTTGTTTCACAGCCTTTGATCTTCCTGCTCCAACATCAGAGCCGGCATCAGGCTCGGTGAGCATCATCGTTGCTCCCCACTCTTTCTCAACCATAATCTTTGCAAGCTTCTTCTGTCTTTCATCGCCTAATACATGTGCAACTTGAGCGAAAGCAAAACCTGATGCATAGATATGAACTGCGGGATTTGAACCAAGAACCATTTCAGCGATTGCCCAACGAAGTGATGGCGGAATCTCTGTTCCACCAAGCTCTGCCGGAACATCGACCATGCCCCAACCACCATCAACGTAGGCGCGATAAGATTTCTTAAAACTTGCAGGAACCTTCACATCACCTGTTGCTTTATCAAATTCAGTTCCTTTGCGATCTCCTTCAATAAATGATTCTGCTAAATCCACTTCACAGAGGCGCTTAACTTCCTCGAGCATTCCCATAGCAGTTGCTTTATCAAGGTCTGAATAAATCCCTTTGCCAAGAATTGACTCACGATCTAAAAGATCAAAGAGGCAGAATTCGATATCTCGCAGGTTGGCTATGTAATGTCCCATAGCCCAATAATGCTACTGGTGAGTAACTTACGCAATACGACGAGCGGGCGACGGGAATCGAACCCGCGCTGCCAGCTTGGGAAGCTGGCGTGATGCCATTTCACTACGCCCGCAGCAATAGCATTGAGCCCATGCTACTAAGTGATCGCGATATTGCAGCAGAGATAAAGGCAGGCCGAGTTCAGGTTGAGCCCTTCGAGGCCAAGATGATTCAGCCATCAAGTGTTGATGTTCGACTCGATAGATTCTTTAGAGTCTTTGAAAACCATAAGTATGAAGTGATTGACCCATCGCTGGAGCAATCAGAGCTAACTCGCGAGGTTGCTGTTGCTCCTGATGACTTCTTTATTCTCCATCCAGGTGAATTTGTTCTAGCTTCTACCTATGAAGTAATCACGCTTCCAGATGACATAGCGGGAAGGCTTGAAGGAAAATCATCTCTTGGCCGCCTTGGTTTACTCACTCACTCAACGGCCGGCTTTATTGATCCTGGTTTTAGCGGTCATATAACTCTTGAGCTTTCAAATGTGGCAAACCTTCCAGTCAAGCTCTATCCCGGGATGAAGATTGGTCAGTTATGTCTCATCAAACTCTCATCTGCTGCCGAGCATCCCTATGGCTCTGCAGTCTATGGCTCAAGATATCAAGGCCAGCGCGGGCCAACCCCAAGCAAGTCTTGGCTTAACTTCTATAAAACTGAAATTAAGTAGGCAAGCAAGGTTATAGAAAATTAAGTAGATTTAAGCCATGGATATAACTGTTATTGCGCTAGCTCTAATTCTCTTTCTTGTTGTCTTTGCCATTATTCAATATAACAAATTGATTCGCCTAAACATTCAAGTTGATGAGGGCTTCTCGCAGATTGAAGTTCAATTAAAGCGAAGAGCAGATCTAATCCCTAACTTGGTAGAGACAGTAAAGGGATATGCCACACAAGAGCGTGAAGTATTTGAGCGAGTGGTTAAAGCAAGAGCGGCATCAACTACCGCATCAACTCTTCCAGCAGTTGCTGCTGCAGATGGCGCTCTAACTAACGCCCTGCGTGGATTATTAGCTGTTGCTGAGGCTTATCCAGATTTGAAATCCTCTACAAACTTCCTACAGTTGCAAGAGGAGTTAGCCACCACTGAGAACAAAGTGTCTTTTGCTCGTCAGTTCTATAACGACACTGTGAGAAGCCTTAATACTGCAGTTAAAACCATTCCATCCTCGCTATTTGTTGGCCTTGCTAAAGTGGGCGAGAGAGAGTTTTATGAAGTTGATGATGCGAGCGTTCGAAACGCTCCAAATGTTAAGTTCTAGGTAAATGGCAGATTTTCGCGCGCTTGAATCAGTAAATAAACGAAAGACCTTCTATCTGCTCTTCTTCATGGCAGTTTTGGTCTGGAGTATCTCCTATCTTGCCATCACCTACTTTGGTGGAACTGGAGCTGGAGTAATACCTCTTGCAGTTCTAATCACTTTGATTTCAGTCTGGGGATCCTATTTTGCCTCAGATAAATTAGTATTAAAAATGACTAGAGCCAAAGTGATTCGCTATGAAGATAACCCAAATCTATTTAATGTAGTTAATGAAGTTGTAATTGCCTCTGGCCTTCCAATGCCTAAGGTAGCAATTGTTAATGATCCAGCTCCTAATGCCTTTGCAACTGGGCGAAATCCTGAGAATGCTCTCATTGCTTTTACTACTGGATTATTAGAGTCGATGGATCGCGATGAATTACAAGGAGTAACAGCCCATGAGATGGCACATGTTGCTAATCGAGATACTTTAGTTTCAGCAATTGCTGCAACAACTGCAGGGATTATTGCTCTAATCTCAGATATTTTGATGCGGGTGCTCTGGTTTGGTGGGGCAAGAAATAGAAGCCATCAAAATCAGATGCCTATATTTCTTGCAATTATTCCCTTGATTCTCGCTCCGATTGCAGCAACGTTGTTGAGATCGGCAATCTCTCGCCGCAGAGAATCACTTGCTGATGCCACAGCAGTTTCATTTACTAGAAACCCGGCAGGGCTTAGATCTGCTTTAGAGGTATTAGCTAGAGATAACACGGTAGTGCAAGCGCGATCTAGCGCTGTTGCCCACTTTTATATCGAATCGCCTCTTGATGCTTCAGCCGCTTCTAAATTATTTGCCACCCACCCTCCGATTCAGGAGCGAATTGAAACCTTAAGAAAGATGGAAGCTAATCCGCTAAGTAGTAACTAAGCGAACTGCGTTAATAACAATAATTGCAGAAGCAACAGCAATTCCAAGTGGCCTTCTAGGAACAACAGAGACTAACTTTGCTGCAACTGGCGCCATAAGAACTCCACCTAAAGCAAGGCCGCCAACTGCTGACCAATCAATATCAAGGCGAGAAATATTGGCAAGAAAACCAACGCTGGCACAAACTGCCACGATAAATTCAGCAGCGCTAACAGTGCCAATTATTTTTCTTGGTTCATGCTCTGTGGTTGCCAGAAGCGTTGGAGTCACAATTGGTCCCCAGCCACCACCTCCTGAAGCATCTATAAAGCCACCAGTTGCCCCTAGAAATATCAGGTATTTAGGATTATTAACTTCGGCCATATTTGGTTTGATATTTGTTTGAAAGACATTTCGATATAAGAGAACAAAGCCGAGTAGAAGAAGGATTGTTGAGATAAATATTGTTCCTCCACTTAAGTCAATAGAGGATAAGAATGTTGCCCCAGCAAATGCACCGATTCCTCCAGGGATTGCCAGGCGCTTTAAGATTTCAAAGTCAACGTTTTCACGGTGCCAGTGTGAAACGCCAGATGCCAGAGTGGTTCCAATCTCTGCAAAATGAACAGCTGCTGATGCCACTGCCGCTGATGTTCCTAGCGTTAGAAGAAGAGTTGAGCTGGTAAGGCCAAATCCCATACCAAGTGCGCCATCTATTAATTGGGCAATTGATCCAGCGAGTGCAAAAAAGAGCCAGTTCACAGAACTTCTTTCATTAGTTTTTCTACATTTAAAGCGATGTCTGTAGTGCCATCAAGGACTAACTCAGCCGATGTTGGCGCCTCATAATCTTGACCTACTCCAGTTAGATTAGGAAGCTTCCCTTCTCTAGCCTTTTTATATAGCCCTTTTGGATCTCGCTGAGCGCATATTTCAGCTGGGGTCTTAACCCAGACTTCAATAAATTCACCAGAATCAAAAATTTCTCTCGCGTGATCTCGATCTACTTTAAATGGACTAACTAGAGCAACAATTACAACAAGACCGGCATCAACCATTAACTTACCTACCTCTGCAACACGGCGAACATTTTCTGCCCGGTCTTCTTTTGTGAAACCAAGGTCTTTATTGAGCCCAAGTCTTAGATTATCGCCATCTAATACATAGCTATGAATACCTTTGGTAAATAGTTCTTTTTCAAGAGCATCAGCAATAGTTGATTTTCCAGAGCCAGATAGCCCAGTCATCCAAATTACTTTAGCTCTCTGACCCTTTTGGTTAGAGCGAGTAGCTTTATTAATTTCATAATCATGCTTAGTGATATTAGATGCTCTTCTAAGTGCATGAACTACCATTCCAGCACCGATGGTGTTAAGAGTTACTCGATCTACAATTACAAAATTACCTGAGATACGATTTTCTGAGTATTTAGTAAGGGCAATCGGGGAATCAGTAGCAATCTCTACTAAGCCAATCTCATTCATTGCAAGAGTTCTAGTTGACTCATGCTCTCCATTATTAATATCGATTCGGTGGCGGATAGTTGTTACAGTTGCGGCAACCATTGATGAGCCATTTATCAGATAGTAAGAGCGAGAGTGAATTAACTCTTCTTCGCCTAACCAGACCAAGTTTGCGCTAAAGCGATCAGCAGGGGTTGTGAAATTATCAGCACCTTCAATAAAGTCGCCGCGAGTTGCATCAACCTCTGGGGTCAAAACCATGGTTATCGCTTTGCCACTTGGTGCGCTTTTGATATCGCCATCGAAGGTGGCAAGCCTTGAGATTTTTGCCTTTTTAGCACTTGGAAGAATTACTACCTCATCTCCAACTTTAAATTCTCCCTGGCTCACAGTTCCTGCCAGACCACGGAAGTTCTCAGCTCTTGAAATAAGTTGGACGGCCATTCTTTTATGCTCATTATTTCTAGGCTTTTCACGCCAATTCTGAATCTCTTCCAAGAGCGAACCACCAAGATACCACGCAGTTTTTGGAGTTTTATAGACCACATTATCGCCATCGAGCGCGCTTACTGGAATAAAACAGGCATCCTCAATAGCTAAACGTTTTATAGTGGGTGTTAATTCTTGGACAAGGGAATCAAAAATCTTCTGATCAAAGTTACTTGCATCTAATTTATTGATTACAACTATTACTTTTTCAACTCCCATAAGTGCGCAAATCGTTAAGTGGCGAAGAGTTTGAACCCTTACTCCTCTTGTAGCATCTACCAAAACCAGGGCAATATCTGCTCTTGATGCTGCAACTGCCATATTTCTGGTGTATTGCTCATGGCCTGGAGCATCGGCAATTATTAATCTTCTTCCATCAAGTAGTGACATCGAGCGATATGCCACATCAATAGTTATCCCCTGTTCACGCTCTGCCTCAAGACCATCTGTTAATAAACTAAAATCAATCTCACCTGCTGGAATTATTGATCCAGCTCTCCTTGTGCTTCTAGCTG
>CAKZXY010000064.1 GCA_937883945.1 uncultured Clavibacter sp. | reverse complement strand
TAGCGAGATTGATTCTGTAGACGAAGTACTTATTGAAGGTAGCTCACAATGAAACATCTATTATCGATAGCTGATTTAAGTAAAGATGAGGCAATAGAGGTACTTGATACTGCAGCTGAGTTAGCTCGCCTCTCTGAAGGAACAGTAAAGAAATTCCCAACTCTTAGAGGTAGGACTGTTGTTAATCTCTTCTTTGAAGATTCAACTAGAACTAGAATTTCATTTGAAGCCGCTGCAAAACGTTTATCTGCCGATGTAATTAATTTTGCCGCTAAAGGATCAAGTGTGAGTAAAGGCGAGAGCCTTAAAGATACAGCTCTCACTCTTCAGGCAATGGGAGCAGATGCAGTAGTAATTCGCCATGGCGCATCTGGCGCAGCCCATCAACTTGCAAAGCAAGAGTGGATGAAAGGCGTTGTTATCAATGCAGGAGATGGAACTCATGAACATCCAACCCAAGCACTTCTTGATGCCTTTACCATCCGACGCCATCTAAAGGAGAATCAAGGAGATTTATCGGGAATAAAGGTTGGAATTATTGGCGATATCCTTCATTCAAGAGTTGCCCGAAGCAATATTCTTCTTCTAAAAAAACTTGGCGCAGAGGTAGTTCTAATCGCACCTCCAACCCTAATTCCAGTCGGAGTAGCTAAATGGGAAGTTGGCGTAAGTTATTCACTCGATGATCAGATCAAATCTCTCGATGTAGTAATGGCCCTTCGAGTTCAGAAAGAGCGAATGAACGATCTTTATTTTCCAACGGAGCGAGAATATGCCAGAGGATATGGACTCACTTCAGAGCGAATGAAGCAGATGAAAACTAAATCGATAGTTATGCATCCCGGTCCCATGAACCGGGGACTTGAAATTTCGGCAGAATCTGCTGATTCACAGCGCTCAGTTATCGTTGAGCAAGTTGCCAATGGAGTTAGCGTTCGAATGGCAGTTCTCTATCTAACACTTGGTGGAGCAACCTTTAAGGAGCTAGCTAGTAGCGGGGAGAGTTTATGAACTCGTATCGGATCACTGGTGCTAAAGATTCAAATGGGAAGGCAAGTAATTACTTCATCTCTGATGGCAAATTCGTCAATGAAGGTGAGCTAGCAAGTGGCGCCAAAGACATTGATGCAAAAGGTTTAACGATATTGCCAGGTTTTGTTGATCTCCATACCCATTTGCGAGAGCCAGGTAGGGAAGATGCCGAGACTGTATTAACAGCTTCAATGGCAGCAGCATCTGGAGGATTCACAGCGATATCTGCAATGCCTAATACTCTTCCAGTTGCTGATACTGCGGGAGTTGTTGAGCAGGTCTATAGATTAGGTAAGCATCATGGAGTATGTGATGTCTTTCCAATCGGAGCAGTAACTGTTGGTCAAAGCGGAGCGCAGCTTGCTGAACTTGCCGCCATGAATCAATCAGAGGCGGGAGTTCGCATTTTTAGCGATGATGGACATTGTGTATTTGATCCATTGGTTATGCGTAGAGCTCTTGAATATGTAAAGATTTTCGATGGTCTTATCGCTCAACATGCCCAAGATCCAAGGCTTACCCAAGATTCACAGATGAATGAGGGTGAGATTTCAGCTCGCCTTGGATTAAAGGGATGGCCGGCCGTTGCGGAGGAGGCGATAATTGCGCGAGATGTTCTCCTAGCAGAGCATGTTGATTCTCGGTTGCATATCTGTCATGTCACGACCGCTGGTGGAGTAGAGATAATAAGAAGTGCAAAGAAGCGTGGAATAAAAGTAACGGCTGAGGTAACGCCACATCACCTGCTTTTAACTGATGATTTGGCAGAGAGTTACGACCCTGTTTATAAGGTAAATCCGCCATTAAGAACTAAAGATGATGTGCAAGCACTTCGTGAGGGCCTTGCAGATGGAACTATCGACATAATTGCAACAGATCACGCCCCTCATCCTCATGAATCTAAAGATTGCGAATGGAGCGCTGCTGCATTTGGAATGGTTGGTCTTGAAACAGCTTTCTCAATTGCCTATCAAGCAATGGTTGAGACAAAACTCTTAACCCTTACTCAATTGGTAGATCGCCTCTCAAAGAATCCAGCTGAGATAGGAAGATACAAGGATCATGGCTCAATAAGCATTGGAGCGCGCGCTAATTTCACCTTGGTGGATCTTGATGCTAGCTGGCGAGTTGAGCGGTTAAAGCTTGCCTCTAAGAGCAAAAACACACCTTTTGATGGCATGGTCTTGCCAGGAGTTATTACTAAGACATTCCATAATGGCGCGCTGGTTTATGAAAGGAATTCAAAATAGATGACGGCATATTTAGTACTAGATGATGGCCGCATCTTTGAAGGAGAGCCGTGGGCTTGCAAAGGTGAAACTTTTGGCGAAGCTGTCTTCTCAACTGGAATGACGGGATATCAAGAGACGCTAACAGACCCTAGTTATCATCGCCAGGTTGTAATCATGACCGCCCCACATATTGGCAATACCGGGATGAATACGCATGATGAGGAGTCTAGAAAGATTTGGGTAAGTGGATTTGTGGTTAGAAATCCTTCTCCAAGAGTTTCAAATTGGCGCTCAGAGCGCAGTCTAGAAGATGACTTAATTTCAAATGGAGTAGTTGGAATCAGGGGAGTTGATACCAGAGCGCTAACCCTCCACCTGCGCGAGAGAGGCGCGATGAGAGTTGGCATCTTTTCAGATAGCGAGCTTTCAAGGGAGGAGATGGTAGTAAAGGTCAGAAGTGCGCCAGAGATGGTAGGAGCCTTTCTTGCCGAAGAGGTTAGCGTTGATGAGATAAAGATAATTCCTGCTGTTGGAGTAAGGAAATTTAAAGTCGCTGCAATTGATTTAGGAATCAAATCTGCAACCCCAAGAAATATGGCTGCTCGCGGAATTGAAGTTCATCTAATGCCAGCAACAATTACTTTTGAAGAGATTAAAGCCGGTAGCTTTGATGGGCTTTTTCTATCCAATGGTCCAGGAGATCCAGCGACAATGGGGTCGATAGTTGCGCTAGTTAGATCCGCTCTTGATGCATCACTTCCAATTTTTGGAATCTGTTTTGGACACCAGATTTTAGGACGAGCGCTCGGCTTTGATACTTATAAGTTGCGTTTTGGTCATCGTGGAATTAATCAGCCAGTACTAAATATTGAGAGCAATAGAGTTGAGATTACTGCGCAGAACCATGGTTTTGCTGTTGAGGCGCCATTAGATGGAATCTTCTCAACAGTTTATGGCCCTGGAATGGTGACTCACATTAGCCTTAATGATTCAGTGGTTGAAGGGTTAAAGCTTCTAGAAAAACCCGCTTTCTCAGTTCAATATCATCCAGAGGCGGCAGCCGGTCCTCATGATGCTAATTATCTCTTTGATCAATTTTTGGAGATGTTAGGCAAGCATGCCTCTAGATAAATCAATTAAAAGCGTTCTGGTTATCGGTAGCGGTCCAATAGTTATCGGTCAGGCGTGTGAATTTGATTATTCCGGAACTCAGGCTTGTCGCGTTCTTAAAGCAGAGGGCATAAGGGTAATTCTTATAAATTCTAATCCTGCAACAATTATGACTGATCCAGAGTTTGCCGATGCTACCTATATCGAGCCAATAACTTTAGATTTTCTCGAGCAGGTAATTGCTAAGGAACGCCCTGATGCCATCTTGGCAACTCTTGGAGGCCAAACTGCTTTAAATGCCGCAATAACTCTCCATGAAAATGGAATATTGGAGAAGTATCAGACAAAGTTGATTGGCGCAGATGTAGCAGCAATTAGACGAGGAGAGAACCGAGAAGAGTTTCGAGCTATCGTTGCAAAAATTGGGGGAGAGTCGGCAAAGTCCATTATCTGTCACAGTATGGATGATTGCTTTAAGGCGGCAAGCGAGCTTAATTATCCGGTGGTGGTTCGACCATCTTTTACTATGGGGGGACTTGGTAGCGGGATTGCATTTAGTAAAGATGAGTTAGAGCAGATAGCTGGCGCAGGGCTGCGTTTTAGCCCGGTTAATGAAGTTCTGCTAGAAGAGTCAATAATCGGGTGGAAAGAATTTGAATTAGAGGTAATGCGCGATAACCACGACAACGTAGTTATCGTCTGCAGCATTGAAAATATCGATCCAATGGGAGTGCATACGGGAGATTCAATAACAGTTGCCCCAGCGCTAACCCTTACTGATGTTGAGTTTCAGAATCTAAGAAATCTTAGTATTGACATAATTCGCGAAGTGGGAGTAGCCACCGGTGGTTGCAATATCCAATTTGCGATAAATCCAGCTAATGGACGGATAGTTGTTATTGAAATGAACCCAAGGGTGTCACGTTCATC
>CAKZXY010000063.1 GCA_937883945.1 uncultured Clavibacter sp. | reverse complement strand
AAATACTCCAAAAGCTTTGGCAAGTTTGGCAATTGTTGTCGATTCCCCGCCGGGAATTACTAAGGCATCAACTGATTCAATCTCTTGCCTATTTCTAACCCCACTTGCGCTAACGCCGCAATCTCCAAGTGAGGCAATATGCTCGGCTACATCACCTTGGAGCGCTAAGACTCCAATTTTCACTTTCCTACCAGCCCCGCTCTGCTAGGCGATGTGGCGCTGGGATATCTGCAACATTAATGCCAACCATCGCTTCGCCAAGTCCTTTTGATTGCTCAGCTAAAACTTTCGCATCATCAAAGAAGGTTACTGATTTAACAATTGCTGCTGCTCGCCTTGCAGGGTCTCCTGATTTAAATATTCCTGAGCCAACAAAAACCCCATCTGCTCCAAGCTGCATCATCATCGCTGCATCTGCCGGGGTAGCAATTCCACCTGCGGTAAAGAGCACAACTGGAAGTTTTCCTGTTGTGGCAACTTCTTTTACTAAATCATAAGGAGCTTGTAGCTCTTTTGCTGCGACATATAGTTCATCCTCGCGCATTGAACTTAACCGACGGATCTCATCTGAGATAGAGCGCATATGAGTAGTGGCATTTGAAACATCGCCAGTTCCTGCCTCGCCCTTTGAACGAATCATCGCAGCGCCCTCATTAATTCTTCTTAAAGCCTCGCCTAGATTAGTTGCGCCACAGACGAATGGGATTGTGAAATTCCACTTATCAATATGGTGGGTGTAATCCGCAGGAGTTAAAACCTCTGATTCATCGATGTAATCCACGCCAAGTGATTGCAAGATCTGAGCCTCAACAAAATGACCGATACGAGCTTTTGCCATAACAGGAATTGATACGCACTTTTGAATCTCTGTAATCATCTCTGGATCTGACATTCGAGCAACGCCGCCTTGGGCTCTGATATCTGCTGGAACTCGCTCAAGTGCCATAACTGCAACAGCTCCAGCATCCTCTGCGATGCGAGCCTGCTCAGCATTAACAACATCCATAATTACCCCGCCCTTGAGCATCTCTGCCATGCCGCGTTTAACGCGCGATGTTCCAGTCTGGGCTGCATTCTCTTTTGTCATAGGAGTGATTCTACTTTGATTAAGCCATCTGGCGAATCGGATTAGCCCTTGGCCGCCTTAGGTAGATAGGTGAATTTAGGTTCATTATCAGTTAGGAAGAACCAGAGCTGCCCCGGGGAAAAATAGGCAGGGCTTCCATCTTCAAGGCTCCAGGTAGTTGGCTCACTTAAGCTAGCTCGATTCCATAGGGCCTTAACAACTCTCTGGTTGCGAAGTAGATAGCCATGTCCACTTCCAATTACCTCACTCTTCGGTGTTACTCCGCCGAATTTATCGCCATATTCTGATGGCGAGATCTTTACTATTTGAATGGCCATCATCGTTGAACCGAGTTGAATCCCAGATGAGGCGATATTTGCTCTCCCATTATGTTTAAGAAGAAATCTTTTTTCGTCAAAGCTCCAGAGCGCCTCATAGCTAGCATTTGGCCACTCTACTTTTGCAGAAATTATCTTCTTGGCATCTTCTGCTCTAGCGCCATGTTGCCAACCTGGCTCCTTTGCTAATTCAACATCTCCAGCTTTTTCAAGGAGAAGATTTGGTCTAACCATCATGGAGTAAGGAGAGCGACGAGCTGGATCATTAAAGTAAATAGAGGGAGGGTTTCGTTCGGCGCTTAGATTTACTAAATTTGCAGCCGAAATTACCGGACGCATCTTGCTCTGAGCTCCACTATAGAGATATCCAACTTTTCCATATTCGCCAAGTATTGATAGATCAGAGATACGAGCTGATCTGATAGGACCTAGTACCTCTGGATAATTTGAAGAGTAAATTCCCATAAGCCTTGTAAACCCAGCTTCAACTTCTGTGATGTATACGATGTCTGCTGATTCAACTCCATCTTGAGGATGGGCAGCGCTTGTGTCATCAAACTTGACGGCAAATACTTTTCCACTACTACCAGGAAGATTTGTATAGAGATTTCTCTCTATCTCTATCTTCTCTTCTGCAAAAGGAAGCGATGCGCAGGATGAGAGGAAAAGAGAGAGAAGAGTGAGAGAAAGTACTCTCTTCATCTCTGTACTTCTACCAATGAATCATCTTCGAAGGCATATCTAACTGGCAGTGGGGCTTTGCCAGCCAGGCGGAAAATGCGATAGATCAGTTTTGATCTTCGGGCTCTGGCAGCTGAAACCCCTTCAACATGAAGTGAGATTCCAACTTTTAGCCGCTCAGTTATCTGATCGAGTTCTTCGAATAAATCTGGGTATTTCTCAACCAACCAGCTCTCCTGTCGTAGGAGCAGAAGAGCTGCCGTTAAAGAGCTCTCAGCTTCGCTACGAACTGAAATATCAGCAGCTCTTGCGTGATGAGCAGCAGAGGTTAGAAGCAGATTACCCGCAGGATCTGTCTCGGGAAAGTGAGTTAACTCGAGAGCAAGTGAAGCTCTTCTCTGCAAAATAGCATCAAGATTAGCCCAAGAGGTTTCAACCCTCTGATGGAGACGATCTAGCCTTGTTGCGCTAAAGGTGAGATACCAGATGATAAGCAAAATACTTAGCGGCGCGACAAATATAGGTAAATCCATTACTCCTCCTCACCTCTTGTAAAGAGTCTGCTCCATGGCCTTGCCTCAGACAGTAGCGTTACTTTCTCATCTTCTCCTCTGGCATGAAGATAGACATTCATAATCTCATCGCCCACCTGAGTCCAGTCAAATCTCTTTGCATATTGACTTCCTAACTCGGAATAGCCTCTTGCTAATTCTTTATCTTTAAGGAGTCTAATTAACTTCTCTGCAAGATCAGAGGCATTTTCATTTTCAAAAAGTAAACCATATTTACCATCTTCAAGTAGTTGGCTAAATGCTGGAATATTACTCGCCACAATTGGAACGCCAGATGCCATCGCTTCGGTGAGGATTATTCCAAATGATTCACCGCCAGTATTTGGCGCTACATAGACGCTTACTGACTTTAGAAAAGATGCTTTAGCGTCATCATCAATTCTTCCAAGAAATCTTATCCGTGAGCGAAGAGCTGGATTAACGCTCTCCATCGCTTCCATGCCATCTCCTGGCCCTGCAATAAGAAGGCGAACATCTGGAAGAACGAGAGCGATCTTTGGAAGAGCTTCAAGGAGAATATTTAGCCCCTTGCGCGGCTCTGAAAATCTTCCAATAAAACCAATGGTTAGCTCCCTGCTCCAAGCCGGATTTGCTTCAGCTCTCTGATAGAAATCTGCGCTGATTCCATTGGGTATAACTACAGCATCGGTATCTAGATGAATTCGCAGCGTTTCTCGAGCAATTTCACTAACTGCAATCCTTGCTCTTAGTTTTTCAATAACAGGTTCTAGAAACGGCGCGATAGCGAAGGTAACTTTCTGACGCGGGGCTGCTGCATGAAATGTTCCTACCAGTGGCCCTTCGGCAATTGAGCAGGCGAGAAGAGATAGTGAGGGAATTGCTGGTTCGTGTAGATGAAGAACATCAAAATCTCCGCCAGCTACCCACTGCCTAACTCTTGATGCGGCAACTGGACCAAAGAGAACTCTTGCTACTGCTCCGTTGTAGGGAATTGCAACTGGCCTACCAGCGCTTACTACAAAGTTTTCAACAATTGAGCTCTCATCACTTGCCGGAGCCAGAACAGAGATCTCATGGCCCTGATCTAGATAGTGATAAGCAAGATCTCTTATATGAGCCTGAACTCCTCCTGGAACATCCCAGGCATATGGCGAGATTAATCCGATCTTCATTCTCGCTCCACAAAATCGCTATCAATGAAGATGCGCTGCTGCATATGCCATGAAGTTGGATCAACTTTTATCGCATCCTCAAACCTATTTGCCATTACTTGAGTAACACGAGCTATCTCGGCTTTTCGATCTGCGCCTTTATCGACCTTTATTGGAGGGGCGCAATCTATAACGATTCCATCTTCAACGTATGAAACAAAGACTGTTACTAAATCTGCCCCTGTCTCCAAGGCAAGAATTGCCGGCCCAGCTGGCATCCTTGCTCTTGCTCCAAAGAAATTAACATCTATTCCTGACTTACTTAGATCTCTATCAGCAACTAGGGCAACTAACTCGCCTTGTTTTAGAAATGAGCGAAGCTGTCCCATAACTCCAGCATCAAGATCAAGGATTCTCATCCCGATAGATTCTCTATGTTTAAGAAACCTTCTAAAGAGTCGATCAGGCTTTAAATGCTCTGCAACGCTAATGACTTTTAACCCTTGAGCGCAGAAAACTGCGCCAGCGTGATCCCAATTTCCTGCGTGTGGAACTGCAATTATCACCCCGCGCTTGCTAGCAACTGGCTCAAAGAGGAAATCATCGTTAATACTTTTAGCGCTACTTAAAATCTTCTCTCTATCCCAATCTGAAATTCTGAAGGTGTCGCACCAATATCGCATCCCAGATCTAAGACCTGAAAGAACTAATTCTTCTAGCTCTGCCTTACTAGCATCTGGTCTAACTTGAGAGTAATTGCGGCGCAGCCTCTGCACTCTCTTGCCATTTCTTTTATAGGAGAACTTTGCCAGAGAGCTAAAGAGTGAGTATGCGCTTCTCTCAGGTAGCGCTCTAACAAAGCTCCATAACGCGCTATAGAGAAAATAGGTAAACCAATCCTTGATCATCACTTCTTCCTAGCTGCGTGCTACAACTAATAAGCGCTGAACTATAGTAATTAGCCCTAAAATATTAATAAGTAGCAATCCACCTACTAGAGCAATATTAACTCCCAATCCGTAGAGCCCAGTTGCAGTTAAGATGATTATTAAGCGCTCTGCCCTCTCTGCAATTCCAACGCTACAAGCAATACCAAGTGATTCGGCCTTCGCTCTTATATATGGAATGAGAGCGCCGGTGATTAAAGCTAGAAGAGCCAGCAGAGCTAAATTCGTATTATCACTTGATATGGCATATGAAATCACTCCAGCATAAATAGCAGCATCCGTTACGCGATCTAGAGTTGAATCTATAAGCGCGCCCCACTTCGTTGTTCCTTGCTCTGAGAGCCTTGCCATCGTTCCATCAAAGAGATCACTTAAGGCAAAGAGTGAGACCAAGATAGTTCCAAGAAAAAAATCACCTTTAGAGAAAAAATATAGAGCGCTGATTGAGCTACCAATGGCCCCTATAAAAGTCAGCCAATTAGCGGTAATCCCAATTCTTAATAAGAATCTACAGCTGGGGGTAATTAAGGCTGTGACTGGCGCTTTAAATCGATTCTGAATCATTGAGTACATCGTAGGCTTTAGCCATGGACAAACCCAATATCTCGCCTGAGAAAAATAGCGACATTCAGATTCTCATGGCAGCAGATGCCTCGGCAGAGCCTGAAAATCTAGCCCCTCTACTCTCGAGTGATATCAAGGTAGCAACCCTTGATCCCAAGGGGACAAGTATTGAGCTTGCTCAGCAGTTAACTCAGGGAGTTAGCGCAATACTGCTTCTGGTTAGCGCTAAGAGCGGTATCTCCAAAGGGATGATTGAACTCTGGAATTATGCAATGGAAAGACAATTCCCAAGATTGGTCATTGTAAATAAATTAAGTATGAGTGAAACTGATTTCGATGACATTGCACTTATTGTTAATCGAGTTCTAGAGCAAGGACTAACACCATACTTAGTCCTACATGATGAAGTTGGTGAACCTACTGGCTTGATATCGCTAGAGAGCAAAGAGGTTCACGACTACTCATCCGCTGCTGCAAATAGATATATGGCAGATAGCGAGCTTCAATCACTTATCGAAGAGTTCGCCTCTGAGTATGAAGATCAGCTATCAGCCTTTGAATCTGATTCTTTTGCCCAAGGGCTCTTGGTTCCAATACTTCCAGTGATGGAATCTAAATTAATTGGAGTTAGCGAAATCAAAGAGTATCTAGCCCAAATAAAATAGCGCTACCAAGCAGCTGAGATTTCATCTCTAGTCTGGCTAAGTAATTTTGGAAGTACTTTAGTTTGTCCAATGATTGGCATGAAGTTTGCATCACCAAACCAGCGCGGCACTATATGTTGATGGATATGATCGGCAATTCCAGCGCCAGATAAAGCTCCTTGGTTTAAACCGATATTAAAACCCCCACAATTTGACACCTTGCGAAGTACTTTCATCGCATGAGAGGTGAATTCCTGCATCTCATTGCGCTCGCTATCACTTAGCTCTGTTAGATCTGCGACATGGCGATTACTGCATATGAGCATATGCCCTGCGTTATAAGGATAGAGATTTAATACTGCATAAACCTCTTTACCCCTTGCCACAATAAGAGCCTTCTCATCGCTCATCTCTAAAATTTCGCAGAAAGGACAGGCCACATCATTGTCGTCCTTTGGTCTATTTTCTCCAGCTAAATATGCCATTCGATGTGGAGCCCAAAGTCGCTCCCAGCGATCAGGCATGCCTG
>CAKZXY010000062.1 GCA_937883945.1 uncultured Clavibacter sp. | reverse complement strand
TTCAACTTTGCAACAGATAGCAGAGTTAACCGCCTCAGGATGTCAGATAGTTAGAGTTGCTGTTCCTAGCCAAGATGATGCTGACGCTCTAAAAGATATTGCTAGAAAGTCCCAGATTCCTGTTATTGCTGATATTCACTTTCAACCAAAATATATTTTTGCAGCAATTGATGCAGGATGCGCCGCCGTTAGAGTAAATCCTGGAAACATTAAACAATTTGATGACAAGGTAAAGGAAGTTGCTAAAGCTGCAGGAGATGCTGGAATTCCAATTCGAATTGGAGTTAATGCTGGCTCACTTGATCCAAGGCTTTTATCAAAGTATGGAAAAGCAACCCCTGAGGCGCTAGTTGAATCAGCGCTCTGGGAAGCTGGCCTATTTGAAGAGCATGGCTTTAGAGATATCAAGATCTCTGTTAAGCATCATGATCCAGTAACGATGATTAAGGCATATCGACTTCTTGCTGCAAAGTGTGATTATCCACTTCACTTAGGAGTAACAGAGGCTGGTCCGTTATTCCAAGGAACTATAAAATCTGCAACAGCATTTGCTGTCTTACTAGCAGAGGGAATTGGCGACACAATTAGAGTCTCACTTTCTGCGCCTCCAGTTGAGGAAGTTAAAGTTGGTATCTCTATTTTAGAATCTCTTAATTTAAGGCAGCGAAAATTAGAAATTGTCTCTTGTCCATCTTGTGGTCGTGCTCAAGTAGATGTCTATTCACTTGCTGAGAAAGTACAAGCAGGCCTTGAAGGAATGACAGTTCCACTTCGCGTTGCGGTTATGGGCTGCGTTGTTAATGGACCAGGGGAGGCGCGAGAGGCAGATCTTGGCGTTGCATCAGGAAATGGCAAAGGTCAGATATTTGTTAAGGGAGTAGTAATTAAAACAGTTCCTGAGGCGCAGATTGTTGAAACTTTGATTGAAGAGGCGATGCGCCTTGCAGAGGAGATGGAAGCTGCTGGTGTCGCATCGGGAGAACCAACAGTAAACGTAAAGTAATTCGCTAGGCTAAGCGCTATGTTAAAGATGTCATCTCTCTTTCTGCGCACCCTTAGAGATGACCCATCAGATGCCTCAGTTGCAAGCCATAAACTCCTAGTTAGAGCTGGATATATCCGCCCAATTGCGGCAGGAATATTCTCTTGGTTGCCACTAGGGGTAATTGCTCTTAGAAATGTGGAAAGAGTAATAAGAGATGAGATGGATAAGGCGGGCTTTCAAGAAGTTCACTTTCCTGCTCTTCTTCCTAAAGATCCGTATGAGAAAAGTAATCGCTGGGAAGAGTATGGACCAGCTTTATTTAGGCTCCAGGATCGAAAAGGTAGCGATTATCTACTAGGTCCAACCCATGAAGAGATGTTTACTCTTATGGTTAAGAGCGAGTACTCCTCCTATAAAGATCTTCCACTCTCTATCTATCAAATCCAGACTAAATATCGCGATGAAGCTCGTCCTAGAAGTGGAATTATTCGTGGTCGCGAATTTATTATGAAGGATTCCTACTCATTTGATTTAGATGATGCCGGCCTTGAAGCTTCATATCAGAAACATCGCGCTGCCTATGTCGCAACTTTTAATCGCCTTGGACTTAAATTTAATATTGTCTCTGCAGTCTCTGGGGCTATGGGCGGCTCAAAATCTGAAGAGTTCTTAGCGCCCTCACCAACGGGTGAGGATACTTATGTGCTCTGTCCTAAATGTGGTTATGCAGCAAATGTTGAAGCGATGGTTAGTAAGGTGAATAAGCAAGAGATAGCAAAAGCGCCAGAGATGGAGCTACTTGATACCCCAGATACTCCAACTATTGAAAGCCTAGTTGCAGTTATGAATCAGAAGTATCAAGCAAATGTGAGCGCATCTGATACTTTAAAGAACATCTTACTTGTGGCAGATGGGCAGGTAGTTTCAATACTAATTCCAGGTGATCGCCAACTTGATATAAAGAGAGTCGAAGCAAATCTTGCTGGCGTTAAAGAGCTCCGTTTATTTGAAGATGGAGACTTTGCAAAAAATGTAGCTCTGGTAAAAGGATATGTTGGCCCGCAAGATGCTAAGAAATTAGGGATTAAGCTCTACGCAGATCCATCAGTTGTTGTTGGCTCTCACTGGATAACTGGTGCTAATACTAGGAATAAACATATGCGCTATGTCACCCATGGTCGCGACTTTAGCGTTGATGGTTTTATTGAAGCAGTTGAGATTAATCAAGGCGATCCTTGTCCAAGCTGTGATAGCCCAATAATTATTGATCGCGCTATTGAGATTGGCCATATCTTCCAATTGGGTCGAAAGTATGCCCAAGCACTTGATTTAACTGTTCTTGATAGCCAAGGAAAATCACAGGTTGTCACTATGGGCTCATATGGCATTGGAGTAACTAGAGCTCTAGCTGCAATTGCTGAGCAGAGCCATGATGAGATCGGCATTATCTGGCCAGATGAGATTGCTCCAGCAAAAGTTCATATCGTGGCAACTGGCAGAGAAGATGAGCCATTTATTCAAGCAGAGAGAATTGGAAAAGAGTTAGAGGCAAAAGGCATTAGCGTGATGATCGATGATAGACGCGAGGCAAGCCCTGGAGTTAAATTCAAAGATGCAGAGCTAATTGGCAATCCTTATATCTTGATCTTTGGTAAGAGTTTGGCCCAGGGTCAAGTTGAATTCCGCATTCGTCGAAGTGGCGAGAAGTCTGAGATTGCACTTGGCGAGATCACATCTTACTTAGTTAAATTGCTAGGTTGATTAACTAGCTTCTCGTGGAAATCTCATTTGAAGTAGTTCTATTTCTCATTCTTGCAGCAACTTTTGCAGGTCTTGTGGATTCACTAGCTGGAGGCGGAGGGCTAATTCAACTACCAGCTCTTCTAGTTTCACTTCCTGATACCTCACCTTCGGTGATTCTTGGAACTAATAAAGTTCCCTCATTTCTTGGCACCTTAGGGGCTACTGCCTCTTATTTAAGAAAGATAAAGCCAGATTTTAAGTTGGCTGCAGTAATGGGCCTTCCTGCATTTATTGGTTCAGCCATGGGCGCAAGTGTGGCCACAAAGATTCCAAGAGATGCGTTTAGACCAATAATTTTATTTCTTCTAATTATTGTTGCTATCTATACCTATCTAAGAAAAGAATTGGGACAGGTAACTTCTGCAAAATTTGCAGGAAGAAATCGATTTATAATTGGCGCAGCAGTTGGAGCGGTAATCGGGTTTTATGATGGAATCTTCGGCCCTGGAACCGGATCTTTTCTCATGCTTGCGTTAGTTGCCGTTCTTGGCTTTGCATTCCTTGAAGCATCAGTGACTGCAAAGCTTGTTAATCTTGCTACAAACCTTGGAGCGATTTTAGTTTTTGGCTTTAACTCCCAAATCATCTGGGCGCTGGGATTGACGATGGCGGTAGGAAATATCCTTGGGGGTTTTATTGGAGCAAAAGTTGGCATAAGAGGTGGCTCAGTTTTGATTCGCAGGGCATTTCTAGTCGTCACTACCGCGCTGATCATCCGCCTTATCTATGACACCTTCCTTAGAGGTTGAAATCTGGGCTAGACTTAGAACCACAACTTAACAACAACTAAATAAGTAGGAAGAAATTAAAATGGCTTTGGTAGATAACTTAAATGAGCTTCTTGCTCCAGTAATTAATGCATCTGGTCTCTTGCTTGAAGAGATAAAAGTAATCCCAGTAGGACGCTCTCGAATCATCTCAGTAATAGTTGATCACGAGGAGAGAAATCTAAATCTTGATGAGGTGGCTGCAAGCTCAAGAGCGATATCTGAAATTCTAGAAAACTATAGCCAGCTCGGTGATAATCCATTTACCCTTGAAGTGACATCTCCTGGGGTTGATCGCCCGCTAGTAAAGGCGCATCAATGGAAGAAAAATCTTGGCCGGCTAATTTCCATCGTGAAAGTCGATGGAGAAAAGCTAGTGGGCCGCCTAAAGAGCCTTGATTTAGATTCAGCCTTACTTGAGGTTAAAAGTGGAGAGGTAAGTATTTTATTTAGCGAAATTAAGCGAGCCACTGTTGAGATTGAATTTAATCGCAAAGATGGTGATAAGCGATGAATGTTGATATGAAAGTCTTAGAAGCCCTCACCATTGAACGCGATATTCCTCTTGATCGCCTAATTACTGCTATTGAGATTGCAGTGAAGAGCGCTTATAACGAGATGGAAGGTGCAAAGCCCTTTGCTCACGCTAAATTAGATTTAGTCACTGGTGAGATAAAGATTCTTATTCCAGTATTTGGCCCAGATGGCGAAAAAGTAGATGAGATTAGCGATGAACCAGAGGGCTTTAGTCGTATTGCATCATCTACTGCGCGCAAGATAATTAAAGAGAAGATGCGTGAATCAAAGGATCTAGAAATTGTTGGTGAATTCAGCGCAAATGTTGGCGATATTGTCTCTGGAGTAATTCAACAAGGGCGAGATCAAAAGATGGTTTATATCGATCTTGGAAGAGTTGAAGGAAAAATCCCACCACATGAACAAGTTCCAGGTGAGATATATAAACACGGCGATCGAATTAAGAGCTTTGTTGTTGATGTTAAGCAAGGCCAAAAAGGCCCAGAGGTATTGCTCTCTAGAAGCCATCCAGCTCTCGTCAAACAATTATTTGCACTTGAAGTTCCTGAGATTAGAGATCGCATCGTTGAGATTATGGGAATAGCTCGTGAGGCAGGACACCGGAGCAAGATTGCAGTGCGGGCTCACCGCGCAGGTGTTAGTCCAAAGGGCGCGTTAATTGGCCCGATGGGAGCAAGAGCCAGAGCAGTAATGGATGAGTTACATGGCGAGAAGATAGATATCGTTGATTGGTCTGATGATCCAGCAACATATGTTGGTAATGCTTTAGCTCCAGCAAGAGTCTCTAGCGTTGAGGTAGTAAATATCGATACTCGCTCTGCCAAGGTTGTTGTTCCTGATTACCAACTATCTCTTGCCATTGGAAAAGATGGGCAGAACGCCCGTCTGGCTGCTCGCCTAACTGGCTGGCGCATTGATATTCACTCCGATGGGGCGACAAGTGGCTCTGAGGCGGGCGAAGTTTCGTAAAAGTAGTACTGCGGCGGTATGGTTGCGCCGTGAGGATCTCCCTCACATATCTGCAAAGCGAAGGCTAGGTCGAATAGGCAATGGCACTCAAATGAGCACTTCACAGTCATGAGTAGGTCAATTTAGGCTTCGCGTTTAAAAAGTAGACGAGGAGCCACAAAAGGAGAAAAGTGGCAAAGGTCCGCGTTTACGAATTAGCAAAAGATGTAGGGATGGATAGCAAGGATGTTCTTGCAAAACTCCAAGAGATGGGCGAGTTTGTTCGCTCCGCATCTTCAACTGTTGAAGCACCGGTGGTGCGAAAGTTTCTAGAAAAATTTCCTGCAGTTGCAGCGACACCTAAGAAAGCTCCTGCCAAGAAAGCTCCTGCTAAAAAAGCATCATCGAAGAAAGCAGCGCCAGTAGAGAGCGTTGAGCAGGTTGATGAAATTGCTCCACCTATTGCTCCAGTAATTAAAGTGAGCCCGCAAGAAAATATCGCTCCAACTTCACTGCCTCCAAAACCACCAGCTGCTCCTGCTGCCAGAGTTGGAAATAATCCTTTTGCAACACCTTCAGCTCCTCCTCGTCCACCGAGACCACAAGGTCAGGGCGGTGCAAGACCTGGAAATAATCCTTTTGGAAATCCTTCAGCTCCTCCTCGTCCACCAAGACCACAAGGTCAAGGCGGCGGGCAACGTCCTGGAGAAAATAGACCGGGGGGAAGTAGACCGCCAGGTGCTCCAGCACGAGGTGGAAATATGGCAGGACCTCGTCCAGGTTCTGTTCGTCCAGGATTTGCTGCGCGTCCACAACAACGAAGTGATGGAACAACTGCTCGTCCGCAAGATCGCAACTCTTCATCTCCATATCGCAGCCAAGGTGGCCCAGGTCAGAGACCAGGTGGAACAACTGGCGCTCCTGCAAGACCAGGAGCAGGAAAACCAGGTGGCGGTTTTGCGCCAGGAAGACCAGGACAGCGAGGAAGTGCTGGCGGAGCATTTGGAAAAAATGCTGGAAAGAAAAAGAATTACAAATCAAAGAAGACCCGTCGCGAAGAGATAGACAATATGCAAGCCCCAACGCTAGGTGGCGCAATTGTTCCTCGTGGCGATGGAAATACTCCGGTTAAATTAAGAAGAGGAGCATCTTTAGCTGACTTTGCTGAGAAAATTGGAGCAGATCCAGCTGGTTTAGTCTCTGTGCTATTTCATCTAGGCGAGATGGTTACTGCAACTCAATCAGTTGATGAAGAGACTTTGCATGTATTAGGCGGGGAGTTTGGCTACAAAATTACCGTTGTCTCTCCAGAGGATGAAGATAAAGAGATATTAGAACAATTTGATATCGATCTAGATCAAGAGCTCTCTGATGTTGATCCTGATGATTTAAGCATTAGGCCGCCAGTTGTCACAGTGATGGGCCATGTTGATCATGGAAAGACAAGGCTTCTTGATGCTATTCGCCAGACTGAAGTAGTAAAGGGTGAAGCAGGTGGAATTACTCAGCATATTGGCGCTTATCAGATCCATCATGAGCATGCCGGCATTAATCGCGCTATTACCTTTATCGATACCCCAGGCCATGAAGCCTTCACCGCTATGCGTGCTCGTGGAGCTAAGGTGACAGATATTGCAGTCCTTGTTGTTGCTGCAGATGATGGAGTTATGCCTCAGACTATTGAAGCTCTAAATCATGCCCAAGCAGCAAATGTTCCAATTGTTGTAGCGGTAAATAAGGTTGATAAAGAGGGAGCAAATCCAGGGCGAATTCGTCAGCAATTAACAGAATATAACTTGGTTGCTGAAGAGTATGGCGGAGATACTTTGTTTGTTGATGTATCTGCAGTCAAAGTAACTGGTATTGATCAATTAGTTGAAGCAATTTTATTAACTGCAGATGCTGCAATTGATCTAAGAGCAATCCATGAAGACGATGCCAGAGGCGTGGCAATTGAGGCTCATCTAGATCGTGGTCGTGGCCCGGTTGCAACAGTTCTAGTCCAGCGCGGAACGCTAAGTGTTGGAGATGCAATTGTTGCAGGAAGTGCTTTTGGTCGAGTTAGAGCGATGATGGATGAATTTGGAAAAGAAGTTGAAGTAGCAGGCCCATCAAGACCAGTTCAAGTTCTTGGATTTACCTCGGTGCCAAGTGCTGGCGATAGCTTTATCGTCGCACCTGATGATCGAACTGCAAGACAAATTGCAGAGAAGCGTCAGGCAGGAGAGCGCCATGCCGCACTTGCTAAGGCGAGAAAGAAAGTTTCATTAGAGGACTTCCTTGAGCAATCCAAGGTCACCACTCTTAATTTGATTCTTAAGGGCGATGTCAGCGGATCTGTTGAAGCACTAGAAGATGCTTTGATTCAATTAGATGTTGGTAGTGAAGTTGATTTAAGAGTTATTCATAGAGGCGTTGGCGCTATCACTAAGAGTGATGTCACTCTTGCCTCAGCATCGGGTGCGGTAATTGTTGGCTTCAATGTTAAGCCAGAGGCCCATACTGCAATCTATGCCGATGAAGAGGGCGTTGAAGTTCGATTCTATTCAGTGATCTATAAAGCAATTGAGGAAATCGAAGCTGCGCTTAAGGGGCTACTCAAGCCTGAATATGAAGAAGCAGTTCTGGGTCGAGCTGAAGTGCGTGAGGTATTTAAGTCCAGCAAGTTTGGAACTATCGCTGGATCTCTGGTTTCAACCGGCCTTATTAGAAGAAATGCCAAGGCAAGAGTGCTGCGCGATAACGTGGTAATTGGCGATAACCTAACAGTCGAATCTTTAAAGCGATTTAAAGATGATGCAACTGAAGTTCGTGAGGGCTTTGAGTGCGGAATTGGCGTGGGTAATTTCAAAGATATTCAAATAGGAGATGTATTTGAAGCATTTGAGATGCGCGAGAAAAAGCGAGCATAAGTCATGGGAAAGTCACATCGGGCTGCAAAAGTTGCTGACCGGATCAAGGTTGTAGTTGCCTCAGCACTTGAGAGCAAAGTTAGAGATCCGCGCCTTGGTTTTGTCACAATTACCGATGTTCGAGTAACTGGCGATCTACAACAAGCCTCTATCTTCTATACAGTTTTAGGCGATGATGAAGCTCGAGTTAATACTGCCAAGGTATTAGAGAGCGCCAAGGGGCTTCTAAGAACTGAAGTAGGCAGAGAACTTGGCACCAGAATTACTCCTTCCCTTACCTTCTTTGCAGATGCCTTAGGTGAGAATGCTAAAAACTTCGAAGATTTACTTGATCAGGTCAGAAAAAGCGATGAAGAGATTGCAAATCTTCGCTCTAGCGCAGAGCCGATTAGTGGAGATGATCCTTATCGCCAGAGCCGCCCAAAAGACTATCTCTCTGGTGAATAGATGAGTTTGCAGGATGGCTTTGTCATCATTGATAAGCCAGCGGGAATTACCAGCCATGATGTAGTGGCAAAGCTAAGAAAATCACTAGGAACAAAGCAGGTTGGCCATGCTGGAACTTTAGATCCGATGGCAACTGGAGTTCTAGTTCTTGGCGTAAATAAAGCAACAAAATTCCTTCAATATATAACTCAAGGAAAGAAGGCCTATCACGCTCAGATTCGCTTAGGCCAGGTGACTACTAGCGATGATGCTCAAGGTGAAATTACTTCAACATCTGATACCTCAAATGTTAGTGATCAAGAAATTAGAGATTTTCTTGCTACTCAAGTTGGAAGCATTATGCAGGTTCCAACTAAAGTCTCTGCGATAAAAATTAATGGCCAGAGAGCCTACGATTTAGTTAGAGAAGGCAAAGAGGTAGATATCCCTGCTCGCCAGATAGATATCTATAAGTTAGATGTAATCGAAATCAAGCGTGGCGATTTTCTAGATATTGAAGTTTATGTTGAATGCTCTGCAGGAACCTATATCCGATCAATTGCAAGAGATTTAGGAGGTTCACTTGGAGTTGGAGGACATCTCATCTCTCTTCGAAGGAGCCTAGTTGCTCCATTTTCGCTAAGTGACTGCAGCGACCTTGAATCACCAGTGATCAGGCCGCTTGCTAGCGAAATCTCTAAAGTTATGAGGGTTAGAGATGTTGATCTGCAAGAGGTTAAAGAGTTGAGCTTTGGTCGTTCGCTCAGCGCATCAAGTACTGATGGCCCAGTTGTTGCTCTAGCTCCAGATGGTCAAGTTGCTGCGATATTGGAAAACCGCGAACATGGCGCTCAACCTGTGGCGGTCTTTATTTCATGAAAGAATTAAAGCTATGAGTAGCGCTGAAGTAACTTGGCATGGTTCCCCGCTTCCAGGCTCGGCACTTGCTATCGGAATTTTTGATGGAGTTCACATTGGCCATCAAGTAATTCTTCAAGAGGGGATAAAGGAGAATATGCCGGTAGTTGCACTTACCTTTGATCCCCATCCCACATCGGTATTTGCTCCAGATAGAGTTCCAACTCGCCTGCTAACTCTAAATAATCGCATCGCTCAGTTATCGATGCATGGGGCAACAAGTGTGGCAGTAATGAAGTTTAGCTCTCAATTTTCACAGTTAACCCCAGATCAATTCATTAACGAAGTGTTAAAACCAATATTTGACCCTGCTTTAGTTTTGGTGGGGGAGAACTTCACATTTGGAGCAAAAGCTGCAGGCAATGTTGAATACTTGCAATCTAATTCATCTTTTAAAGTAAAGGCAATTCCACTTTATAACCATGGAAATATTAAGGTCTCCTCAACAAGAATTCGAGAGGCAATTAAGGCTGGAAATATTGAGATTGCTAATCAATTACTAACTAGACCTCATCAATTAGTAGGGCCAGTTATTCATGGTGAAAAACGTGGCAGAACTATTGGATATCCAACTGCAAATATTGGCCTAGATTCTTATGCCACAATTCCATCAGATGGAGTTTATGCCGGATGGTTATCAGTTGGAGCTCATCGCTGGAACGCAGCAATTTCTATTGGAACTAATCCAACATTTGATGGTGTGCGCGGAAGACAAGTTGAGGCCTACGCACTTGATCGAGATGATCTAGATCTCTATGACCAAGAGGCGAAAGTTGAATTCGGTTGGAGACTTAGAGATACCATTAAATTTGGCTCACTTGATGAGCTCTTGGTTCAGATGAAAAAAGATTGCGATGAAGCTAGGAAATTGACTTCTCTTTAAGCGTATTTTTGCCTCGATTTTAGATCTTTAAGCAGCGCTGGTAGATTTACGCCCCTCAAGCGAGAAAGCGTGCGCTCGTGTATTAGACCGAGAGCCCTCGTGAAAGATGTAAAGGAAGAAAAAAAATGGCATTAAAACCTGCCGAGAAGAAAGAAATTATCACCAAGTATGGCGCCTCTGCATCTGACACAGGAAGCCCTGAATCACAGGTTGCGCTTTTATCACGGAGAATTGAAGAAGTAACTGAGCACCTACAGACAAATCAGCATGACCACCACAACCGTCGTGGTCTACTGCTTCTTGTAGGTCGCCGTAGAAGAATTTTGCAATACCTTGCAAAGACAGATATTGCGCGATACCGCGCGATCATCGACAAACTCGGCATCCGCCGTTAGTTTGCTGAACAATTAAATAATCACCCAGCGCAACGCTAGAGGTTTGGTCCTCGGTGGTGGCTTACGGATTTAAACAAGAATGCCGTTGGCTTCGATCGAAGATCCATTCTCTATAAATATGTGCGCGGGTGTTAGAGAATAGGAGAGACCCATGGAGGGTCAAGACGTTAAGTCTGCCGCTGTCACAATTGACAACGGAAAATTTGGAAAACGAGAAATTCGTTTCGAAACTGGTCGCCTAGCGCGCCAAGCTGCAGGAACTGCAGTTGTTTATCTAGATGATGAAACAATGTTGCTATCAGCAACTACAGCTTCAAAGTCACCTAAAGATCAATTCGATTTCTTCCCATTAACAGTTGATGTGGAAGAGCGTATGTATGCAATTGGAAAGATTCCTGGATCATTTTTCCGCAGAGAGGGCCGTCCTTCAGAGGATGCAATTCTTACCTGCCGCTTAATTGATCGTCCGCTTCGCCCCTCATTTATTAAAGGGCTGCGTAACGAAGTTCAGATCGTAGTAACTGTTATGGCCCTTGATCAGAATCATATGTATGACGTGATTGCGATTAATGCGGCCTCAATGTCAACGCAATTAGCAGGGCTGCCATTCTCAGGTCCAATTGGTGGAGTGCGTATCGCACTTATCGATGGACAATGGGTGGCATTTCCAAACCATAGCGATCTAGAAAATGCTGTTTTTGATATGGTCGTTGCTGGAAGAATTGCTGGCGATGATGTTGCCATCATGATGGTTGAAGCAGAAGCAACAGTTAAGACTATTGATTTAATTGGTTCTGGCGCTAGCGCTCCAACTGAGGAAATTGTTGGTCAGGGACTTGAGGCTTCAAAGCCATTTATTCGTCAGCTCTGCCAAGCACAGATTAAACTAGCAAAAGTTGCTGCAAAGCCAACCGCTGAGTTCCCAGTATTTCTTGATTATCAAGATGATGCCTTTGCTGCTGTTGAAAAAGCTGCAAAGAAAGCGCTAGATGCTGCGCTAAAGATTTCAGGCAAGCAAGAGCGCGAGACAGAAATTACTCGTCTATCTGATGAAGTTAAGCAATCACTTGCTGAGAGCTTTGTTGGTCGGGAGAAAGAAATTCCTGCAGCATTTCGCTCACTAACTAAGAAATTAGTTCGCCAGAGAGTCCTTCGCGAAAAGATTCGTATCGATGGACGAGGACTTCGCGATATCAGACCACTGATTGCTGAAGTTGAGGTAGTTCCAAGAGTTCATGGCTCTGCAATATTTGAAAGAGGCGAGACCCAGATTCTGGGAATCACTACTTTAAATATGCTTAAGATGGAGCAACAGCTAGATACGCTAAATCCTGAAGACCATAAGCGTTATATGCATAATTACAACTTCCCTCCTTACTCAACTGGTGAAACTGGTCGAGTGGGATCACCTAAGAGACGAGAGATTGGCCATGGCGCACTCGCTGAGCGAGCGCTCCTTCCAGTTCTTCCTGGGCGTCAAGAGTTTCCTTATGCCATTAGACAAGTATCTGAAGCTCTTAGTTCCAATGGATCAACTTCCATGGGCTCAGTCTGTGCATCAACTCTCTCGCTATTAAACGCTGGAGTTCCGCTAAAGGCGCCAGTTGCTGGAATTGCAATGGGCTTAATTTCAGATGATGTTGATGGCAAAGTGGAATATGTTGCCCTAACAGATATTTTGGGAGCAGAGGATGCTTTCGGCGATATGGACTTTAAAGTTGCTGGAACTAAAGACTTTGTAACAGCTCTTCAGCTAGATACTAAATTAGATGGAATTCCAGCTAGCGTTTTATCTGCTGCGCTTCTACAAGCAAAAGAAGCTCGCCTTGCAATATTAAAGGTGATGAATGAAGCTATTGATGGTCCAGATGATATGAATCCTCTTGCTCCAAGAATCATCTCAATTAAGATCCCAGTGGATCAGATTGGCGCTGTTATTGGACCTAAGGGCAAGATCATCAATCAGATTCAAGAGGAGACCGGAGCTGAGATCTCCATCGAAGATGATGGAACAATCTTTATTGGTGCCACAAATGGCACAGCAGCAGATGCTGCTAAAGCTGCGATTCTCTCAATTGCTGATCCAAAGCTTCCTGAAATTGGCGAGCGATATAACGGAACAATCGTCAAGCTTGCAACCTTTGGAGCTTTCGTAAATCTCCTTCCAGGAAAAGATGGCTTGCTACATATCTCCCAGATTCGCAAGATGCATGGTGGAAAGCGCATTGAAAACCTAGAAGATGTGATGAACGTTGGCGATAAGGTTGAAGTTGAAATTGGTGAGATTGATCCAAAGGGCAAACTCTCGCTGATTCCAGTTTTAGATGAAAGCCAGAAGTCAGATACTGCTTCGGAGTAAGTGGAATTAAATGACTGTGCGTAGGACCGTTCTTGCTAGCGGCCTACGCATTGTCACTGAAGAAATCCCTGCAGTTCGCTCGGCTGCCTTTGGTATCTGGGTCAATGTTGGGTCTCGCGATGAGAGCTTAAAAGTTGCTGGAGCATCACATTTTCTAGAACACCTACTATTTAAAGGAACAAAGCGTCGCAGCGCGCTTGAAATTTCTTCCTCAATTGAAGCTGTTGGCGGCGAAATGAATGCCTTCACCTCAAAGGAGTACACCTGTTTTTATGCTCGGGTAATAGATAAAGATCTCCCTCTCGCTATTGATGTTATTTCAGATCTGATTACCTCATCAGTTGCTAAGCCAAGCGATGTAGATGCTGAGAGAAAAGTTGTTCTAGAAGAGATCTCTATGCGCGATGATGATCCATCAGATTTAGTTCATGAGTTATTTGCTGAGACCTTTTATGGTGATACTGCGCTCGGGCGCTCAATACTTGGCACTACTAAATCAATTAAGTCACTTTCTAGAAGCGCTGTATTTAACTACTACAAAAAGCGCTACCTACCAGAGGATATTGTTGTTGCAGTTGCTGGAAATATCAGGCATCAGCAAGTTGTAGATCAGATAATTGCAGCGCTTTCCAGGGATGAGTTTCTAGATCGAGCTGAAAAGAAATTTAATCTAAGGCCAAGCCAAGAATTTAGTAGGAAGCCAAAAAGAAACGTTGGGCTGATAAATAGAAAGACTGAGCAGGCCCACATAGTTCTTGGAATGCCTGGAGTAAATCGAGATGATAAGAGACGCTTTGCTATGGCAGTTTTATCCTCAGCCCTTGGCGGGGGGATGTCCTCTCGACTATTTCAAGAAATTAGAGAAAAGCGCGGCCTTGCATACTCGGTCTATTCATATGCTCAACAATTTGCTGGAAGTGGATTTCTAGCCCTCTATGCCGGATCTACTCCATCAAAGGCTGTTGAAGTAATAAAGATAATGCGCGGAGTTCTGGAAGATGTTGCAAGCAATGGACTAACTAGCGAGGAATTAATCAAGGCTCAAGGATCGGTTAGTGGCTCACTTGTTTTAGGTCAGGAAGATACGGGTTCTCGAATGAGCAGGATCGGAAAGAGCGAGCTAATTTATGGTCAGGTCTTGAGTTTTGATGAGATACTTCGAGAGATTTCAGCAGTTGATAGCGCTGCTATCGCAAAACTTGCATCTGAGGTCTTGGGTTCTGCGCCGAGCCTTGCAGTTGTGGGACCATTTGCCAAGCGTTCAATATTTGAAAAAGCAGTTAAGTAGAAGGTGGAGGCGCTATGAAGATTAAAGTCGCCATTCTTGGCGCTAAGGGGCGTATGGGCACCGAGAGCGTGAAAGCTATCTCTGCTGCAGATGATTTGGAACTTGTTGCATCTCTTGACCTCGGTGATTCATTAGATTTACTAAAGAGCTCTGGCGCTGAAGTAGTTTTAGATTTTACTACTCCTGATTCAGTGATGAAGAATTTAGAGTATGCAATAACAAATGGAATCAATGTAGTGGTAGGAACCACTGGTTTTGATAGCAAGAGAATTGAGGAAGTCAAAACTCTTCTTGCTAAAAATTCTAAAGTCGGAGCAATCATTGCGCCAAACTTTGGCCTTGGCGCAGTATTGATGATGCAATTTGCAGCAAAGGCTGCTACCTATTTTGAGTCAGTTGAGATAATTGAGCTACATCATCCTGAAAAGGCAGATGCCCCTTCTGGAACTGCTACTAGAACAGCAGAGCTAATCTCTGATGCCAGAGCAAAAGCCAAGAAGAGCGCAATGCCTGATAAAACTAGTAGTGGAATTGCTGGAGCAAGAGGTGCAAAGGTTTCTGATGTTCCAATTCACTCAATTCGCCTTAGAGGTTTAGTTGCCCATCAAGAGGTATTGCTAGGAGATCAAGGCGAGACTCTATCTATTAGACATGACTCAATTGATAGAAGCGGTTTTATGCCTGGAGTGCTTCTTGCTATAAGAAGCGTAAAGACAAGAGCTGGTTTAACATTTGGTCTAGAGAATCTACTAGATATCTAGGAGGAAAATATGAGCACTTCAATAACAATGTATAGCGCAGATTGGTGCGGTGATTGTGTTCGCTCCAAAAGGCTACTTGATTCATTAGAGGTTAGCTACGAACTTATCGATGTCGAATCAGTTCCTGGAGCCTCAGAGAAAGTTATTGAAATAAATGGTGGAAAGCGCTCTATCCCAGTAATTCTCTTTCCTGATGGAACCCATCTAACTGAGCCTTCTGATATTGATCTAAAAGCAAAGCTTGAGGCTTTAAAAATAATCTAAAGGTTATAAACCGCGGCAGAGCTTGCCGCAGCAAGCAGCATCATTACTGGAAAGTTTGCTTTAAAACTTAAGGCAATGGCTGCAACTAGAAGCCCCACAAGCCTGTGATCAATTACTACCTGCTGCTCAACTGTTAGCGCCTGAACAGCGACTAATGAGCTAAGTAGAGCTATAGGAATTAGAGAGTTAATTCTTTGAATCACTGGCCTGTTAAGAAGTGATTCTGGGATGCGATAGCCAAGATACTTAAATAAGAAGCAGATCAAGCTTGAAACTAAGGTTGCAATCCATAACTGACTCATCACTTTGCCTTACTTCCAAAAATTACTGCTAATAGCGCTGTAGCAATAATTGGAATTCCTGCTGGAACAAATGGAACTAGTAGTAGCGCTAAGAGAGCTGCAGAGATGGCAAGTAATCGAGTTTTATTATCGGTAAGTCTTGGCCAGAGGAGTCCAAGAAATGCTGCAGGAACTACTGCATCAAGGCCCCACGCGGCAGGATCTCCAATTGCTCCAGCGCCGAGGGCTCCAAGGAGAGTAAAGAGATTCCAGAAGAAAAAAACTCCAATGCCGGTTGCCCAAAAGCCATAACGCGCGGCGTCATCTCCTCTTGCCTCTTGGCTAATTGCAACACCTGTTGATTCATCAATAGTTAATTGCGCACCGATTACACGTTTAAAACCTTTTAGCTTTAATAGTGGCGCCATCTTTAATCCGTAGAGCCCGTTTCTAAAACCGAGAAGAGATCCGGTAGCAATTGCGCTTAATGCAGATCCACCAGAGCCCATAACCCCAACAACTGCAAATTGTGAAGCGCCAGAAAATAGAAGTAGCGAGAGAAGGCAGGTTTGAAGAATTGAAAATCCAGCAGCAATTGAGGCTGCTCCAAAGGCGGCGCCATAAGTTCCAACCGGAATAGCCACCGCCATCGAGTCTGATAAGACTCTGCGCTTATTAAAGCTTGAGGGATTTAATGACACGCACCCATTCTGCCTTAGAAAATCCCAGCCTTGCGCCAGAGAGTAGATAAGGTCGCGCACGTGAGCCAGCCAAACCATCCAGATATTGTCTTTAGAGATGATGTGACAGTAGAGCTAGTTAAAGCTAGCGCTAGCGATGCTGATGTCATTTGGGCAGCGCGAGTATCAACTGCAGGGGAAAATTCTTTAGAGGAAGTAAACGCTGACCCTGCTCGCTCAACTGGATTAATAAATTATTTGGCAAGAGAGCGTCATGGCTCTCCCTTTGAACATACCTCAATGACATTTTTTATAAGTGCGCCAATATTTGTATTTAGAGAGTTTATGCGCCATCGAATCGCCTCATATAACGAGGAGAGTGGCCGCTATCGCGAACTGCTTCCAGTTTTCTATGTTCCAAATAAAGCTAGAAAATTAGTTCAAACTGGAAAGACCGGTGCCTATATATTTGTTGATGGCAGTGATGAGCAGTATCAAATATCAGTAGCTGCGATGAAAGAGAGTTATGAACTTTGTTATTTGAGTTATAAGAAGATGTTAGATGCCGGGATAGCGAGAGAGGTTGCTAGAGCGGTGCTTCCAGTTGCGCTCTATTCATCTATGTATGTCACGATGAATGCTAGAGCGCTTATGAACTTTCTCTCGCTAAGAACAGCCCGAGAAGGCTCTCACTTTCCCAGCTATCCGCAGCGGGAGATAGAGATGGTGGCAGAGAAGATGGAGGAGCACTTTGCCCGCCTGATGCCTATTACCTATGCTGCCTTTGAAAAGTCGGGGCGCGTCGCGCCATAGCTCTTAAGTAGTAGCCTTGGCGCATGTCGATTCAAGCGCCATTTGGCAGATTGTTGACCGCAATGGTCACCCCTTTTAAAGATGATCTCTCGATTGATTGGGCAAGCGTTGAAAAGATAGCCTCACATTTAGTCGCAACTGGTCATGATGGAATTGTTTTAAATGGCACAACAGGAGAGGCGCCAACTACTAGCGATGAAGAGAAAGTTGAAATTATCAAGGTAGTTCGCAAAGTCGTTGGATCAAATATAAAGATTGTTGCTGGGGCTGGAAATAACGAAACTTCTCACTCACTTGAGCAGGCAAGACAGGCAGCTAAAGCTGGAGCCGATGGACTATTGGTGGTCACTCCTTATTACAACAAACCACCACAGGCCGGAATTGCAGCTCACTTTGAAGCAATGGCAGGAGCGACCGATCTACCAATCATGCTCTATGACATCCCACATAGAACTGGGGTTGCTATTGAGCCAGATACGATTGTTAAATTAGCGTCAAATCCCAAGATTGCAGCTCTTAAAGATGCAAAGGGAGATATCGCTTCAACTTCTTGGGTGATTAAGAGATGCGCTATTCCGGTTTATTCTGGTGACGATATTTTAAACCTTCCACTACTTTCAGTTGGAGCGGTGGGATTTGTCTCGGTCTGCGGCCATAGCGTTGGGGCAGAGTTAAAGCAGATGCTTAATGCATTCTTTTCAGGTGATGTCGCAAAGGCGCTTGAAATTCATCAAAAGTTATTACCGGTCTATACCGGAACATTTAGAACGCAAGGTGCGATCCTTACCAAAGCCGCTCTTGACTTAATGGGCTTAAGTGGTGGACGAGTTCGTCTGCCCCTAGTTGATGCAACCGAGGCTCAGATAAACCAACTACGAGAAGATCTTCGCGCTGGCGGCGTGAAAGTTAAGTAATGAATCATCCGCATCCCGATCTAGGGTTGCCGCCAAAACTAGCCGCTAAAACTCTAAGGATTGTTGCTTTAGGCGGTCTTGGAGAAATTGGTCGCAATATGACCGTTTTTGAATATGAAGGCCAGTTATTAATAGTTGATTGTGGCGTCTTATTTCCAAGTGAAACTCAGCCAGGCGTTGATTTAATCCTTCCAGATTTTTCTTATCTAAGAGAGCGAATGAGTGATATTGCTGCAGTATTTCTCACCCATGGCCATGAAGATCATATAACCGCACTTGGCTACCTACTTCGCGAGCGAGAAGATATTCAAGTAATTGGTAGCGCTCTGACTCTTGCCTTCTTAAAAGGAAAGCTAAGAGATCATCGCATCTCACCAATTATGGTTGAAGTTAAAGAAGGACAGAGTAGAAAAGTTGGACCTTTTGAATTGGAATTTATTGCAGTAAATCACTCAATTCCTGACGCGCTAGCAGTTGCGATAAAAACTCCTGCCGGGGTAGTGCTTCATACTGGCGATTTTAAAATGGATCAACTTCCCCTAGATGGAAGAGTCACTGATTTAGCTCGTTTTGCATCCCTTGGTCAATCAGGGGTTGATTTATTTATGGTTGATTCAACCAATGCTGATATTCCAGGGTTTACAACATCTGAGCGAGAGATTATGCCGGTATTAGAACGAGTAATAGATGGCACAAAGGCGCGAGTAATCGTTGCCTCCTTTGCATCGCATGTTCATCGCATCCAGCAGGTAATAGATATCGCCTATAGCAAGGGGAGAAAAGTCGCCTTTGTTGGGCGCTCAATGGTCAGAAATATGACGCTAGCTGCAGAGATGGGATATCTACATATCCCGCCAAATACCTTGCTAGAGGCAAATGAAATTGAAAGCGCCGGCGATAAAGTTGTATTGATATGCACCGGATCTCAAGGTGAACCACTTGCAGCTTTATCAAGAATGGCAAATGGTGATCATCAAATTAGAGTAGGCAGAGATGACACTGTAATTCTGGCATCATCGCTTATTCCAGGAAATGAGAATTCGGTCTATCGAGTAATAAATGAATTAACTAGATTCGGAGCTCGCGTAGTTCATAAAGGCAATGCTCTAGTACATGTTTCAGGTCATGCCGCTGCAGGCGAGCTGCTCTATTGCTATAACGTGGTCAAGCCAAAAAATGTTATGCCAGTACATGGCGAATGGCGCCATATGAGCGCAAATGCTGAACTTGCAATCTCAACAGGGGTTAAGCCAAGCAATGTCATTGTGGTTGATAATGGAGTAATTGTTGACTTAAGCGAAGGAAGAGCGCGCGTGGTTGGCGCAGTTCCAGTGGGTTATGTTTATGTAGATGGTCAAAGCATTGGAGATATCACCGAGGCTTCGATAAAAGATCGTTTGATTCTAGGAGAAGAAGGTTTTATCTCAGTAATTGTGGTCATTGATTCACAGAGCGGAAAGATTGTTGCCGGCCCAGATATCCATGCTCGCGGTTTTGCTGAAGATCTTGAACTATTTAATGAAGTCAAGGGTCGTATTGAGCGAGCCCTAACAGGCGCGGTAGCAGGTGGAATTAATGGAACTCATCAACTCTCACAAGTAGTTAGAAAGACGGTAGGAAGTTGGGTAGGCGAAGAACATCGCCGTCGCCCGATGATTGTGCCTGTTGTAATTGAGGTTTAGCGGCGCGCCTGACCTTTAAGAAATTTATTTTCTAATACGATTTTTCGTTGTGGCAAAGAAAAAATCTTCCAAGAAAGCAAGCGGTATAGCATCTTCTATCGCGGGCGGCTTTGGCTTTATATGGAGCGCAATTGCTAAATCACTTGGCGGTAGCATCCGATTCATCACTCGCGGGGCCAAAGATTTAGAACCTGAACATCGACGTGATGGTATTGGTTTAATTCTTTTGATTGTCGCACTAATTGCTGGGGCGACTGCTTGGATGCAATTAGATAATGCCTTTGGTAGAGCTGCATATGCCTTCTTCTATGGAGGATTTGGCAGAGTCGCAATACTTACACCAATTCTCTTTGGCTACTTTGCGCTCCGCTTGTTTCGCACCCCGGAAGATAAAGGCGCGAATGGTCGAATAACTATCGGCTCACTACTTCTAGTTTTAAGTTCAACTGGGCTAATTCACATCATTAATCCTTCATCAATTAACACTGGCGCAACTGCGATGAGAGAGGGTGGGGGATGGATTGGCTATGCAGTATCAACTCCACTAGTTGCGCTACTTACAGATATGTTGGCTATTCCAATTCTTATCCTGACTTTAATATTTGGCGCACTTGTTATTACTGCCACTCCTTTTTCAAAGGTAATCGACTTAATTAAAAGTCTCTTCTCTGGGGCAAGTGATAAGGTCACAGGAGCACTTGATGAAAGGCGAGAGCGGAAACTAGAGAGGCAAGAGTTTGAAATTGCCGATACGCCGCCATTTGAAACTCCCTTGGTTCAAGACTTTAGTAATACAGAAGAAGATCTAGAGGAAGAAATTGATGAAGAGAGCTTTGATGAAGAGTTCACTGTTGAGATTCCAAAGCCGGAGATAGTCGCAAAGCCTGCAAGGCCAGTGCAGTTACTACTTTCTTCAACAGATTCCTATGAGCTGCCTTCGATGGATCTACTTCGAACCACCCCATCTAGTAAGACAAAGACCAAAGCAAATGATCAGATTGTGCAGTCATTAACTGAAGTTTTTGCCCAATTTGATATCGACTGTGAAGTAACTGGCTTTATGCGCGGGCCTACTGTAACTCGCTATGAAGTTGAGCTTGGCTCAGGGGTTAAAGTTGAGGCAATTACAGCTTTGAGTAAGAACATCGCATATGCAGTGGCCAGTAGCGATGTAAGAATTCTTTCTCCAATTCCAGGTAAATCTGCAGTTGGTATTGAGATTCCAAATAGCGATAGAGAAATAGTCTCTCTAGGTGATGTGCTTCGCTCAAGTGTTGCTGGAAATGACCACCATCCAATGGTGATTGCACTTGGTAAAGATGTAGAGGGTAGTTTTATCTGCGCAAATCTTGCCAAAATGCCACACCTATTGGTGGCTGGTGCTACTGGCGCTGGTAAATCATCAATGATTAATTCTTTGGTCACCTCGGTATTAATGAGAGCAACGCCAAATGATGTTCGCTTAATTCTTATAGATCCCAAGCGAGTCGAACTTAACTCTTATGAAGGAATACCGCATCTAATTGCTCCCATTATTACCAACCCAAAGAAAGCAGCAGAGGCCCTTGCTTGGGTAGTGCGTGAGATGGATATGCGCTATGACGATCTTTCAACATATGGCTTTAGGCATATCGATGATTTCAATAAGGCAGTTAGAGCTGGAAAAGTTATTGCAAAAGAGGGCGCAGATGCTGCCCTTGAGCCCTATCCATATCTATTAGTAGTAATTGATGAGTTAGCTGATTTAATGATGGTTGCTGCAAGAGATGTTGAAGATTGCATTGTAAGAATTACTCAGCTTGCAAGAGCTGCCGGTATTCACCTTGTTATAGCTACTCAGAGACCTAGCGTTGATATTGTTACAGGTTTAATTAAAGCTAATGTTCCCTCACGCTTATCTTTTGCCACCTCATCTCTTGCTGACTCCAGAGTTATTCTTGATACCCCAGGTGCTGAAAAACTTGTCGGACAAGGCGATGCTCTCTTTCTACCAATGGGAGCAAGTAAGCCAATGCGAATTCAAGGCGCTTATGTCTCAGAGCGGGAAATTGAGGCGGTTGTAAACCATGTTAAATCTCAGTTAAAGCCAGTTTATCGAGAGGATATTTTAAAACCAGTAGTGGCATATCGTGGCTCTGATGAAGAAATCGGTGATGATAAAGAGTTATTGATTCAAGCAGTTGAGCTAGTTGTTGGTACTCAATTTGGATCCACTTCGATGTTGCAGCGAAAATTGAGAATCGGTTTTGCCAAAGCTGGACGTCTAATGGATTTGATGGAGAGTCGCGGGATTGTTGGACCCTCAGAAGGTTCTAAGGCTCGAGTAGTTTTAGTAAAACAGGAGGAGCTGGCATCTGTCCTTGAGGTAATTCAGGGGTGAATTTTTAGGGGCTATATTGCAACGCCCCTGCTTGAAGGATTAATACTTTGAGATTTAGGTTGTCCTTGCTTGGCTTCTGCTTCTACACTTTGCCCTCCCCACCAGTGATTTAGAGGCTTTCATGTCGGTTGGTTTAACGCTAAAAGAGATGCGCAAGTCGGCAGGTTTTACTGTCGAGCAACTTGCCAAACGCTCGCGTATCCCGGCATCGGTGATTGAAGATTTAGAGAAAGATAATTTCTCAACTGCAGGCGGCCCGACATATGCTCGTGGCCATATCAAAACAATTGCAAGAATCTGTGGAGTTGGCGATAGCGATGTTCTTATTAAATTTGAATCTCAGACAATTCCTTTAAGTAAATCTATTCGAGATCTATTAAATGAAAATAGCGTTACAACGCAGAAGAGGCTGAGAAAGCCAATATCTTGGAAGTGGCTAACTGGCGCAGCGGCTGGCTTATTTATCTTTGCACTTGTTGGAACAGCAATTATTTCAATAGAGGATTCACCAGAGCAAAACAGCATTACTGCGCCAAGTAACAGTAGGGATGAGAGCCAACCGAGCGCTGGAATTAGAGAAGGTGTTGAGGTAAGGCTTAAGGCAGTAAATGGACTTTCCTGGGTTGCAGTAAGTGATAGCACCGGCACCACACAATTTAGTGGACGAATTCGCCAGGGCGAGGAGAGAGTCTTTACTGATAATCAACTGCTCTATCTAGTCCTTGGAAATGCAGGTGCGATTAGCCTTACGGTAAATGGTGAAGATATTGGAGTTGCTGGCGCAGTTGGTGAAGTTTTACGTCTGGAATTTGGTCCTCAAGCATCTAATCAAGGTTAACTCTCACCTCTTCTCTGTAGAATAACTAGGTGTCCAAGCCTAAAAGCGTTGCCTTAGTAACCCTGGGCTGTGCGCGAAATGATGTTGATTCTGAAGAGTTAGCAGGACGACTTGCAGCTGATGGCTGGCAATTAGTTGATGATGTAGCAACTGCTGATGTGGCCCTGGTAAATACCTGTGGTTTTATTGAATCAGCTAAGAAAGACTCAGTAGATGCCCTGATTGAGGCCCATTCCATGAAGGCAGATGGAACCCTTCGGGCTGTAGTTGCTGTGGGCTGTATGGCTGAGCGATATGGAAAAGAGTTAGCAGAGGCGATGCCAGAGGCTGATGCAATATTAAGTTTTGATGATTATGCAGATATTTCAACTCGATTACAGAATATTCTGGCCGGAAATTCAAAGCCTGCCCACACCCCACGAGATCGCAGAAGTTTGATTCCAATCTCGCCAGTTGCAAGGCAAGAGATGAAAGTTGAGTTAAATACAAAGATGGGGCAAGGCGGCACTTTTGCACGAAAGAGACTTGCTAACTCTCCTATGGCCCCCTTAAAAATTGCCTCTGGGTGTGATCGCAGGTGTTCATTCTGCGCGATTCCACAATTTAGAGGATCTTTTATCTCAAGAACTCCTGATGAGATTATTAACGAAGCTAGATGGCTTGCAGAAAATGGCGTTAGCGAACTCTTCTTAGTTAGCGAGAACACCACCTCTTATGGAAAAGATCTTGGCGATTTAAAGGCAATGGAGAAATTGCTCCCGGCGCTTTCAAAAATAGATGGAATCGAGAGAATTAGAGCTTCATATCTTCAACCAGCAGAGATTAGACCGACGCTACTGCAAGCCTTGATTGCTACCGAAAAAGTTGTTCCCTACTTTGATATCTCATTTCAACATGCTGCAGGAACCCTACTTCGAAGAATGCGACGCTTTGGTGATGGTGAGAAGTTCCTGCACTTAATAACTCAGATAAGAGCGCTTAGCCCAGAGGCTGGAATTCGCTCCAACTTTATTGTGGGATTTCCTGGCGAGAGTGCGAGTGAGTATCAAGAGCTAGTTGACTTTGTAAATGCATCAAATCTTGATGCGATCGGAATATTTGCCTACTCTGATGAAGATAAGACTGAGGCTTTGACCCTTGAGGGGAAGTTAGATGCGCAAGTTATCAATGAACGAACCAATGAGCTAACTATGATCGCTGAAGAGTTAGTGATGCAGAGAGCGTCAGATCGAATTGGACAGAGAGTTAGAGTTCTAATTGAAGATGAAGAACTTCAAGAGGGAAGGGCTGAGCACCAGGGTCCAGAAGTTGATTCCAGTACATTTATAACGATCCCAGGGCGTCCAAGTGCTGGCTATAAAGTTGGTCAGTATGTTGATGCCATCGTTACCGATACTTCAGGAGCAGATTTAATTGCTCAGAGCCTATGAATCTTCCTAACGCCTTAACAATTGCCCGGATTGCAGCTCTTCCATTTTGCGCCTGGGCGCTGTTTAAAAATGGGGGAGATGATCCAAGCTGGCAGATAATTGCTTGGCTCTCTTTCTTTATTGTTGGCATGACCGATGTTCTAGATGGAATTATTGCAAGACGTTGGAATCAGGTTTCATCGTTTGGAATTATTCTAGATCCGATTGCTGATAAAGCATTTATCGCTACCGCACTCATTGGTCTTTCCATGCTGGGCAAGATGCCTTGGTGGGTCACGGTTTTAATTCTTACACGTGAAGTTGGAATCACTGTTCTACGCCTTTTGGTAATTAAGAGAAAAGTAATTAGCGCAAGTAAAGGTGGAAAGATTAAGACCCTCCTACAGAACTTCTCAGTAGGTTTCTACATCTTGCCTCTGCCAGAGGCGCTACATACCCCAAGAGATATATTGCTTGCAATTGCTATCGCACTCACCTTCATAACTGGCTACCAATATCTAAAAGATGTAGTTAAATCAAAGCCATGAGCGATCTAGCTGCAAAGGTAATTGATCTCCTTAGAGAGCGAAGCGAGAGCATCTCCTGCGCAGAATCAATTACTGGTGGCGCGCTCACAGCAGCGCTCGTCTCTATTTCTGGGGCCTCAGATGTTTTACTGGGCTCAATTGTTGCTTATTCAAAAGAGATGAAGATAAATCAGCTAGGTTTAAGCGCAGAGTTAATTACTGAAAAAGGTCTAGTTTCCAAAGAAGTTGCCCTTGAAATGGCTAAAGGGGCAAAGCAAAAACTTGGAAGCAGTTGGGCAATCTCATCGACCGGCTCAGCTGGGCCAAGAGCGCTAGATGGCAGCTCTCCTGGTGAGATTTGGATTGCGATTGTGGGGCCAGATAGCCAAGAAAGTGTGAAATTATCCTTAAATGGCGCTCGCCAGGAGGTCATAAGCGGCGCGGTAGAGAGCGCATTAACCCTGCTGGAGCGTATCCTTAGGGCTTAAGAAGTTGATGGTTAATTCTTTTAGATAAGGAGGCATCGCGATGGAGTTACTACGTAGCCATATTGGCCAATGCCTTCGCGCCGAGCGCGTCTCACAGAGTAGAACTCTAAGAGATGTTGCAAAGGCTGCTCGAGTCTCACTCGGTTATCTCTCTGAGGTTGAGCGTGGCCAGAAAGAAGCTTCGTCAGAGTTACTAAATGCAATTTGTATCGCACTTGATTTGTCGCTATCAAAAGTACTAGTTGAGGTAACTGCTCAAGTTAAACTCAACGAGACCCCAGTACTTAGCGTCGTTGATACCAACGCTGCTTAACTAGAGGGGAAGAATAAGGCTGTGAGAGATCAGAGCGCGCGCTCGACCTATCAACACCAATCAATAATTCACCGTCGCACCAGAGGCGCCATATTAAACGCTGCTAAAGAGTTATTGGCAGAAAGTGGTATCTCTGGAACTAACATGATTGAAATTGCCGATAGAGCTCAAGTTTCAAGAGCCTCGCTATATAACCACTTTAGAGATAAACATGAAGTCTTTTTAGCTTTAGTTGAAAGCGAGCTCGAGCGAATCTCAACTCTTGCAATGATTGCGCAATCACGATCAGAGGCGCTCTATTTAATCTCCTCTGAGATTTCAAATCATCCAGGGCTAAAGAGCGCCCTTATTAGCGATGGTGAGATTATGGCAAATGCGCTAACTGCAAGAGAACATAAAATCTGGGTTGAGATCTATGCCCAGCTCTCTAAGATTTTTGCAACAGATGTAGTTGGTGTTGGGCTAATTCTTCGCTGGCTGATGGGGCAGGTAACCGCCCCGCTCTCTGATGCGCACTCAAAAGAGCAGGCAGAGCGTTTAGCATCCATTCTTTAAAGTAAGTAATAGTTTTATGAGAATCACTGAACTTCGTAGAAGGTTAACTGCTCACTTCGGCCCTGATTGGGCCCCCTCTTACTCAAAAGATTTTGTTATGGCAGAACTTGGCGGCCAAAGCGTGGATCAAGCACTTGAGATGGGATTTGATCCAGCTGATATCTGGCGGGCGGTAGTGAAAAATAACCCAGATATTTCAAGTGAACTTAAATAAGCTCATATCTCATAGCAACAGCTCCCTTAGGGCGATAAGTTGCTCTAGGTTGGGCTTTAGGAAAAGCGCCGGTAAGTGAGAGACGAGCTTGTCTTGCAATCTCTAAAATAATTATCCGCCCCTCAAGGAGAGCAAATTGATCTCCTAGGCACTTTCTACTACCAGCCAAGAATGGGAAATAAGCCCCGCGTGGCAAGCTCTTTTCAAAGTCATTACTCCATCGCTCTGGGATAAATTCATTTGGAGATGAAAAATACTTTTCATCTCTCTGAGTGACATATTGACTAACTAAAACATGGGCCCCTTTTGGAATCTGCCTGCCACCAAGAGTTACATCCTCTAGAGCCCTTCTTGGTGAGATCCAGACTGGGGGAGCAAGCCTTAAAACCTCACTAAATATCGCTCCAGATAGGGGAGCGGCGAGAATAACCCTGGCAAAATCTTCATCGCCTTCTCTAGCAAAAACCTCATCTGCCTCTTTGGCAAGGCCATCCCAGTACTTAGGGTTCTGGCTTAAATATGAAAAGATCCAAGTTAAAACATTTGCAGTAGTTTCATGGCCACTTAAAATCAAAGTTAGAGTCTCATCAGAAATCTCTCGGGCGCTCAACTTCTCACCATCGACAGTTTGTGCCTCTAGCAAGACTCCCATTAAGTCATCTCGTTTGACCCCGCTTGCAATGCGCTCATTAACAATTCGTGTTGCTACATCATGGAGTTCATTAGCTGCTTTTTCAAACTTTCTAAAGTATGGAATTGGGAGATTATCGAGGCGATCAAGGCCTGGCAGCATGGTGCGCTCGATGCGATCTATTGCAATATGCATTGAATCTTGAACTCGCTTGGTATCTGCAGAGATATCTGTGCCAAATAAAATATCTGCAACTATGTCAAAAGTTAACGACATCATCTCAGGGCCAATAGCTACAACCTGGCCATCTCTCCAATTTGAGATGTGTTTGCGAGTAAGGCCAAGCATCGTCTGGGCATAAGTTGAGATCTTGCTGATGTGAAATGGTGATTGCATCAGCCTTCTATGGCGAAGATGGATAGGCTCTTCATTAGTTAAAAGGCCACTTCCTAAAACTTTTCTCATCCGATCAAAGCCCACGCCCTTAATAAAGCTTCCCTGCTTGCTCACTGTTACCTCATTGACCATCTCAGGTGAGAAGGCGGTGATAAAGAGCTGGCCTGCCAAAAAGAAAGAGCTGCAATCGCCATATTCGGCCTTGGCATTTATAAGAAAGGCTGGGGTATCTTTTTGGAATCTCAGAGTCAGCAGGGGCGATCTTGGCCCATCTGGAATATTTAAGCCCTTTAAATCCCGCCTCTTTAGAGGCTTTGGCATCGGCGCGTACTCATCCGGCCTTGGGCTCTGAAATGGGGCTAGATCAACCATGGCTCCAAGGTAGGGCTTGCGTGTCTTAAAAGCCATTAGAACAGATGTTCGGCTAGACTTATCCCCATAACAGCGGCGAGCTGTTATACCCAACCAGAGCGGTTCCACATTTCCGCCGACTGCAAAGTCAGGCCGTCAGTGGCATTCCGTACCTTCTGGAGCCAAATACGAGAGAAGAGAGGCAAGACCGTGGCTAAAGAAGCCAAAGATCCAAATGAAAAAGCAAAACCCTCTGCCGAACGGCAGAAAGCCCTAGATACCGCGCTTGCTCAAATCGAACGTCAGTTTGGCAAGGGTTCAGTAATGAAGATGAGCGATCGAACAGCAACTCCAATTGAGGTTATTCCAACTGGATCCATCGCTCTTGATATCGCCTTAGGAATTGGCGGCATACCACGTGGCCGAGTTGTTGAAATCTTTGGACCTGAATCATCAGGTAAGACAACGCTAACTCTGCATGCAATTGCTAATGCACAGAAAAGCGGCGGCATTGCAGCATTTATCGATGCCGAGCATGCCTTTGATGCTGAATATGCCAAGAAACTTGGAGTTGATATTGATGCGCTTCTAGTTTCTCAGCCTGATACTGGCGAGCAAGCACTTGAAATTATGGACATGTTAGTTCGCTCTGGAGCGCTTGATTTAATTGTAGTTGACTCCGTTGCAGCACTTGTTCCTCGCGCTGAAATTGAAGGCGAGATGGGAGATTCCCATATGGGACTTCAGGCTCGCTTGATGTCACAGGCTTTAAGAAAGATAACTGGCGCGCTAAGTCAGACAAAGACAACAGCAATCTTTATTAATCAGCTCCGTGACAAGATCGGTGTTTTCTTTGGCTCTCCTGAAACCACAACTGGTGGAAAAGCGCTTAAGTTTTATGCCTCAGTCCGTTTGGATATCCGTCGTATTGAAACTCTAAAAGATGGACAAGAAGCGGTTGGAAATCGTACCCGCGTCAAAGTTGTGAAAAATAAGATGGCTCCGCCATTTAAGCAGGCAGAGTTTGACATCATCTACGGCATTGGAATTTCTAGAGAGGGAAGCCTTCTAGATATGGGCGTGGATCTTGGAATTGTGAAGAAATCCGGAGCTTGGTTTACCTATGAGGGAGATCAACTCGGCCAGGGTAAAGAGAACTCTCGCCAATTCCTTCTTGATAATCCTGCTCTAGCTAATGAAATTGAAAGCAAGATCCGGGCTCACTTTGCCGCGAGCGATGTCGATCCAGCTCTAGTTGCTGCAATCGATGAAGCCGCAGCTGATGTCGAGTTCTAATTCAGTAGAAGTTGAGAGCGACCCCTACCAAGTAGCTCAGACCATTGCCCTTATGGCACTTGGTCGAAGGGCGAAAAGTAGGGGGGAGCTCTTTAAGCTTCTCAAATCTCGCGGCATCGAAGAAGAGATTGCAAACGCAGTTCTCTTCCGCCTTGCCGAGCAAGGCTTTATCAATGATCACGAGTTTGCTCGCTACTGGAGTGAATCACGGCAGAGAACTAAGAAGGTCTCAAAGCGAATAATTAGCGGAGAGCTTCGCTCAAAAGGAATCTCGCCAGAGATAATTGAGTGGATCACAAGTGATATTAGCGATGATGAAGAGTTTGCCAATGCGATGACTTTTGCCGAACGTAAGGCGAGAGCCGTTACTAGCCTTGCACCTGAGGTGGCATACCGCAGATTACATGGAGCCTTATCAAGGCGAGGATTTTCTGGCCATGTTGTCTCTCGAGTATTGGCAGAGCTGGGAATTTCGCGCTCATAAATTAGCTCGATAGATAGATAGGTACGATTCGCTAGTGAGCCGTACCTATGTAATTCAAACTCTGGGCTGCCAGATGAATGTTCATGACTCTGAACGTATCGCAGGCTCGCTAGATGCTGCTGGCTATATCCCTGCAGCTGATGGATCTGATCCTGATCTAATCGTCTTTAATACCTGCGCAGTTAGAGAAAATGCTGATAACAAGTTATATGGCCACTTAAGTTTCCTGGCGCCAACAAAGAAATTGAGACCAGAGATGCAGATAGCAATTGGTGGCTGTCTTGCTCAGAAAGATAAGGGAGTAATCTTAGAGAAAGCTCCCTATGTTGATGTGGTTTTTGGAACTCACAATATGGGCTCACTCCCCGCGCTACTTGAGAGAGCAAGGGTTGAAAAAAGAGCGCAGATTGAAATTAAAGAATCGTTAGAACACTTTCCTTCAACTCTTCCAGCTCGGCGACATTCACCATTTTCTGCCTGGGTCTCAATTTCAGTTGGATGTAATAACACCTGCACCTTCTGCATAGTTCCAGCGCTTCGAGGCAGAGAGAAGGATCGAAGTAGCGATGAGATATTAAGTGAGATTAGAGCTCTTGTTGCAGATGGAGTTATTGAGATAACTCTTCTAGGTCAGAATGTAAATGCCTATGGCGTGGACTTTGGCGATCGGGCAGCCTTTGCCAAATTGCTTAGAGCCTGCGGCGAAATTGAGGGCCTTGAGCGAGTTCGCTTTATGTCTCCTCATCCAAGAGATTTCACAGATGATGTAATCCAAGCAATGGCTGAGACAAAAAATGTCATGCCCCATCTTCATATGCCGTTGCAATCTGGATCTGATGCAATCTTGGCAGCGATGCGCCGCTCCTATCGAGTCGATCGCTATCGCTCAATCATTAGCAAAGTTCGAAGCGCTCTTCCCCAAGCAAGTATTACTACCGATGTTATTGTGGGATTTCCTGGCGAGAGCGAGGCAGATTTTCAAGCCACTCTTGATCTCTGTAGTGAGGTTGGCTTTCTCGCCGCATATAGCTTCAAATATTCAAAGCGTCCAGGCACCCCGGCTGCTGTTATGGAGAATCAGATTCCAGAGCAGATCGTTGCTGAGCGCTATGACCGCCTCCACCAGCAGATAAATCAAGTGGCAGCCCGGGTAAATAGCGAAGTTCTTGGAAAAAGAGTTGAAGTATTAATCACTGATATTGATGGCTCTAGCGCAACTGGAAAGAGTAGAGATTTTCGTCTCGTTCACTTTGAAGCCCCAGCTACTGCCAGGCCAGGAGATATTGCTGAGTTAACCATTAAAGAGACAAAGGCTCACTTCATCCTTGGCGATAAAGATAGCGTCAGCATCCGCCCAACTAGAGGCGGGGATGCCTTTAGCTCCAGAAAAGCTGAGGCAGAATCAAAAGGGGTAGCGCTAGGAATGCCGACTTTAAAGAGCGTTCACTATAAATGAGCGTCATTGTTATCTGCGGAGCAACTGCAACTGGCAAGAGTGATTTAGCTTTATCACTTGCTGAGGCTGTTGGGGGAGAGATAGTAAATGCCGATTCAATGCAGCTCTATAAAGGCATGGATATTGGAACTGCCAAGCTGCCACTTAGTCAGCGGCGAGGAATCCCGCACCACTTGCTAGATGTTTTAAGGGTTAATCAAGAGGCATCTGTTGCTCAGTATCAAAACGATGCTAGAAATATAATTGACCAGCTATTAGAGCTAAATAAACCAGCAATTGTTGTTGGCGGAACTGGGCTCTATATCAAGGCAATTTTAGATGATCTTAATTTTCCAGATACTGATCCAGCGCTAAGGGAGAAGATTGCTAAGCAAGGGCAAGAGTTGGGTCAGGATGTTATGCATCAAAGGCTTGCCAAGTTAGATCCAGCAGCAGCGGCAGCAATTCCTAAGGAGAATTTAAGAAGAGTCGTTAGAGCACTTGAAGTTATTGAATTAACTGGCAAGCCCTACACCGCAAATCTGCCAAGAGTTGGAAGTAGTAAGTATCCACTTGCCAAGCAATTTGGCCTTGTCATGGAGCGCTCATCTCTTGCATCTCGCATTGATACTCGAGTTGAAAAGATGTGGGATGAAGGGCTAGTAGATGAGGTAAAAGGCCTTATTTCGCAAGGGTTATTGGAGGCAAGAACAGCGCAAGCTGCCCTTGGCTATGCCCAGGTAATTAAGTTTGCCAAAGGCGAGTTAAGTGAGAGCGAAGCTAAAGAGGAAACAAAGCGGGCAACTAGGCAATATGCCAGAAGGCAGGAGACCTGGTTTTCAAGAGATGAGCGAATTACTTGGATTAAAGGGAGTTCAAGGCAGCAACTGCTAGAGGAAATCATCTCCTCTACTATTGGCCCTAGATGAAAGCTCCACTTACCGCCACCTATGGCCATGGCACTGAGAATGACTTTGTAATCCTCTTTGATCCAGATGATGAGAATAATCTCTCTTCAAAACAGACAGCAGCGATATGCAATAGGGCAAGCGGCATTGGCGCAGATGGGCTAATAAGAGTAATAAAGCGCGATGGTAAGTGGTTTATGGATTATCGAAACGCAGATGGCTCCCTTGCCGAGATGTGTGGCAATGGAATCAGAGTTATGGCTAGGTATTTAGTAGATAGAGGCCATCAAGGCGCAGGGATTTTTTCAATACTAACTCGTGATGGAGCTAAGTATTTAAGCGCAGATGTGGCAGGAGATATCAGTGTAAATATGGGGCAGGTTGAAGTAATCGATGGCGAAATTACAGCTGCCAATAATGGCAAAGTCTGGAGCGGTTATAACTTAAATATCGGAAATCCCCATGCAGTGGTCTTTGTTGATTCCCTTGATGATGTCGGTGATTTAAAAGACCCACCAGTGGTTCGCCCAAAAGAGGAGTATCCAGAGGGTGTTAACGTTGAATTTGTTCAATTTCTAGAAAATGGCGAACTTGCAATGAGAGTTCATGAGCGGGGAAGCGGGGAGACGAGATCTTGCGGAACTGGAACCTGCGCAGTTGCTCTAGCTGCAACTTTAAAGAAGGGGATGAAATTGCCAGCTAAATGGGTGATTAATCCACCAGGTGGAAGATTGGTTGTAGAAATTGATCCACACTCCAACGCCACGTTATCTGGTCCTGCGGTATTAATAAAAGATTTTGATTTGGAGCCTTATCTTGGCTAAGAAAAAAGAGCTGCCAGAGATAGAGGATCTAATCTCTGAGAGCCAGCAGGTAGCAGCAGAGTTTGACTCTGAGATATTTATCCCTGATTCATTTCAATCAACGCAGCAAGATCTAAGCGATCGACAGGCGCTTAGAAGAGTTATTGGCCTCTCAACTGAGTTAAGTGATATCTCTGAGGCCGAATATCGCCAGTTAAGACTTGAGCGAGTAATTCTCGTTGGAGTTTGGACTGAGGGAAGTGTTAAAGATGCAGAAAACTCTATGGAGGAGCTTGCTGCGCTAGCTGAGACTGCAGGATCAAAAGTATTAGATGCCCTTATTCAACGCCGTGATAAACCAGATCCAGCAACCTTTATTGGCTCTGGAAAAGTTAGCGAGTTAAAGGCAATTGTTAAATCAACTGGGGCCGATACCGTTGTCTGTGATGGAGAGCTAAGCCCCTCTCAATTAAGAAATTTAGAAGATAAGGTGAAAGTCAAAGTAGTTGATCGCACTGCGCTGATTTTGGATATTTTCGCGCAACATGCCAAGAGCAAAGAGGGTAAGGCCCAAGTTGAGTTAGCTCAGATGAGTTATATGTTGCCCCGCCTTCGCGGCTGGGGTGATTCACTATCTCGCCAGGCAGGTGGAATTGGTGGCCGCGGCCCTGGTGAAACAAAGATAGAGGTCGATCGCCGCAGAATCCGCGACAAGATGTCAAAGCTTCGCAGAGAGATTGGCGATATGAAAGTCGCCCGAGATACAAAGAGACAAGAGCGTAAGAGAAACTCTATTCCCTCAGTTGCAATTGCGGGATATACCAATGCTGGTAAATCATCGCTATTAAATCGTTTAACCAATGCTGGAGTTTTAGTACAGAACGCTCTCTTTGCAACGCTAGATCCAACTGTTAGACGCTCAGAGACACGTGATGGTCGCACCTACACGCTAAGTGACACTGTGGGATTTGTTAAACACCTGCCCCATGACTTAATTGATGCATTCAAATCAACGCTAGAGGAGGTCTCAGGAGCTGATGTAATCGTTCATGTAGTTGATGGCTCACATGCAGATCCGCTAGGTCAGATTAAGGCAGTTAGAGGGGTAATAGCTGATGTTGGGGGAGCAAAGATTCCAGAGATTATCGCTTTAAATAAGGCAGATATTGCAGATCCGCAGGTAATTGCTCAGGTATTGATCCAAGAACCTGATGCTTATCTGGTCTCAGTTCATAGCGGAGTTGGTATTGAAAAACTCATCCGCGCTATTGAATCATCTCTTCCAAGGCCAAGGATTGAGATAAGAACTGTGCTTCCATATGAGAGAGGGGATTTGGTAAGTCAGATCCATGAACATGGCGAGATTTTAAGTCAAGAGTATTTACCTGAAGGAACATCGCTTCATGCCTTAGTTGATGGATCTCTAGCGCACGCCCTTGAGAAGTACTCTGTTAATTAATATTTAGAGCGAGCGAAGAACTGCTGTTACCACTCCAAGAATCTCTGCTTGATTTCCATCAATAGGTTGGTAGCTATCATTTGCTGGCAATAACCAGATCTGACCGCTCTTCTTACTAAAGGTCTTAACAGTTGCCTCACCATCTATCATCGCTGCAACAATCTCGCCCTTGTTAGCATCTTTCTGAGAGCGGATAACAACAAAGTCTCCATCACAGATTGCAGCGTCGATCATTGAATCTCCAACGACTTTAAGCATAAAGAGATCACCTTCACCAACAAGTGATGCAGGAAGGGGAAATACCTCTTCAACATTTTGTTCTGCAAGAATTGGGCCACCAGCTGCAATTCGACCAACTAATGGAACGTTATGAGTTCGCTCTGGCTTAATATCTTCAAATCTCTCATCACCTGGAGTTAAAACTTCTAAAGCTCGACCACGAGATGGGTCGCGACGGATCCAGCCTTTGGCTTCAAGGGCCTCTAATTGATATTTAACACTTGATGGGGAGGAGAGCCCTGCAGCTTCACCGATCTCACGCATTGAAGGGGGGTAGCCATTTGTCTCCATCGCCTCTTTGATTGCTAGAAGGATCTTGGTCTGCCTTGGAGTGAGGCCATTTTCATCAACGGGGCCATCTGGCAGCTCGCTTAGCTTTGAAGGTTTTTTGCTCATAGCTGGAGTTTAGAACAAAGTTGCGAATAAATCAAACAAATGTTCTAAAAAAACTTGCCGATGTCGGTGGGGAGGTGTACCTTTGCTCTTAGAACAGACGTTCGAAGAGTATCCCCACTCTTGGATTAGTTCGGTTCTAGAAGTATCTGGAGAGAGAAGATGACGACGATCGCCATCAATCCGTTCCTTGCTAAAGATGCCAGGCGCGTGAAAACCCCTATAAATCAAGGCCCAGCAGCTCTGCGACTAACCCCCCGTGGTCGAGGGCTGGCAAGGTTGGCAGTCATCTCTTCACTCTCCATACTGCTTCTCTCTGGCTATGCAGCATTTAATGGCGCAACGGCAGGATCTAATAGCGAGTCGATCTCTAGCCCTTATCTCAAGATCAGCGTGAAGCCAGGAGATACCCTCTGGTCAATTGCTGAGGGGATCGCGCCGCAGGCTGATAGACGAGCCCTGGTTGCAGATATTGTTGAAGTCAATAACTTGAAATCGCCAAACCTCCAAGCTGGCCAGAAGATCTATATCCCGACACGCCCGTAGAGGCTCATACTCTTTATAAGTTGCGGAACTCTCAACCGTTGCTTTACTCTTACCCCTAGATATTGGGGTTGAATTGGGATATGCTTCCATAAGTAGTGGTTGGCACCTAAGGCTCCAATACACCCGATTTCAGGAAATGCCCAGGATTGAGAGGACGACACGCCGTGAACTGCCCCTTCTGTCGTTATGAGGATTCTCGAGTCATTGACTCGCGTCCAAGTGATGAAGGCAGCTCAATTCGTCGCAGAAGAGAGTGCACCCAATGCGGTTCACGTTTTTCAACATCTGAAACAGCAGTTCTCTCCATCATCAAACGCAGTGGAGCAACAGAGCCCTTTAGCCGCGAGAAAGTTATCAACGGTGTTCGTAAGGCCTGCCAGAACCGGCCAGTTGATGATGATGATCTAGCGCTACTTGCAATGAGGGTTGAAGAGGCGCTTCGCTCCACAGGACAGGCAGAGATCGAAGCTCAAGAGGTTGGCATGGCTATCTTGCCGCCACTTCGCGAATTAGATGAGGTCGCCTACCTGCGTTATGCCTCGGTATACCGTAACTTCTCCTCCCTTGAAGATTTCGAAGGCGAGATCGCGTTACTGCGAGCAGTGCCTTCGAGCGCGAATTCCCACAGCGCAAACGAAGTAAATGAAAAAAGCGATGCCCCATCGTTAAAAACTAATCAAACAACAACGAGCAATCGTTAAAAGAGAAGACGGGAAAATAAAAATGTCAGATACGGTCATCAACCGACCAATCAAGATCAAAGCTCATAACACCGTAAAGGGTAAGGGCTTAACGATCGAACGCATTTATACAACTGAAGGAATTCATCCTTACGATGAAGTTAAGTGGGAGCGACGCGACGTTGTTCAGGCGAACTGGAAAACCGGTGAGACTGTATTTGAACAACACGGTGTTGAGTACCCTGACTTCTGGTCAGTAAATGCTTCAACGATCGTAACCACCAAGTACTTCCGTGGCGCAGTAGGTGCCGAAAATCGCGAATGGTCTCTTAAGCAGGTCATCGATCGCGTTGTACTTACCTACACAAAGGCCGGAAAAGAATTCGGTTACTTTGCAACGGATAAAGATGCAACGATCTTCGAGCACGAGCTAACACACATGCTCATGCACCAAATTTTCTCATTCAACTCACCAGTGTGGTTCAACGTTGGAACAAACCAACCACAGCAGGTTTCAGCATGTTTCATCTTGTCAGTTGATGACACTATGGACAGCATTCTTAACTGGTACCGCGAAGAAGGAATGATCTTCAAGGGTGGATCAGGAGCAGGACTTAACTTGTCTCGCATCCGTTCATCAAAGGAGCTTCTAAAGTCCGGCGGAACAGCATCTGGTCCTGTCTCATTCATGCGTGGTGCTGACGCGTCCGCTGGAACAATCAAGTCAGGTGGTGCTACACGCCGCGCTGCAAAGATGGTTGTTCTAGATGTTGATCACCCAGATATCGAAGAATTTATCGAGACAAAGGTCAATGAAGAAGACAAGATTCGCGCACTTCGCGATGCTGGCTTTGACATGGACCTCGGAGGCAAGGACATTATCTCGGTTCAATATCAGAACGCGAATAACTCAGTCCGCCTTTCAGATAAGTTC
>CAKZXY010000061.1 GCA_937883945.1 uncultured Clavibacter sp. | reverse complement strand
AATTCTAGGCATAATTTGATGAAAATGCTGTTTCTTTGGACGCATAGATGAAGTAGCTCGAGGCCAGGATTAATGAAGACTAATCAGAGCTAACTTAAGTCGTGACTGACCATGAAGAATAACTTAAGCTTTTCAAACTTTAAATAACAAAAGATAAACATGAAGAAAGTATAATACGTAGAGTAGCTGATTTACTGCATATTCGGCATAGTGAGTATATTCGCTGTAAACTAGCGGCCAAGAGCGAAGGCTAACCAAAGTCTACTAACCGGACTCCAGGGCTCTAATCAGGTCAGTAAATTCTTTGTTATTATCCGGATTGAGCTGCATTAAAAGTTTATGCGCTTCGAGCACCTGGATGGAGCGAAATGGATTGCTGGAACGAAGCAAGGTCTCTATATGCTTCTGGAATGAACCCTGTAAAATCTTGGGTAAAAGCCATTAGAGATAAGCAAAGAATTATTCCAGAGAGTGAGGATTGGATCGAAGTTACCTCGGCCTTCGGGGGCCTCGCCATTTACAAGACAGAGGCTTTTCTAAAAGGTAATTACCAGACCTTTAGCGATGATGAACTAAATGTAAGCGAACATGTCCCATTTAACCTAAAGCTAGTTGCATCTGGTCATAGGATTTTTATAAACCCAAAATTAACGAATTTTGCTTTCAATGAACATAATGACTTTTCGCGACTTTCCAGGCAGCTGAAAATGTCATTCAAATACCTGATGTCTCTGTTTGCGCCTAACTGGGTTGTTAATCTATTCATGCCTCATCTGTCGATGAAAAACAACTCTAGGATAGCTTTGTGAGTACTGAGATTTTGAGAGACTTGCAGACGCTGGTTGAGTGCGAGAGCCCTAGTAGTGATCTTGCTGCCTGCGCAAAAGTATTAGAGGTTGCAAACCAGATTACAGCGAAAGTAATTGGGACAAGCGCAGAGATAATTCAAGAATCAGGAAGACCGGTCTACTGGCTTGGCAGCAAGAACCCAGAAGTAGTTCTCTTAACTCATCTTGATACCGTTTGGCCGATTGGATCTTTTGCTCCGCTCTGGAGAGTCGATGGTGATGTTGCATCTGGCCCTGGTGTCTTTGATATGAAATCTGGTTTTATCCAAGCTCTCTATGCAATGCGTGGCCAGGATCTTGACCGTGTTGCTCTTATTGCAACAACAGATGAAGAGACCGGCTCTGCTACTTCACGCAAATTAATTGAAGAAGTAAGTAAGAAAGCAAAAGCAGTATTAGTAATGGAAGCATCTCTTGATGGAAAGTTAAAGATTGGTCGCAAAGGAACTTCTATGTATCAAATAACAATTCATGGCAGAGCAGCGCATGCTGGTCTTGAACCAGAAAAAGGAATTAATGCAACTGTTGAGATTTCAAAGATTGTCAGCAAATTAATTGCTCTAGAGAATAAAGAGTTAGGAACTAGCGTTGTTCCAACTGTTATGACTTCAGGAAGCACAACTAATACTGTTCCAGCTCTTGCAAGCCTTGATGTTGATTCTAGATCTTTTACAATGGCTGAGATGAAGCGAGTAGAGCAAGCAATTAGAGCTTTAAAGCCAGAGAATAAAGATGCTCGAATTGAAATTACTGGTGGAATTAATCGACCTCCGATGGAAACCTCTGCAAGTAGTGAGCTCTATGAACTAGCTGAGAAGGTTGCGGTGAAACTCGAAATGTCGCCGCTTGGATCAGCAAGTGTTGGCGGGGCAAGTGATGGAAACTTTGCAGCAATACATACCAAAGTCCTTGATGGGCTTGGCTCACTTGGCGGCGGAGCCCATGCCAATAATGAGCATATATTGGTCTCTCATCTTGAGCCTCGCTCAAATCTAATTGCTGCACTCATTAAAGAAATACTTCTATGACTCAAGGTCCTTTAATAGTTCAAAGCGATAAGACTCTGCTTCTAGATATTGATCATCCACTCTCTGCAGAATGTCGCCAGGCAATTGCTCCCTTTGCAGAGCTTGAGAAATCACCTGAACATATTCACACCTATCGCTTAACCTCACTTGGTTTATGGAATGCAAGAGCATCGGGACATGATGCAGAACAAGTTATTGATACCTTACTTAAATACTCAAGATATGCCGTAGCGCACGCTCTGCTACTTGATATCGCAGATGTAATGGGGCGATATGGCAGGTTAAGAATTGAATCTCATCCAGTACATGGTCTAGTTCTTATCTCAACTGATGTAGCAGTCTTAACTGAAGTTATGAGGGCAAAGAAAGTAGCCCCGCTTCTTGGAACAAAAGTTGATGATGAAACTGTAACTGTTCACCCAAGTCAGAGAGGACATCTAAAACAAGCCCTTCTTCGTTTAGGTTGGCCAGCAGAGGATTTTGCAGGGTATGTTGATGGGCAAGCGCATGCTATTTCACTTAATGAAGATGGTTGGAAACTTAGGGAGTATCAAAGACTTGCTGCAGAAGGTTTCTGGCATGGTGGCTCTGGCGTTGTAGTACTTCCATGCGGAGCAGGAAAAACTCTAGTGGGAGCTGCTGCTATGGCTCATGCTCAAGCCACCACTTTAATTCTGGTAACAAATACTATTGCCGCAAGACAGTGGCGTGATGAGTTGATAAAGCGCACATCTTTAAATGAAGATGAGATTGGCGAATACTCAGGAGCAAAGAAAGAGATTCGCCCAGTAACGATTGCTACCTATCAAGTGATGACCACAAGAAAGAAGGGGCTTTACGCTCATTTAGACCTCTTTGATTCCCATGATTGGGGCTTAATTATTTATGATGAGGTTCATCTTCTCCCCGCCCCTATCTTTAGATTTACTGCAGATATTCAGTCTCGTCGCCGTTTAGGCCTTACTGCAACCTTAGTTCGCGAAGATGGAATGGAAGGTGAAGTCTTCTCTCTAATCGGACCGAAAAGATTTGATGTTCCTTGGAAAGAGATTGAAGCTCAGGGCTATATCGCACCTGCTGATTGTGTTGAGGTAAGAGTCACTCTTACAGATCATGAGCGTTTAACTTATGCCACAGCTGAACAGGAAGATAAGTATCGCACCTGCGCAACTACTGCTACCAAGAAAAATGTAGTGATTGCTCTAGCAAAGCAACATGAAGATGATCAGGTTTTAATCATCGGTCAATACATTTCACAGATCGATGAGATTGCTGCAGAGCTTGCTGTGCCAATAATTAAAGGTGATACTCCAGTAAAGGAACGCGAGGAGCTATATGGCAAATTCCGAAGTGGTGAGATTAAATGCTTAGTAGTTTCAAAGGTTGCTAACTTCTCTATTGATTTGCCTGAGGCTTCAATTGCGATACAAGTTTCAGGCACCTTTGGCTCCAGGCAAGAAGAGGCCCAGCGACTCGGACGAATCCTTAGACCTAAATCTGATGGACGTGGTGCTCGTTTCTATTCGCTAGTAGCAAGAGACACTATTGATCAAGACTTTGCGCAAAATAGACAGAGATTTTTAGCCGAGCAGGGATATTCCTACAGAATTATTGATGCTGACGAAGTATTGCCTCGCTAAATCGCTTCTTATCAACTCTAAAGTAATCATGCTTAGCTCCATTAATTAGGGTTACCGGTACTTCTTCGCCATAGAGTCTTTCTAGCTCTTGATCTCCATCAATGTAAATAAGCTCTAAATCAAAGGGGATATCTGCCATTACTTCTCGAACGTTCTTCTCAGCTTCTTCGCATAAGTGGCAGTTA
>CAKZXY010000060.1 GCA_937883945.1 uncultured Clavibacter sp. | reverse complement strand
TCACTCTCTGGTCTATGCCTTCAATGATCGCAAAGACAAGAAAGGTGATTTCCGCCAGCTCTGGATTACCCGTATCAATGCGGCAAGTCGTGCTAATGGAATTACCTACAACCGTTTTATCCAAGGATTAAAAGGTGCAGGAGTTGAGGTAGATCGTCGAGTTCTATCAGAGCTTGCAACTAATGATCCTGCTGCTTTCGCCGCCTTGGTTGAAGTAGCGCGCAAGAATGTAAAAGTTTCCTAAAGTCTCGCGTTAAAAAGCGATGATTACGAGCCTTCATTCGCCTCATGTTGAGGCAGTGAAGGCTCTTTTAGGTTCTCGGGGCGGCAAAGCAAGAAAAGAGAGCGGCCAATATGTAATTGAAGGTTTCTCATCAATTAAAGAGGCCCTTGATTTTTCTCCAGAGGAGATATCAACACTTTATTTGACCAGCGATGGCATGAGTCGCTTGGCGACAATTCCTGAAGGCTATTTTGAAATTGTTGAGGTTTCACCTGAGGTTATGAAAGCTATGACCGATACTGTCACGCCACAAGGTTTATTAGCTATCGCCCAGATTCCAGAGAATTCATTTGCAGATTTTCTTGCAGCGTCAAAGAGTGAGTTAAAGATTGCCTATTTCTGGCAGATTCAAGATCCAGGAAATGCTGGAACGGTGATTCGAGCTGCAGATGCTTTTGGTTTTGATGCCGTGATCTTCTCTGACAATAGCGTTGATATCTATAGCCCGAAGGTGGTGCGATCAAGTGCAGGTTCGCATTGGCATATTCCTCTATTTACATCAATTTCTGAAGATCAACTTAAGTCACAAATAGCAGGCAGGGCCTTTGATATTTATGCAACTGATGCAAATGGTGGACTTGAGCTATTAGAGGCAGCAAATGAATCAAAGGATCGCTCTGCGATATGGATTTTTGGCAATGAGGCCAGGGGCCTTGAAGCTAAGGTAGTTTCAACTCTTGGAGCCAAGCAAGTGGCAATTCCTATTTCAGGCAAGGCAGAGAGCCTAAATCTAGCTACCGCTGCCTCTGTGGTGATGTATGCCGTATCGGCGGCTCGAAAATAACCACTTCTTGCCACTTGAATTAGTAGAATTCCCAAGTGTCGTTAGATAACGCTGGTATTGAGCAGATTAAAGCCGATGCGCTATCTGCGATAAAAGCCTCCCAATCGCTAGATGATTTGCGTGAGGTAAAGATTGCTCATGTTGGCGATCGCTCGCCAATAGCACGAGCTAATCAGGGGCTTGCAGAGATAGAGATTGAAAAACGAGCAGCGATGGGAAAATTGATTGGTACTGCCAGGGCTAATATCAATCAAGCATATGATGATAAAGAAAAAGAGTTAACTGCCCTAAGAGATAGCAGGGCTTTAAGCAATGAGAGAGTTGATGTAACCCTTGCTAGTAATAGAAATCCTCG